>NZ_ADEG01000067.1 GCF_000177075.1 Hoylesella buccalis ATCC 35310
GGATCATCCTTCTCCAAACCCTAAATGGTCATATCAGTATGAATCTACAGCCGCCTATGGTGGCACAACCTTTATGCGTTTATCCAATAAATAGATGAAAGAAAATCATAGTAACCATTGGGCAGGAGGAAGAAAAAAAATGAAAATACTGGTAAATTATTTACTAACATTTCTATTCATTTGTCTTATAGAAACTTCTTGTTCCTTTAAGACAAAGTGTAGAGGCATAAGTATCAACGAAGTTCATACTACAACTAAACATGCAAGTATGAGATTCTCCTCCTTGGCTACGTTTTCAAAGAACAAGACATCAGCATTAAAAAATTATCGAAAGTTTAACATAAGTAGGAGCATCAAAAAATCAATCAAACTATCCAATTGGGCAGAAAATATGGAATATCCTCCCGACGTCTTTATCTGTGAAAATGGTTATTATTTTTTATTATCTGTTACAAAAAATCCAACAGGACTAGATACAAATTTTTACCATTGGATTGTTTTAAATAATGATGGTAGAGTTGTTGATGAATTTGTAAGCTTATCTAAAAACATCAATAACTGCTATATGGAAAAAGGGAAACTACACATGGTTGTATATGACTATGATGATGAGTTTTTTTTAAAGGAGCAATCAGAATTGATTCCGATAATAATAAGGGATTTTATAGTTGAAGATAGTTTAGCTTTGAGTAAAGAAAGTAAATTTTACGTAGAAGAGGGCTAATATCAGTAAATAAAAATTCGTTGGTCAAATTAAAGCGTATTTAACTGTCCGATAGGCTTATGATTGATGAGAGTAAAATACTACAACATGGTGAAAGCAGCGACTTTGCCTTAGCCTCTATCTTTGCCCCATCGATGTATTCCACGTCAAGGGTCACTAAGCTTCGATCAGCAAGTAGCACCATCAATTGGGTGAACACGTTGTTTAGCTCGTCTCTGACACGGTTGTGGAAGCAGTTGATGGTGATGAAGTTGGGCTTTTCGTATCCTATAATCCCAATGAAGTGGGTGTCATGGAGGAGCGATTATACAGGAACATTCCATTGGACATAGACAATATGGAGGGGACGCATCTAAATCACATTTCAATGTTAGGGTAATGTTTCTATCAGGAGTTATTATAATAACCATCTGATTATCAATGTGATTTTTAAAAGATTAAGCATAAATGCAGGGAAAGATTCTCTGCCTTTTGCTATTTTTGTAACTCAAAACAATGAAAAATGAATATACGAGAACGCTTCGGCACTTTGCGCTCCAGATTGGAAA
>NZ_ADEG01000066.1 GCF_000177075.1 Hoylesella buccalis ATCC 35310
ATGGTATTATGACGCAAGAGCATGCAGATTGCACCCTGAAAGCTATGCTATTGGTGTAGAAAGATGAAGAAATAGAGAGCGAAAAGCTACAAAGTCAGCGTAACATATTCAATCACAACGAATTACAAAACTCGCTCATATTTAGCGTATTTGCAAGCAGAAGTGAGGTTGATGGATTTCAAGCCAAGGATAAGAACGATGATTGTCAAGAAAATTCATCATCATCGTAGTGGCGTAGATGGTGTGGATGTTGCACACACAACGAATCTTCACCGCTGCCATCAACATCGCCAGTTCACGATTGTGCATTCGGGGTTCGGCTCTACCCCATCGGGTTTCAGCCACTATTCACGATAGGAAAGTGGCTGAATGCCGTTCATCGCTCTACGAATTGCTTAATTTCCTCCAACGAATGGGCCACCTTGATTTGCCGATGATAATCGCCCCTGATTACGCCTTTGGCCGTTAAATCGTCCAAAAGAGCCACCAGTGAATCCCAAAAGCCATTGATGTTGTAAAGAATTACTTGTTGTTGATGGTAGCCAATGCTGTGTGCAGCTACCACCGAGAATATCTCATCCAAGGTACCAACACCGCCTGGAAGAGCGATAGAAACATCACTTTGCGCCAACATCAGCTCTTTGCGGTCGCTCAGGTTGTCGCAAGGAATCTCCACATCAACATAGTCGGACACTCTTCCACGCTCTTCTATGATAGACGGCACCACACCAATGGTTTGTCCACCGGCCTCATGTACGGCCTTTGCGACACACTCCATGAGGCCCAGGTTGCAACCGCCGAACACGAGTGAATGACCCTGCTCGGCCATCCACTTACCCAGTTGTTCGGTCAATGTGAAATATTCGGGGGCAATAGTATCATTTGCTGAGCAAAAAACAGCAATTTTCATTGTTGGTTGAATTGAAGGATGATTGGCGAAAGGCTCGCCTTACATATATTCTCTTGCAAGTCGATTGCCTTGGAAAAACAAATTAAAGTTTTTGAAACTCGCCGTAGATACGGTCTGCGATTGACTTGAATTCTTCTTCAGAAAGTTTCAAATGCTCTTTTCTAAAGTTCACATCGGCCTCGCTGTTCATCGGAATGAGATGGATATGCGCATGCGGAACTTCCAATCCCAGTACCACTTGCGCCACCTTTTTACATGGAAAAGCGCGCTTCAAGGCCACAGCTACCTTTTTAGCGAACACCTGATACTCGGCCAACTCATCATCTTCCATATCGAAAATGTAATCCACCTCGCGACGTGGAATGACCAACGTGTGTCCTTTTTGCAACGGACTGATGTCTAAAAAGGCATAAAATTTCTCGCTCTCTGCACACTTGTAGCTGGGAATTTCGCCAGCTGCGATTTTAGAAAAGATGTCCATGGTCTTAACGTTTTTTATTCAACTGTTATCTTGTCAATGCGTAGTTTGATGGTGCCGGCCGGTATTTTAATATCCACCTCATCACCCTCTTTCTTATTCAGAAGCCCTTGTGCGATAGGCGTTTTGATGGATATCTTCCCCGCCTTGAGGTCAGCCTCGCTCTCACTGACGATGGTATACACCATTTTTGACTTCGTCTTCATGTTGGTCATCTCGACTTTGGACAAGATCTGCACTGTATCGGCACTGAGACGAGACACGTCTACAATCTTCGCCTCGGCGATGGTCAGTTTCATTTTGTTGATTTTATCTTCGAGATGTGCCTGCGCTTCTTTGGCAGCATCATATTCAGAGTTCTCACTCAAATCACCCTTATCACGCGCTTCTGCGATGGCAGCTGATGCCTTCGGGCGCTCAATAGATTCGAGCCGGGTAAGCTCGGCTACAAGATTGTCGTAGCCTTCTTGTGACATGTAAGCCATAACGTTATAAGTATTTTTGTTAATAATTGCTTTTGGTGAAGACGATAAAAGAAAGAATTCCGACATCTACCAAAGTGTCGGAATTCCTTTTCCTAAGTCCTCTTTTGTTGTTTACTTTTCGCAAAGTTAGACATTCTTTTCCAATAAACAAGTTTTTTCACATTATTTATTAAATGATTGGGACGTATTCTGATAACGGGTGATTCGCTTCCAAAATTGATTTACATCAAGAAACGAGCATTAAAACCAAATTGTTTGCGCAAACAGTTGCTAATATGCTTAGCCGGCTGTATCTTTGCATCGTGTTTTTCATAGTATTAGATTTAAGGTTAACAAAGATTGGGACTCGGCGGAGCCCCTTTTTTTATGTCCATACGTCAAGTGTGCTGGCATGCTGACAGACGAAAAGAGGCAACCATTGCTGGTTGCCTCAGTGTATAATTTAGCAGTTACTGCCGCCTATTTTAGAGGTCGAACTTGTAACCCAGTGTTACCTGGAACACGCTGTTCTTAGCATCGATATTATCGAAAACCTTGGTTACACCCCAATTGTAACGTCCGTCGATAACGACATTGGCGAACTCATAGGAGAGACCAACTGGGATAGCGAGGTCGAAGCTCTTAGCCTTGGTACCGTCTTTGTCCACTGCAAATGCTGGTTGAACACCCAATTTAACTGCCAATCCCGGCACAACGTATACGTTCGCCATGACAGGTACGTTGATGTAGGCCAGATTGGTCTTTGCATCCTTTACCTCAAATTTCATGTTTCCAATCTTGAAGTCAGCGCCAGTATCAAACTTCACGCCTTCTTGTGCGTACATAACACCTCCAGAAAGGCTGAAAATGTCAGATACCTGATACTCCAGTTCGGCACCAGCTGTGAAGCCAACCTTCATCTTCGTCTTTTCAAACTCGGTCATGGTAGCACCCACAACACCTACCTGAGGCTTCAAAGAAACTGTTCCTACTGCGCGTTGCGCAAATGTTGCTACGGACGAAAGCAGTACAACTGCCGTTAAAATCATCTTTTTCATAAATCTTCTTGTTTTTGTAAATAAATCCTGATTTGCTAATCTTTTATTGAACTCGGTAGCAAATGTAAGCTGTTTTTGGATAACTACCATACATTTGTCTTGTTTTTTTATTAAATTATGACTATATTTTAGTTTGTTAACACAGGCGTACAGAAATGTTATCTATCAATAATTTGAATAGCGGATTAGCCGACAGCACCGCCTCATTGCCCAACATAATTAGTTGTTTTCGGGCTCTCGTCAAGGCTACATTCAACTTGCGGTCTATCCAAGCATGCCCTTCCAAGAAGCTATTGGCTGTGAAAAAATCCAACTGATAGCGGTTCTGCACGGTGAAAGAGTAGATGATGACGTCACGTTGACTGCCCTGATAACGCTCCACGGTGTCGACATCCACTTGCATGAGTTGCGAGATGCCCGTCTTTTCTATCTCTTTTCGAACCATTGCTATCTGGTTGCGATAAGGCACTATCACGCCCACCGTCTTCTGTACGTCAAACTTTTTGCTCGCCAACCGATGGATGCGGCGTAGCAAGTCGGCCACCTTTCGGGCCTCGTCTGGATTCACTTTGTCAGAGAGTCGCACGCTCTGCGTGAAGTGAGAGGGATAGTAAAGCAGCCGATGGTTCACCAACAAGGCGTCCGTCTCATCCTGCGGCACGGCCGTATAACCGATATCTTCGCCCACCTGGTGTGGCAATGGAACGGGCTGCAACTGCTCCTTGGCATAGAACATCTTGTTGGGAAAGGCGGCAATGGCTGGATGCATGCGGCCTTGTTTGCGCAGCGTGTCCACGAAGTCGGTACGTCCTTGTCGCTCTTCCCATCGGATAAGTCGTTCGAAGAGTGAGTTTCGGCAGTCGGTCAGACAGATGTTTTGCAAGTCGGCATCGGTCACTTGCGACTCTGATGCGTCTTGCTGAACCACAGCGGGCAGCTGTTTGTAATCGCCAATGAGGATGAATTTGTCGATATTGGGTTGATGATCAAGGGCCAAACTGGCGCCTCCCGCCGTCGCAACGTGGCTCGACAGAATGCCAACAAGGTTGGGTTCCAATATCTGACTGGCCTCATCAATGAGTGCCAGACTGAAATGTTTGATGGAAAAGATGAAGGGTTTGCTCATCATCATCGACGTAGTGCTCACAATGAGGCGCATGCCTGCGAACCGCTGTCGTAAGTCGTTTAGCTTGGGATGGTCATCAATGGCCTGTCCCAAGAGATGACTCTTGAATCGTGGGTCGCAGCTGTACTCGTTGCCCAGGCGAATAAAATCGAGGCCTTCCTCGCACAACATGTCACAAATCTCATCCACGGCACGGTTGGTGTAGGCCATGAGAAGAATGTTGGCATCAGGGTTTTCCAACTCTTCCAGCACCATATAGCGCAGAGCCATCGACGTCTTACCCGTGCCGGGAGGCCCCACCAGCAGGAAGTAGTCTTGTGCCTGTTTGGCTTTCAGCACCACGTCATCATAGTCAGGATGATAGCTTCGGGACAGCGTCAGGGCGTGATTGGCGCGTGGTTCACGCTGCCCCAATAACAAGTCGCGCCGCTCTTTCGAGGTAGTCATCAACGTATGCAGAGCATGTATGGCTGCCGCACCACCCGCATCTGACGCACTATGCTCCACAGCGTACACCAAAGGCGTGTGATGGGCATGCCGCTTTCCTTCTTCCACCGTATATAATAAGTCATCATTCTGTTGTGCATCCGTCAGATGAACGGCAATCTCATCGGTCTTGACGTACATGATGAAGCCCTTGAACAGAATACTCCGACGCACGTCAGGCGCACTATCAGGATGATAGCCGTACAGATATACCATGTCGCCCCGCCTGAAATTGGGCAGGAAGTCTTCGCCCTGGTCAGGAACGGCGAGCGTGATTTCATCGAATCCACGGCTGCGGGTTCGTTTCTTCTGCGTGATGGTGAGGCCGGTATAGATATTCCCCATCTCCTTTTTCTCACTCAACGGCATGTTCCACAGGTCAGCATTGCTGCGCCCACTACCATCAACGGCACCGGTTTTCGAGATGAGTTGTTCTTTCAGCACGAAGGTCATCATACGACAGAAATATGCTTTCTCCAGCTTACTCATCTGCTCCAGCGGCACCGTGATGGCCTCTATCTGCGGCAGTAAGAAACGATTGTAGAAATAAGTATTGGTCTTCTCCGTGTTCAGCGTTTGCGGATTGAGCTGTGGCAGCATGCCTTCAAATCCCTCGAGGGCACTTGTATAATCGGCAGCCACGATGAGATTGCGCAGCTTGAGGGCTTCATGGATGAGCATGTCCAACCTACTGACGTCCATCAAGCCTGTCGGCAACGCATATTTCGAGTACAACAGAAAGATGCGGGTGGCCTTGTCGGACAGGCGGAAGTTGTATCTCAGCACGCCATAGTACAGCAGAGCCTGCACATAGTGCGCCTCAACGTGCTGGTTGCCATGCCGGTTGTGGCTGCCATATTCCAGATTCATATTCTTTCCCGACTTCTGTTCGACCAGCAATCTGAAGTCGGTGGTCATCATGTCCACACGCCCTTGTATGCCCAACTGCTCACATACGAAGGAAGGTTCCAGCAAGGCTCGCTCCCGATTGTAGGTCTTAAACAGTTCAGCAACGATTTGCTGCAGGTTCTTCACTTGCTTCATGGCCTCCACTTTAAACGCCACTGGGTCTAAATCGGTGCACGTACAGTATTCCAAAGCCTTCTCCCTGTAATTTTCTTTCAGTGTCTCTGCCATGTCAAACGCACGCTCTCCACGCGCATGGATGATGTCATCGAGCGCACTACCGGCAAAGTTTCCCAAAATGGTATGCCGCGTATTGGATTTATCCTTCATGCGGTTGATGGTGAAGAGGGCTGGATGATGGCCATACTCCGTAAAACATGTCGCCAGTGAACTGATGTCCACCAAGTAGTCGGGGATGACGATGATGCGACGTGGCGTAACCAGATGATCCCTCACCTGACAGTCCAAGAGGTTCAACGGCATGCCCTTGCGCAAGATGTCATGAAGATACGACAGGTCGGCAAACTGCTCCTCACTGGTATATTCTACTTGCAAAAGACAATCATCTGTTTCCCCATCGGGCATCACCCAGATGAAGTGCTCGTCCCATTGCCTCACGATGCAACGGATGTAGCGTTCGTCCAACCGCAATGTTTGTCGCGTTTGTTGAACCCGAGCGGGTATTTTGCCGACTAAAAAAGAGGGAACAGCCTCTCTGAACACTGCCGAGATGAAGACACAAAGCGCACGAACGTCGTAGGTAAGGTCTTCTGGCAAGATGGTCGATGACGAGTTGGAGTGGCGGCGCATCTGGTGAACGGTGCGAGTATCGGCTGCCGATAAGCCACGCTGGGTACACAGATGATCCACGCGAGCGTTGAGGTCGCCAAAGCTATAGGAGGTGTTTCTCAAGCCTGCGGCACACGCCATCACCAACGTCTCGTGCAACATTTTGTTGACCAACGCACCCTCCTGAGAGCCAGCCTCAAGGATTTGGGCTGCGCGCTGATAAAGTTCGTTGGCTGTAATGTAAGTTTGTGATTGCTGCATGTCGTGGTTCTAGGGTTGTCCTAGCATGTGGGTTAAAAAGTGTTTCGTTTGGGCTTGGCCTGCACGCGTGTTGCAAAGATAATCAAAAATATGGTACTGTCCCTCCCCTTTTCATGGCATTTTGCGTATATTTGTCATCACAATAACATTCTTTATTCAAAACAAATTATTGATGAACCAACAAGATATCATGCGCAGGGCCATCGCCCTGTCTGAAAAAAGTGTACGCACGGGCGGCGGACCTTTTGGTGCCGTGATTGCCAAAGATGGAGAAATCATTGCCGAAGCATCCAATACCGTTACCTTAGACCACGACCCCACAGCGCACGCCGAGGTGAATGCCATCAGGCAAGCGGCACACAAGCTGGGCACGTTCGACCTCACTGGTTGCGACATCTATACCTCCTGCGAGCCTTGTCCCATGTGTTTAGGTGCCATCTATTGGGCTCATCTGGACCGCATCTATTACGCCAACAATCGCAAGGATGCTGCACGCATAGGGTTTGACGACGACTTTATCTACCACGAGATAGCCCTCCAACCAGCCGATCGACATAAACAAATGCAGATTTTGCTGCCCGAAGAGGCACGAAAAGCGTTTGACATGTGGATGGAAAGCAAAGACAAGACAACTTATTAAGCAGCGGATGATGGCAAAAAAGATAAGTCATTCGGTGCGTCAAATGCACATTCGCCAACACTGCTTATCGTTTCTGATGATAGTATTGACCTGCTCTGGCTGCGCCGTGAATAGAGATTCAGCTGACAAGGTGGTCGCCGAACAGTCAGAAGGAACGCGCTACAGCAAGAATACCTTGATGGTGTTCTACGACACACACATCGGCAAAGAGCCGCTGTTGAAAGCTTTCAAAAAAATGAATTGTGAGGTGTTGCACGAATACCGATTATCATGCGGGTTCGCTATCAAGGTTCCTGATGGAAAGAGCTTGCGAAAAACAGCCAAACGATTGACCAAGGTTCATGGCGTAACCTATGTGACACGCGACCAAATACAGAAACTACAATAACAGAATTGGCTACTGCCCACCCAGGCGGTCGAAGTACACAATGAGTTCTTCCCACGTCTTAAACTCATCACTTCCATAAGCCAAACAAGTTCCCATAAAGCCGTCTTGCGCCTCGGGGGTGATGAGATAGTCGCCATAGAGCAGCTGCGATTGATTGGTGAAGATTACCCGATTGTAGGCCGGAGCCGACAGATACTCCTCCACCCACGCCTGCACCTCGCCCATATAAGCATGGTTGTTGGTAGGCGCAGCGGCCACGATGTATACCTGGTACCGCTCGATGAGCATCTTATAGGCCTTGTGCATGCTCGACGTGGCCTTGCCGTAACTGTCGTGCAGCGTCGCGTAGTCGATGTAAACGATGGGGCGTTCGCGTCCTTCTTGCTGGTCATCAATCCAGCGAATCACGGGAATGAGATAGTGAAAGGCAACCTTGTCGGTGACTCGATGGGCACCATGGAAACGGATGGCCTGTGGATAGTGTTCTCGAAAGAGGTCGAAGGTATGTACCAACGGGTCCTTGTCGCCAAAGAGTCCGTACACCCGTCTTTGCTCCTCGGGCGTGACGTTGGCGAAACACTGCTCGGTGATGTACTTGTACTCATTGACCAACGACTTAGTAACGATTACCTCAGTTTCGCCATCCTTGCGTGGATTATGGAAAGACTGCTTACCCGTCAAGCCGTGGTCGTGCATGGTCAGACCCATCTGGAAGGCCGGATTCACCAGTATACGGTCGTAACCCGTGAGCATCTCGGTATACATGCCGCCCATGGAGGTACCTATGATGAGGTCGGGCTTATGGCTTTGGCACAGCTGCTTCAGCAGGTCTATCGCCTCGGCGGGATGCACTGGCAGGTCTTCGGCCACGACGTTCGCCTGGGGCAACAGCTCCCTGAGCATAGCTACCGTGCCAGATTGGCCCGACGACATGAAGCCGTGGACGTACATAAGGGTCTTGCCCTTCATTAAATCGGGATATTGTTTCTTAGTTGGATTTTCCATTTCTACTCCTCTTTTCTTTACCATTGAACAGATTTGTCAGATGCGTCTTCGCGTTTGGCAAAAGCCTTCTTGAGATACGACAGGCGCATCTTGCGGTTATCAACAAATGACACGAAGGCACGCGAGGTTCCATCCGGCCCCTCCACTCTTATGCCCGTACATATCGTCAACGCCCCACTGGTCCATTCGTACAAAGGTTCCACCACGCCACTCTCACCGAACAACGGAGTGAAGCATGGCTTGTAGAGCCGCTGGGAAAAGGTTTTACTTGGCTTACCATACTTCTTTGTCAGGCTAACCACAATAGAATCAACGGTTTGCCTCAACGCCCGATAAGGTTCATCGGCTTTCAGACGGTCTATGGAAAGGCCATATTCACCTTCGTAATTGAGCGTCTTGGTGGTGACGGAAACAATGAAAAAAGAAACCAGAGAGTCGTTGAGGAAGTTCACGGCCGGTGCAGAAGAAATCACCTCATCTTTATATTGTGCCGCATCTTCCAGCTGATTCTCCATGATATTGTTGCAACAAATGGTAGAAAACAAGGGATATCCATTGTAAAAAACAAACGGAATATTGTCTATTTTGAAGCATCTCCCCTCACTCAAATCGTTCTTCGTGTAGTTGGTACACTTATCTTTATTGAACTGATCCACCGCTTGGATGAAGCTGCCGTACTGTTCCATGCCGAGCGAAAAATATCCCAAGATTTCTTTTCCCTCGCTCCTGTTTCCCGATGAGGGTGCTGACTTTTGCACCAGAGGCGACACCTCATTAGATAACGCACTGGCAGAACTGGCAAACAAACACGAAAGAAAAACGATGAACAACTTTTTCATGATGTCTCATTTGGATGGTTTTGTTAATGCAAATATAGAGATTTAGCGGCGAATCAACAAGTTTTTCCACAACAAAAGCCAAAGATTCCCAACATAAAAATAGGAAACAAGGCGAAGGGCGGAATGCAGGTCAGGATGGCGGGTGATGATGATTTTTCTTGACAAACAAGTCTTTCATGCTTCGCGTATTTTCAAACAGAAGAGCACTCGTTCGCAAATACGCTAAAAATGAGCGAAATTTGTATCAAGCTAACACACAAACATTTACAAACGCCAACCACCCTATCCCACCTTCTCTTCAACGTTTTCCCGGCCAAAAGCATTGCTTTTGTGCGGCAATCTGCATGCTTTTGGAGGAAAAGAGCATGCAAATTGACAGGTAAGATGATGCTTTTTACCCCAAAAACGCCTTGTTTTAATGTAAAAATACGATTTATTTGGCAGCGTAAACCTTATCTTGCATCCTCCCTGCCTATTGATTTTTTCTATTTTGAAAGTTTGGAAGTGCCATTTTAAAGGCTTTTTTCAGGCAAAATATTAAACAAAAGCAAGGATGGGAAAGAAAATGGATGGGCCAACGAATGACACAGAAAATTTGCAGAATAGCCAAAAACACACTATCTTTGTGACATACAACCAGAACCAAACAATCGCCCCCGTGGGCAGCTAACCCAAAAATCCAAATTGATGAAAAAAACGTTGATCGCGGCCTCTTTGGCCATTTTGTCCGCACTACCAGCCAGTGCCGACCTTACGCCTGTTATCCAAAAAGACATGCCTACCGATACAGAGTGGCACAACTTGCAGGTGAACGAGGTGAACAGACTGAAGCTGCACACCAATTATTTCGCGTACGAGTCGGCCGAGAAGGCGCTTGCCGGCGACCGGAAGGCATCGGCCAACTATCTCTCGCTGAATGGAACGTGGAAGTTTCATTTTGCCGAAGCTCCCAACAAGCGGCCTTCGGGCTTCTTCGAGACCGGCTATGACGACGCGGCATGGAAGACCATCAGCGTGCCGGGAATATGGGAACTCAACGGTTATGGCGACCCGGTATACGTGAACATCGGCTTCGCTTGGCGCGGACATTTCAAGAACAACCCGCCTCAAGTGCCGCTGAAAAACAACCATGTGGGCAGCTACCGCCGCATCATCAACATACCCAACAGCTGGGACGGCAAGCAGATTATCGCCCACTTTGGCAGCGTAACGTCCAACATCTACCTGTATGTCAACGGCATGTATGTGGGCTATGCCGAAGATTCGAAGGTGGCCACCGAGTTCGACATCACGCCCTATGTGAAGAAAGGCGACAACCTGATTGCCTTTCAAACCTTCCGTTGGTGCGACGGTTCGTACAGCGAAGACCAAGACTTCTGGCGGCTGAGCGGCGTGGCGCGCGACAGTTATCTTTATGCCCGCAACGAAAAGGTGCAGGTGAGTAACATCAAGCTGACGGCCGACTTGACGAACAACTACCAAGACGGAATGCTATTGGTGGACCTCGACGTGAAGGGAAACCCCACGGTAGACTTTGATCTGCTAAACGCCAACGGCATCTCCGTGAGCAAGCACAGCGTGGATTTCAAGGGACAGAGCCATGGCAACGTGGCTTTCAATATCAAGAACGTGAAGCCTTGGACTGCCGAGACACCCTATCTATTCACCCTCGTCACCACAGTGAAGAAGGGCGGAAAGGTGATAGAGGTGATTCCGCAGAAGGTGGGGTTCAGGAAAGTGGAGATTAGGAACAGTCAGTTGCTGGTCAACGGGCAACCCATCTATATAAAAGGTGCCAACAGACATGAGATGGATCCAGACGGTGGCTACATCGTGAGTCGTGAGCGGATGATACAGGACATCAAGATTATGAAGCAATTCAACATCAATGCCGTGCGCACCTGTCACTATCCCGACGACCCACAGTGGTATGAGCTGTGCGATGAGTATGGACTTTACGTGGTGGCCGAGGCCAACCAAGAGGGACATGGTTTTGGTTACGGGAATGACGCGCCCACCAAAAAGCCCATGTTTGCCAAACAAATTCTGGAACGCAACCAGCACAATGTGGAAATGTTTTACAACCATCCCAGTATCATCATTTGGTCATTGGGTAATGAAACAGCCGATGGGCCCAACTTTACCGCGGCATTCGATTGGATTAAGAGCGTGGACTCGTCGCGTCCGATACACTGGGAACGGGCAATCAAGGGGCCCAATACCGAGTTGTACTGCCCCATGTACCTCTCTCAAAAAGCGTGCGAAGAATACGCACAGTCCACGAAATCCGAGGATCAGAAGCCGCTCATACAGTGCGAGTACAACCATGCCATGGGCAATTCGGGCGGTGGTTTGAAGGAGTACTGGGACTTGGTGCGCAAATATCCCAAGTTTCAAGGTGGCTTTGTGTGGGACTTCGTGGACCAAGCCTTGCGTGACACAAAGCGCGGAATCTATACTTATGGAGGCGATTACAATAAGTATGATCCCAGCGACAACAACTTCAACTGCAACGGACTCATCAGTCCTGACCGCGTTCCTAACCCACACATGTATGAGGTGGGCTACGAGTACCAGAACATCTGGGTACAGCCAGTTGACTTGAAGGCGGGGAAAATAAAGGCGAGGAATGAGTATTTCTTCCGCGACTTGGGTAACTATGCCCTGCAATGGAAGGTTCTCGTCAATGGCAAGGAGGCGCAGAAGGGCATCGTAAGCGACCTGCAAGTGCAGCCACAACAAACGGCTGACTTGACGCTGCCGTACAACCTGAATCCACTGTTGGCCGACCCGCAAAGCAGGGACGTGCAGCTTAGCATAGACTTTGTGCTGAAACAACCCGAGCCGCTCATGCAAAAGGGTCAGGTGGTGGCCTATCAGCAGTTTCCAATAAAAGACTATTATTTAGAAAAAAGCACTGCCCCAGAACCCGAGATGGAAACACTTGCGTGGTATGGAAGTTTGAAGAAAACCAGCAAGAAGAAAGACAAGCAGGTGACGATAGAAAACCAACAGGTGTCTATCTCGTTCGACAAGCAAACGGGTTTGATGACAAGATATGTCGTGGGTGATGTGTCTTATCTGGCAGATGGCGGCGTTTTAAAACCTTGTTTCTGGCGTGCCGTGACGGATAATGACATGGGAGCAGGCATCAACAAGAAGTATAGCGTATGGCGAAACCCTACCATGACGGTGAAAAATATCAACGTGCAGAAGGTCAAACTGCTGGGCAACAACTCCATGTTGGTGACGGTGAACTATGACATGCCAGGCGTGAAGTCGCGAATGGCGATTGAATATCTCATCAAGATGTCAGGAGAAGTTGAGGTGGCGCAGACGCTCGTTCCCGATGCTGGCGCTAAGGTTCCCGGCATGTTGCGCTATGGCATGGTGATGCAGCTGCCATACGACATGGACAAGAGCGAGTATTTCGGCCGCGGACCTATTGAAAATTATGCCGATCGGAAGTTCTCTCAACGCTTCGGCATCTACCAGCAGACGGCCGACGAGCAGTTCTATCCATACATACGCCCGCAAGAAACGGGTACCAAGAGCGATATGCGCTGGTGGAAACAGACTGGCGAAAAAGGCATGGGGTTGCTGGTTCGTTCGGACAAGCCGTTCTATGCTTCGGCCTTGCACTATACGGTTGAGGACTTGGACGATGGTGACGAGAAGGAACAACGCCACATACAGGAGGTTCCGAAGTCGAAGTTTACAAACCTACACATCGACGGTGAGATGGCTGGCGTAGGCGGTATTGACACGTGGAGCGGCCAAGCCGAGGCACTGGAGGAATACCGTGTGCCGTTTGGACACAAGAGGCTCCAGTTTACGCTGACACCTATAGGAAGGTAAGTCGGTACACCCGACTTATCTCCTTTCGTGCTGTAGAACGGGTCCGGCAGGGACTTCGGCCGGCGATTTCTTCAAGACAAGCAGCACAACGGCGGTCAGAATCAGGACAAAACCAATGGCAATGCTCGTGGTGAACGGCTCCCCAAAGACGGCAATGCCAATGCACATGGCCGTTAGTGGCTCGAAAGCGCCGAGGATGGCCACCAAAGTACTGCCGATATTCTTCAGTGCCAAGATGAGGGTGATGTTGCTTACTACAGTTGGAAGCAAGCCCAAGAGGAAGAGATTGAGCAGGGTTGTACCCGTATGAATGGCTGGCAACCCACCAGATGTGAATATGGCGTATAACATGAGCAGCAGCATCGTGAAGAAGAAAATATAAAAGTTTACTTTTATGGTGGGCATGTTGCGTATGTTCATCGTAGGGTAGGCAACCATATAAATAGCGTATGACAGTCCTGACAAAAGCTCTAAGCAGATGCCCAAAACAGAGATATTGCCTACACCGTTCTCAATTCCTGATAAGAAACATACACCTGCAACTGCCAGTCCAATGGCTGAAAAGGTTGTAACCGAAGCCTTTTCACCCCTAAAAATCATCATTAAGAGAGCGGTCCACGCAGGATATGAAAACATAATAACAGTTGCGATGCCACTGGACAGATAACGATAGCCCTCAATAAGGAAAACTGCCGACCCCGTGTAGGCGATAGATAGCAGCATGAGACGGAGCGATTCGCCAAAGTGAAGGTGTAGACTTTGCCGTTGATACATCAGTACAACAAGCATAATGAGACAGGCAAAAGCGAAGCGATACACCAACACTGCGGTGGAGGGCATACCTGTTGCTAATACTGGAAGACTAAAGAGTGGTATAAGCCCAAAGGCTGTTGCAGATGTTATGGCACCTACAAAACCATGTAGTTTGTTCATTGGATATTCTTTTTTAGTTGACGAGTAGACGAGTTTACAAGTAGACGAGGTGATAGTTGGTTTAGTTGACGAGGTGACAAGTGACAGGTTGTCGAGCTGAAAGTTTGAGCTTACAAGTTTTGAGTTTAAAAGTTTGCGAGTGGATGTCTATCACCTTGTCAACTCGTAAACTTGTCAACTCGTCAACTAAATAATGCTATCAACTTGTAAACTCGTCACCTTGTCAACTCGTCAACTCATATATCCTCAATACAGTAGCATGAGTCCTGCGAATGCGGCGTAGCATATCATCCGGATAGGATTTATCTTCATATATTTTGTTCCGATGAAAGTGGCGCAGAAGAGAGCCACACTAATCCAGAATTGCCATGGATTTTCAATCATAGACCCAAAGTTCTCTTCGTTCATAAGCAGCAGGGTGGCAGCGCCAAGCAACCCCACTACGGCGGGTCGCAGTCCGCTAAAGACATTCTGTACGGGCTCGGTGTTCATGTATTTCATGAACATTTTACTAATGAGAATCATGAGGATGAGGGATGGAAGCACCAAGGCGAAGGTGGCAGTGGCCGACCCTAGGATGGCCATGGGCATGCCGTAGCCCGCATTGTGCACGGCAGCATAGCCGCAATAGGTGGCCGAGTTGATGCCAATGGGGCCGGGTGTCATCTGACTGATGGCCACGATGTTGGTGAATTCGGCACTGCTGAGCCAGTGATGATGTATCACCGTCTCTGTCTGAATGAGCGAAAGCATGCCGTAGCCGCCACCGAAACCAAACAAACCTATCTGAAAAAACGTAAGGAAAAGATAGAGATAAATCATGCTACTCAGTGGGTTTGATGAATTGTCCGTATATGTATCCACCGACACCTGCGGCAATAATGATGAAAATAGGGTTCACCCCGATAGCCCATATCAGCAGGGCAGAGATGATGGGTATCCAGCAATTGACCAATGAAATGCCGGCACTCTTGGCCAAGTTGAACGTGGGAACAGCGATGAGTGCCACCACTGCCGGGCGAATGCCGTTGAACATGGCGGCAATCCATGGCACATCCATGAAACTATGGAAGAACATAGCAATCAACAAGATGATGAGAAACGAGGGCAACGACGCACCCATGGCGGTGCAGATGGCTCCCCACGTTCCTCGCAACTTATAGCCTATGAAGATGCTGATGTTGACGGCGAACACACCAGGACAGCTCTGTGCGATGGCAATAAGGTCGAGAAACTCGTCCTTGTCAATCCACTTGTGCCGGTCAACCACCTCTGCTTCAATGATTGGTATCATGGCATAGCCGCCGCCAAGGGTAAACGCTCCTATCTTAACAAATGTCTTAAAGAGCGTGGACCAGCGGTAGTTGTCCTGCGAGGTCTCTGCCATGTCGGGTATTTTGATTTGATTGCCCATGCGCTGTAAATGGTGATTGTTTTCTTTCGAATGAATACCTTTTATTATTATGTAGCCGACTCGTCAACTCGTTAACTTGTCAACTCGTCTACTACACCTGTTTTTCCACCCACTCTCTCGCATTCACAAACGCCTCTATCCATGGCGTTACCTCGTCCGTGTGTCGCTTGTAGGGGTAATAAGCGTTCTGCCATGGGAAGATGGAGCGTTCCAGATGGGGCATCATAGCCAGATGTCGTCCATCTTTGGAGCAGATGCCAGCCACGCTATAGTCACTGCCATTTGGATTTCCGGGATAGCTGTTGTAGCTGTATTTGGCAATGATGTTGTAGTTCTCCTCCCCTTCAGGCAAGCTGAATTTACCTTCTCCGTGGGCAACCCAAATGCCGAGCTTACTGCCAGAGAGGCTTCCGAGCATCACACTATTGTTCTCTGGGATGGTCAACCCAAGGAACGCACTCTCGAACTTGTGCGAGTCGTTGTGCAACATGCGGGTTCTTTGCTGATGTTCCGGATTGATCAAGTTGAGTTCAACCATGAGCTGACAGCCGTTACAGATGCCCAGCGACAGCGTATCTTTGCGGGCATAGAATCTGTCGAGTGCTTCCTTGGCCTTGGGATTGTACAGGAATGCCCCTGCCCATCCTTTGGCCGAACCGAGCACGTCACTGTTGGAGAAACCGCCACAGAACACAATGAGATTGATGTCTTCCAGTGTCTCGCGACCGCTGATTAAGTCAGTCATCATCACATCCTTCACGTCAAAGCCCGCCAGATACAAGGCGTAAGCCATCTCGCGCTCGCCGTTGGTGCCTTTCTCGCGGATGATAGCCGCCCTGATGCCTGATGGTGTGCGGCGGTCTGCGTTGAGTTGGTATTGTGACAGCTTGCCCATGAAGGCATCGTTGAACCGCAGTTGCAGCGGCTGTTCTTTGTAGTTGCGGTGCCGTTGATCGGCCATTCCGTTCATACTCTGCCGCTTATCCAGCTCGTATGATGTCTGATACCATGCCTCGCGCAAGGCATCGATGTCGAACTCGTGCTGCCATTCATTCTTCTTCACAACAATCTTGCGCTCCTTCGGCGTGGGGTAACCAATCTTGGCATAGCCGATACCCTCGCTTTCTAAGTATTCACGCAGTGCATGCTTGTGCAGGTCAGACACCTGAATCACCACTCCTGGGTTCTCGGCAAACAGGTTTTTCACCACGTCCTCACCGCTTACATCGTACAAGTTCACATGGATGCCGCCCTGTTGGTTGGCAAACGTCATCTCCAGCAGGGTGGTTATCAAGCCACCGGCACTGATGTCATGGCCAGCCATCACCCATCCTTTGTTGATGAGAGTCTGTATTGCCTCGAAACAGTCGGCAAAGTATTCCGGGTTCTTCACCGTCGGAACGTCGCTGCCCACCTTGCCTAAGCTCTGCGCAAAAGCACTGCCGCCGAGGCGTTGGTCATCGAATGAGAAATCGATGTAATAGAGTGACGAGTTCTTGCTGTTCACCAAGACTGGCGAAACCACATTCCTGACATCCTTCACCTCGCCCCCAGCACTGACAATAACGGTTCCGGGAGAGATGATTTTCTCACCATTTGGATATTTCTGGGTAAGCGACAGCGAGTCTTTTCCCGTGGGTACGTTGATGTGGAGCGAGCAACAGAAGTCGCTCAAGGCCTCCACTGCGGCATACAGACGAGCGTCTTCGCCCTTTTGTGCACGGCATGGCCACATCCAGTTGGCTGACAATGAGACGCCTTCCAGTCCATCTTCGAGCGGTGCCCACACGATATTGGTGAGCGATTCGGCCACACTCAGTACGCTACCAGCCTCTGGCGATGCCAATCCAGCTTGTGGAGCATGCCCCAAAGCGGTGGCGATACCCCGCTTACCGCGGTAGTCCAAGGCCACTACGCCACAGTCGGAGAGCGGCAATTGTATTTCGCCTTGGCACTGCTGGCGTGCTATCTTGCCCGTTACCGAGCGGTCTACCTTGTTGGTGAGCCAGTCTTTGCACGCCACGGCCTCCAGCTGCAACACCTTATTTATATAACTGTCTATCTGGTCGGCGCTATAGGTCACATCCTCATAGTGGCGCGTCACGGTCTCATCGGTCATGATGGTCTTGGGCGAATGTCCAAACATCTGTGCCACATCCAGGTCGAAAGGCTTCACGCCATCAGCCTGCACGAATGAGAAGTGGGCGTCACCGGTGGTCTCACCCACCACATACAGCGGTGCGCGCTCACGCTCGGCGATGGCCTTGACGTGATCCAGATGCCGCTCGTCGATGAGCAGTCCCATGCGCTCCTGGCTCTCGTTGGCGATGATTTCCTTGGCACTGAGCGTCTTGTCACCAATCGGCAGCTTGGTCATATCAATCTCTCCGCCGCAGTCTTCTACGAGTTCCGACAGACAGTTCAAGTGACCGGCACTGCCATGGTCATGGATGGACACCACTGGATTTTCCTTTTCCTCCACCAAGGCGCGGACCAAGTTGTAGGCGCGCTTCTGCATTTCTGGGTTCGCACGCTGTATGGCGTTCAGCTCAATGCCGCTGGTGTAGCGTCCGGTGTCAACGGACGACACGCTTCCGCCACCCAAACCGATGCGGTAGTTGTCGCCCCCAACCACCACGACCTTATTTCCTTTCTGCGGTTCTTTCTTCAAACAGTCGCGTTTCTTGCCGTAACCAACGCCCCCAGCCAGCATGATAACCTTGTCGTAGGCCAGCTTCTGACCGTCTTCCTGATGTTCGAACGTCAGCACCGAACCGCAGATGAGCGGTTGACCAAACTTGTTTCCGAAGTCGCTGGCACCGTTCGAGGCCTTGATGAGTATTTGTTCGGGTGTCTGATACAGCCACTTCCGCACGGGCAGGATGTCCTCCCACGTGCGCGACTCGCCCTCCAATCGGGGGTAGGCGGTCATGTACACCGCCGTTCCGGCCAACGGCCAAGAGCCTACTCCACCGCCCATACGGTCGCGAATCTCACCTCCCGTACCCGTCGCGGCACCGTTGAACGGCTCCACAGTGGTTGGGAAGTTGTGGGTTTCGGCTTTCAGTGAAATCACGCTCTCAATGTCCTCCACCTGGAAATAGTCGCTGGTTGACTGGTCAGCGGGTGCGAACTGCTCGATGACTGGGCCTTGTGCGAAGGCCACATTATCCTTGTAGGCCGACAAAATCTTGCCGGGATTCTCCTGTGTAGTGCGTTTGATCATCGCAAAGAGCGACGACTCCTTCTCCTCCCCGTCGATGATGAACGTGCCGCTGAATATCTTGTGTCGACAATGCTCCGAGTTAATCTGTGCGAATCCGAATATCTCGCTGTCGGTGAGGGGTCGTCCGTTCTGCTTTTCTATGGTGTGCAGGTACGCCATCTCCTCAGGTGAAAGAGCCAATCCCTCGTCCTCATTATATTGTTCCAGATTCTCCACGCGTCTGATAGGTTCCGGCTCACGGTTTACGGTGAACAGCTTCTGGTCCAATCCCTCGTACATACGCTGCAACATCGGGTCGTGCGTGGCCTCCTTGGAGCTTACCGGGAAGTATTCCTCGATACGCATGATACCGTTCAGATTCATGTTCTCGGTAATCTCTACGGCATTCGTACTCCATGGTGTCACCATCTCGCGACGCGGCCCCACATAGATTCCGTCAAGCTGTGGTGTATCTATACATTCTGCTCCACCGAAGAGCCAGCACAGTTTGTTGGTTTCTTCTTGGCTTGGTTGATGGTCCATCTCGGTGGCAATAATGGTTTCTTGCGGGGTTTTAAAGAAGAGAATCATATATCTTTATTATTAGTTTGGCGAATGTTAGTTATTGCAAAGATACTGCAAACTAAGCGCGTAACAAAATAAAATGGTTGGAAAATTTTCCACTTCGGTTTTGAATCATCAGTCACGAATCAAGATGCATCTATATCCCTCTAACATTTTATACAAGAAAGCCTATGCCTCAGGCAGTAGGGATATCATGGCCAAACGAAGCAAAAAAGATGATGCTGCAAAAGGCAACCGGCATCAAATAGCAGTCGCAAACAGAAAACTGAGCGAATAAAACATAGCGGTTGACAACCGAAATATGTTGACAACCGCACCAAATACTCGCATATTTGCAACCAAACAGGTCATTGGGCGCAAATATGCGATTTTTCTTTGTGTCTGTTTTTCAACAACTTACACTCAATAGATAAATCTGTGTACAGGCAAAAGCAATGCTTTAAGACCGAAAAAGCATGCAGATTGGGGTACCAAAGCATTGAGTTTAAGGGACAAACTGCATGCTATAAAAAGGTAAACTGCATGTTATTGGTCAAAAACAGACCTACGGTTGTGCAAAAAGCGCTAAACACCATTTAAAAAGAGCATATTTTTTCTAGAACGAATATTTTGAAAACACCAAAAATTTGAACATTTATTGAAAACCCGAGATGCATCACGCCTCTACTCGCCCACCTATTTTAATTCCATTGATCTTTTGCGTAACTTTCCAAAAGCAACACTCCGACATTTCTGTTACGATATATCAAAATGTTGATTCCCATGTCAATTTTTTTGGAGAAAATGTAAAGAGTAGGCTAAAAATGTATATATTTGCAAAATTATAGAAGAGAAATCACCGTACCGATGAAACGCACTCTGTATGTTGAGCTAGTCGTGACTGCGTGTTTGATGTATTGATGGAGAGCGGCGAGTTTTAAGTACTGCAAACAATATTCACATTATACAAAACTAGTATGAAAAAATTTTGGATTATTCTTTTTTTGATGGGAATGATGTTTCCCAATCCTACACTTGCCAAGAAAAAAGACAAGAAGAAGACTGATGCGCTAAAGGTGTTGGCCGACAAACCAAAGGAAACGGGCGGAATTGAGGATTATAACAAAGCCATCAAGGATGCCAAGGTACTCAAAGGCATGTTCAACACCTATCAGAAAAAGGATGGGAAGTTGTATTTTGAAATGCCAGATTCGGTGTTCTCGCACTTCTACATACTGTCAAATCGTGTCTCTAAGACCAGCAACACCAGTGACTATGTGGCAGGACAGATGGTTACGAACCCCATGTTGCTGCGTTTCACCAAGGACAGCACGCGGGTGTACATGCACTTGGTGCAAAACGATAACGTGGTATCCAAGGACGACCCAATAGCTGTGGCGTTTCAATCCAACTTCGCAGATCCAGTCTTAAAGGCATTCAAGATAGCTGGACGCAAGGACAAAAACGTACTCATTGAAGTGACGAGTTTCTTTGGTGGCAATGAAAAATGTATTAGTCCGATAAAAAAAGATAATCCCCTGACAATCCTTCTTGGAGGAAAAAAATCGTTGAAAGGGACTTTTGATTCTGATGCGTCGGGTATCACTGAAGTGAAAGCGTTTCCTAAAAATGTGGAGATTAAGAGTGTGCTGTCTTACAATTTGACGGAAAAGGACATGCCATACACAGTGGAGATGCACCGATCGCTGTTCGTGGCACCTGATAAGCCCATGCGCATGCGTCTAAAAGACAAGCGCGTGGGGTTCTTCGAGACAGAAAAAAACATTTACTCTTCTAACAAAGACAACATAGACACAAAGAACTATATTAATAGGTGGCGGTTGGAACCCAAGGATGGAGAATGGGAAAAATATTATAGCGGTGAACTTGTTGAACCAAAAAAACAAATTGTTTACTATGTGGACACGGCTTTCCCAGAAAAATGGCGTGCCACTGTTCGACAAGGTATTGAGGATTGGAACAAGGCTTTTGAGGCTGCGGGGTTCAAGAATGTGGTAAAGGCCTTGGATTATCCTAAGGATGATCCCAACTTCGACCCCGATGACATGCGCTATAATTGCGTGAAATATGCTGTTACCGACATTGCCAATGCGATGGGGCCGAGCTATGTTGACCCACGCACGGGAGAGATATTGACCGCCGATGTGATATGGTATCACAATGTGGTGTCGTTGTTGCACGATTGGCGATTTGTACAAACTGCCGCTGTCGACGCACGCACACATAAAGCTGTTTTTGATGACGACCTCATGCAAGAGTCCATGCGTTACGTTGCCGCCCACGAAGTGGGACACACCCTTGGTCTAATGCATAACATGGGTGCGAGTTACGCATTTCCTGTAGACTCGTTGCGTAGCCCTTCATTTACACAAAAATACGGAACTACGCCAAGTATCATGGACTATGCTCGCAACAACTTCGTTGCCCAGCCTGGTGACTTGGAGCGTGGCGTAAGACTCACCCCACCCATATTGGGTGTAGCTGATATTTATGCCATCAACTGGGGGTATCGATTGATTAAGGACGCTGACACGCCAGAGGCGGAGAAAAAAACATTGGATGCTTGGATAGATGCGAAGAAGGGAAATCCTATGTTTGAGTTTGGTGCTCAGCAATTTATGGGAACAGTTGACCCCACTGCACAGTCGGAAGACTTGGGTAATGATCATATCAAGGCTGGTAATTACGCTATCAGCAACTTAAAGATTATCGTGAAAAACCTTGAGAAATGGACCTTTGAGAAGGGTAAGAGCTATGATGACGTGACTGCAATGTACAAGGAGGTGGTGTCTCAATACTCACGACACCTTCATCATGTCATACCATATTTGGGAGGTGTTTGTTTCCATGAGATTAGACAAGGCGACAACCAAAAAGGTGCCAAGACCTACGTGGACAAGGTTACACAACGCAAGGCTATGAAGTGGCTGGTGAATCAAGCACTCACATACAACTCGTGGTTGTCTCCGCAATCGCTGTTAGTTAAATTGGATTTGCCGTCAACTGTAAACATGAAGCTGCAAAAATCGTTGGCTGGTGGCATATTTGGCGCGACCACATTGTTCAGGGTGAGCGAGGGTTATAAAGTTAATCCGACCAAGAATTATAGTCTCGGACAATATATGAACGACGCTTTCAATGAGATATTTCAAAACACATTGAAGGGTAAGGCTCTTTCTGAATCTGACATTAATTTGCAGGCTTCCATTATCTCGCTTTTCAAGAAGAGTGCCGGATTGGACGGCGACGATTCTAAAAAGAAAGGACTGTCATTGCTCCAAGAGGAGTTGAAGGATGACAACATTTGCCTGCCCACTCTGCCATGCAGCCACACAGATGCAGAATATTCTTTCATGCGCATTAACTACGGCTTACCAGCCTTGTCGCCCAACTTGCTGGAGCCACTTATGCTTAGTCAGCTGAAAAAAGTGGTAGCCCTGTATAAGCAGAAGAGAACGACGGGAGATGCGAAGACGCGCAATTATTACGAATACCAGATATTGCAAATAGATAAACTATTAAAGAAGTAAGAATATGAGAAAATCCTTCTTGTTATCATTGCTGTTGTCGGCTCTATGCTCGATGCCTATATTGGCACAAGACATAACCGTATCAGGAAAAGTTGTTGACTCCTCGGGCACTCCTATCATAGGAGCGGCGGTGAAGGCACAGGGAGAAAAAACGGGTGTGATCACTGACAAGGATGGCAATTTCAAGATTGTGATGCCCAAGGGCAAGAACAACATCGTCGTGTCTTATTTAGGATATAAAGAAACTGTTGTGCAGACTATTCTTGGCAAACTCCTAAACATCAAGCTGAAAGAAGACGCTCAAAACTTGGATGAGCTGGTCGTCGTAGGTTATGGAACGCAGAAGAAGTCGGCCCTGACCAGCTCTATCGAGACGGTGAAGGGTGAAGATCTACTGCGCATGCCCACCCCAAACCTTGACCAAGCTTTGAATGGTCAGGTGGCCGGTTTGCAAGTAATGTCACTCTCTGGTGACCCGGGTGCAGCCCGAGAGGCTTCCATTCGTATTCGTGCCATGTCGGGAGCGGTCAGTTCGCCATTGTTGGTCATAGATGGTATTCCTCGTTTTTCGGAGAACACCACGGAGGGTGAACAGCGTCTTTCCGACCTCAACCCTGATGATATAGAGAGTATCTCCATCCTCAAGGACGCTGCTGCCGCTGCCGTTTATGGTGTGCGTGCTGCCAATGGCGTTATACTCGTCAAAACAAAACGCGCTTCTGGCGACTCTAAAGTGCGTGTGAACTATCGTGGACAGCTTAATATCCAAGAAGCCACGAAATTTCCTCATTTCCTGAAGAGCTACGAATATGCCAAGCTCTACAACAAGGCGGTGGAGGGTGTGAGAAACGCTCAGCCATACACAGAGGAAGAATTGGAGCTAATTAGGACACAATCCATGCCCAATAAATATGCTGATACCAATTTGCTCGACTATCTGAAATCGCATGGAACGTCCACCACGAATGCTGTATCTCTCTCTGGTGGCAACAAGTTTGTAAGGTATTACATTTCTGGAGCCTATACCAATACGGTGGGATTGTATAGTGGTGTAGGACGCGATCGTTTCAATTACGCTGCAAAGCTCGATGCCACGTTAGCCAAAGGATTGACACTATCACTTGACATGAGTGGCGTTCGATCAGAATATAAGAACACAAGCTACACCACTATCGATGCAGCATACAGTTATGCCCCGACTCAACCGTTTGTCTACGATAATGGCGATTTGGCAAGTATCGGTCATGCCAACCCTTTGATATCGGTGCGTGGATTAGGCGGTTATAAACAAATGACAACCAAGATGAACACCGTTACGGCCAATTTGAAGTGGGAATTGCCCTGGGTTAAGGGACTGTCAGTTTACGGAAGGGTAACCGTTGATAATAATAGCTCGTTAAACAAGAACTATAACAACCCCGTGACGCTGTATCTGTACAACGAAAAAAACAAGGAGATAACGGTGGACAAGACTACTATTTATCCTAAAGCTAAAATAAGTGTATATCAAGGAACCCAGTTCGTTGATAACGCCTTAATAGAGTTTGGTGCCAATTACGATCGCACGTTTGGTGGCAAGCACCATGTTACAGGATTATTAGTAGCTAACTACCAATCTTATAAGCGAAAGTCTATGGATGGAACCAACAATGACTTGCCTGGTCTATATCCCGAGGTTCTTGGTTCTACCAATACGGGAACGTTGCATGGAGTTGACAGCGAAGTACAGCGCGCATCGTTGATTGGACGTGCCACTTACGGATTCTCTAATCGATATTTCGCTGAATTCAGCTTCCGTATGGACGGATCCGCAAAGTTCCACCCCGATCATCGTTGGGCGTTTTTCCCAACGGTCTCAGCATCATGGATTCTCTCTAATGAAGAGTTTTTCAAGAGTTGGAGGCAGAAAGTGTTGAGCAACGTTAAGTTTCGCTTGTCTACTGGCTTGTTAGGGCGTGATGGAAGTGTGCAAGATTACTCATACTTGCTTAAATATATTTATTCGCCCGCCTATGGCTACAACGTCGGTGGTGTGTTCAAACCAGCAGTAATCGTGGCCACAGGAAACTATCCCAACACACGCTTGTCATGGGAAAAGAACCGTGATTACAACATTGGCATAGACCTTGGGTTTTGGGATAACAGGTTTGGGCTTACTTACGAGTATTACGTTCGCTACCGCACGGATATGCTGACACCTGCTCCCGACTATCTGTACCCCGCTTCTACAGGTACCAATGGTAGTGTTCCATTGATGAATTTTGGCAAGCTGAAAGCTTGGGGATGGGATCTTACGCTCACGCACAGAAACAGTATCAACAAGTTTAGGTATGACGCTGCGCTCACGTTGTCATTAGGGCGTGATGAGGTGATAGATTGGGGAGATGAATCCAACCAATTGGAGAACATGCGAAGAAAGGGGCAAAGCACTGGAACCACATGGATGTACGAGTCATTAGGTTTGTTCCAAACGCAAGAAGAGATTGATAATTGGAAACTCAACCAAGATGGAACGTACAAAGGCAAAAACAAAACGATAAAGCCTGGTGATATCAAATACAAGGATCAGAATGATGATGGCGTTTTGGATGACAAAGACTTGAAGCCTTTCAGAGATTCACAATATCCTGATTTCACTGGAAGTTTACGTTTGGGTGCGAGCTACAAAGGGTTCTTCGTGAGTGTCATGTTCCAAGGAGTGGCAGGATTCAAGCAATACGTAAGCGAGATGTACTCATTAGAAAACGGTAGCTTGCCCAAGTTCCAAGATTACCACCTCACAGATTGTTGGACTCCCGATAACCCCAACGCCTCGTTCCCACGTGTCAAGTTGGCAACGGCAAGAGACAACAACCGTAAGAAGTCATCGTTCTGGGTGCGTGACAACAGTTTTGTACGCTTAAAATCTGTCAGTGTTGGCTACTCGCTGCCTTCTTCTGTGTTGAGCAAACTCAAACTCTCATCGCTTAGTATATCATTGATGGGTGGCAACCTTTATACATGGAGCAAGCTCAAGTATATGGATCCCGAATCAATGCGAGGATATCCTATCCAGCGCACTTATGGTATCAATGCGAATATTGGTTTCTAAAAAAGGAATACATAAACTTATGATTATGAACAGAATTAGTAAATATATATTGACTGGCTTTGCCTCTTTGTCGCTTACTTTTGTGACAACAGGTTGTGACGACCTATTTAACGAAGCGCCTGTTGATAAACTTGCGGAGCCGAGTATTTGGGCAAGCCCCAACCTTTTGGACGAGTACAGTTTAGTATGGTATCACAATCTTTCCAACGGTTTCAGCACAATGATGTCTACAAGTTGGTTCTTGCGCTATATGTCAAAACCGTACACAGGATGGTTTACCGACCAAATCACCTACTCGCGTACAGAATGGAGCCGTACTATTTTCGCTGAGGAAGTTGCTGGCGAAGAAGAAGCTATCAATACTGCGGGCTTAAATGAGTGGGGCAAGGACTATGAAATGATACAGCACATCAATAGGCTGTTAGCCAATGCAAACGAAATAGCTGATGGAGCACATAAAAATCGTGTTTTGGGTGAGGCTCACTTCTTTAGGGGATGGTATTACTACCAACTCCTCCGTCGTTTTGGTGCACCAATGCTTATTCAAGAATTGTACGACCCGTTGAATGACCAACGCAAATTCCCACGTTCCTCATATGAGGAGATGGTGGCTTATATCGCTTCGGAGGCGGACAAGGCTGCCAATCTACTCGCTGTGAAAAACGAACCAGAGAATGTGGGACGTGTAACAAAAGGTGCAGCTATCATGCTCAAAGCCAAAGCGTACTTCTGGGTGGGGTCACCAGCGTTCCAAAACAAAGGCAAAACCATCTACGGCTTCAAGTCTGATCGTTCCAAAGAGATGATGCAAAAAGCGGTTAATGCCTATGAAGAATTGATGCGTTTGGGATGCTACTCATTAATGCCAGTTACAGGCAATACCGAAAGTGAGATAGCCGAGAGCTACAATTCACTTTTCCGACTCCACAACAGTTCTGAGTCTATCTACGAGATTCAACACAGTGCTGACGGTATTGTAGATGATTTCGGACACCGTCTCGACGAAGACGCTGCCTCACCATTCTTTGCTGGAACCAGTTGTGCCTATGTTCCCACTCAGAACCACGTGGATGAATATGGTATGCGAGATGGCAAGACCTATGACGCACAACATCCGTACGCTAATCGTGATTATCGCTTTTACGCCAACATCACTTATGATGGCTCAACGTACAACAAACATGAGTTTGAGATACATTATGCTGTGGACAAGGGAAAGGAGGTGCCTGGCGCTGACCTTACGAAATATGGTACCAGTCGTAACGCTGCTGTAACACGCACGGGATACTATATGCGTAAGTTTCTTGACCCCAAAACAGAGCTTTTCGGTGATAGCAAATATGGTAGCAAACAGCATTATATCATTTGGAGATACGCTGAGGCGCTACTTGATTATGCAGAGGCACAGTTCCGTGTGGGAAATGCTGCCAAGGCTTTAGAGGCTGTTAACGAGGTTAGACAGAGAGTACACATGGACGCTTTGCCCTCCATTACGCTTGAGCAGATACTTCATGAGCGTCGTGTGGAGTTAGCTTTCGAGGAGTCTATATATTGGGATTATCTTCGATTGGGAACAGCGTTCGATAAATTGAACGGTTCTACCAACCCCTTGCAGGGCATGAAGATTGTCAAGTTAGCAGATGGTACAACTACCTATACAGTCAGCGGCCTGAAGAGTCAGGCTGCCGAACGGGTATTTAGAGCCAACCAATATTACTATCCCATACCTTGGTCGGAGGTGCGGTATCATGGGATAGAACAAAATGAGGGATGGCACGAGATAAAATAGTATTTCTCGTTTAGAAGGCTCATGAATTCTATACGTCCGCGGCACTCTTTCATTGGGGAGTCGCGGATGTTTTTTGGTTGATGCTGTTTTGTCACGGATATACAATAAACTCAAATCG
>NZ_ADEG01000065.1 GCF_000177075.1 Hoylesella buccalis ATCC 35310
TCTTGAGTTCAAGTTATAAATGCAACTTTTAAAGAAAAGGATTAATAGCTGCATAAGTAATATTTTTTTCAGAGAGAAAAGAGAGACAATTCCCTCTGTTCTCTGCTGAATGGATAAATGTTACTATCTTTGTTTTTATTGTCCGTCCAAAGAAATAAAAGTTGTAGATGAGTAAACATATAACCGAAAAGCAAAGGTATGCAATTTCTAAGATGTTGCAAGTTCCGATGAGTAAAAAAGATATAGCTGAAGCTATTGGAGTTGATAGGAGTAATATTTATAGAGAAATAAAACGCAATTGCGATAGTCGTAGTGGAAAATACAACCCTGATCTTGCCCAAAGAAAGGCAGATAAACGTAAGGTTGAAAAGAAGCGAAAGGAGGTATTTACACAAGCTATGAAGAAGCGTGTAAAAAAGCTTCTACGAAAGGACTTGAGCCCAGAGCAGATAGTGGGCAGAAGCCAAGTAGAAAATATAGCTATGGTATCTCACGAAACTATATATTGTTGGATATGGCAAGATAAACGACAAGGTGGGGATCTTCATAAATCTCTTAGAAGGCAAGGACGCAAATATTCAAAGCGTGGTTCTAAAAACGCAGGTAGAGGATTTATTCCGAATAGAGTGGAGATTGATCAGCGACCTTCAATTGTAGAGCAAAAAGAAAGATTTGGTGATTTAGAGATAGATACAATTATTGGAAAGAATCACAAAGGTGCTATTCTAACCATTAATGATAGAGCAACAAGCAGAGTATGGATACGTAAGCTATCAGGGAAAGAAGCCATCCCTGTAGCAAAGATTACAGTATGGGCATTACGAAAAGTAAAAAACTTAATACACACAATAACGGCTGATAATGGAAAAGAATTTGCAAAACACGAGGATATAGCACAAAAATTAGATATTAATTTCTATTTTTGTAAGCCATACCACTCTTGGGAGCGTGGTGCCAATGAAAATACTAACGGTCTTATCAGGCAGTATATCCCAAAGGGTACGGACTTTAGTGAAGTAACCAACAAGCGTATTAAATGGATTGAAAACAATCTAAATAATAGACCTCGTAAAAGACTTGGATACCTCACACCAAACGAAAAATTTAAACAAATTATTAATATGAATTCCGTTGCATTTGGAACTTGAATTCAGCA
>NZ_ADEG01000064.1 GCF_000177075.1 Hoylesella buccalis ATCC 35310
TTTCATTTGTTCAATTTGTTGTTCAAACAAAAGAACATGATTATTTCTTCCAACAAATAATCTTTTTAATCGAGAGAACTGTGTTCTTTTCCGTCTTTTTGTTTCACACTCTTTTGCCCTTTTGCCGAAATGTCGTAACTTTGCAAATAGATATCAACACGATTGACTTATGGAACAAAAACTTTTTGTCTACAATACGTTGACCCGCAAGAAGGAACTTTTCAAACCCCTGCATGCCCCCAACGTGGGTATGTATGTGTGTGGCCCAACAGTTTACGGCGATCCTCACTTGGGACATGCGCGCCCAGCCATTACATTCGACATTCTTTTTCGTTATCTCAAGCACCTGGGGTATAAGGTGCGCTATGTGCGTAACATCACGGACGTAGGTCATTTGGAACACGATGCCGATGAGGGTGATGACAAGATAGAGAAGAAGGCTCGCTTGGAACAGCTCGAACCGATGGAGATTGCACAGCTCTATACCAACCGATATCATGCGGCCATGGATGCGCTGAACGTGCTGCGTCCCAGCATAGAGCCACATGCCACGGGACACATCATTGAGCAAGAAGAGCTGGTAAAGCAGATTCTTGCCAATGGTTATGCTTATGAGAGCAACGGTTCGGTTTATTTCGACATCGAGAAGTACAACAAAGACCATCACTACGGCATCCTGTCGGGGCGCAACTTAGACGACGTCATCAATAACAGTCGTGAGTTGGATGGTGTAGACGAGAAGCGCAACCAAGTGGATTTTGCACTATGGAAGCGTGCCATGCCCGAACATATCATGCGTTGGCCAAGTCCGTGGAGCGACGGATTCCCAGGTTGGCACTGTGAGTGTACGGCCATGGGACGTAAGTATCTGGGCAATCACTTTGACATTCACGGCGGCGGAATGGATCTTGTTTTCCCGCATCACGAGTGCGAGATTGCACAAGCCGTAGCCAGTCAGGGCGACCAGATGGTGCGCTATTGGATGCACAACAACATGATTACCATTAACGGAAAGAAGATGGGAAAGAGTTTGGGCAACTTCATCACGCTCGAACAGTTCTTCCATGGCACGCACGATCGTTTGACGCAAGCGTATTCGCCCATGACCATTCGGTTCTTCATCCTGTCGGCCCACTACCGCAGCACCGTCGACTTCTCGAACAAAGCCTTACAGGCAAGTGAGAAAGGATTGGAACGTTTGATGAACGGCATTAACGACTTGGAGCGCATTCAGGCAGCATCCACATCGGATGAGGCTACCCATCAACTGGTTGTGACTTTACGGCAGAAGTGCCATGAGGCGATGAACGATGACTTGCAGACACCAACCGTCATCAGTAATTTGTTTGAAGCGTGTCACGCTATCAACTCCCTGCTCGACCACAAAGGCAGCATCAATGCGGAAGACCTTACCGAACTGAAGGCTGTGATGCAGCTGTTCGCCTTCGACTTGCTTGGTCTAAAGAGCGAGAAGGGAAGTAACAACGATGCGCGCGAGGCGGCATACGGCAAGGTAGTTGACATGGTTCTGTCACTCAGAGCTAAGGCCAAGGCGGAGAAAGACTGGGCTACGAGCGACCAGATACGCGATGCTTTAGCAGAAAATGGGTTCGAGGTGAAAGACACCAAAGACGGGGTGACGTGGAAGCTGAATAGATAAGGTAAGTGTCAATCGGGTTCTTTGGTTGCAGATGTACAATTGTTTACCCTGCAAACACAGTACCGATGCATGATAATATCGTCATGTTCCCACATGTACCATTGTATTGAAGTTGTTTTAAATAACGAATAAGGAGAAAGAATCGAACGGCAGGGTTCGAACTATACTAACGCTGTCGTTTTGACAAATAAAGCAAATGAAAAAAGGTGTAGGCACGCATACCCCATGCGTTTCTACACCTTTTTCAATCAATGACAGCAGCCAACTTGTTTACGGTCAGCCATCAACTTGCTGATGATGAATAAAGCTAACCACTCCCCTCTCCTTTGGAGAGGGGCGGGGGGTGAGG
>NZ_ADEG01000063.1 GCF_000177075.1 Hoylesella buccalis ATCC 35310
AATTGTTTGAAATCAATGAACGCAAGCGTTCACCGAATATAACGAATTTAGCAAAAACACGCGACATGTTCATGTCGACAGATTTGTTTCATTCGCAGAACGCTGGCGTTCATTGTCTTGTTTACTTCATTCGTTACATTTGTTACATTTGTTGTTAAAAAACATTGTCCTTAAACGAATGAGCCGCGGAAAATGAAAAGCCGAAGCCGTTCATCTCAGCATGCTGATGCAAACGAACAGGCAGGCAACAGCATGCGAGAATCCGTCGTTGGACGTACCGCTTTTAAATCACGCCGTATCGTTCGAGCGCATTCTTCACGCCATCTTCGTCGACCGACGTGGTGACGTAGTCGGCCACTTTCTTCAATTCAGGCACACTATTGCCCATCGCCACGCCAACGGCAGCCTGTCCGATGATGGAAATATCGTTGCCGCCATCACCAAAAGCCATCGTCTCTTCCACCGAGAAGTCCAGGTGACGGGCCATGGCATGCAGTCCCTGTCCCTTGTCGGCCCATCGTGACGTAACGTCAGTAAACTCCGGATGCCAGCGGCCGGAGAGGCACCCAGTGAGTTTTTGCATGAGTGTTTCTTCTTGCTGCGGCGTGATGAACGGACTCATTTGCAGGATGGGTTCTTTAAGAATCTCATCGATAGCGACCCCTTGCTCAAAGGCTTTCACTTGCAGCATGTCCACGAAGATGCGTCGAAACTTCTCGTCTGGCTGGTAAATACACAGGTTCTTGGTACCTACCAGCACGCAGGAAAAATGTTGTCGGGTGGCTTCATCCACCATTGTTTCAACATCGTTCGCGGGGATGGCGTGCAGACAAATGTCCTCATTGTGGGCAAAACAGTAGGCTCCATTGGACGTAATGTAGCCGTCTATCAAATGTTCGATGTCGCCCAAAACGGTGATGAGCGGTGTTGGACGACCCGTAGAGATGTATATTTCCACGCCGTTTTCCTTTGCTCTTTCCAGCGCTTCCGTGGTTGATGCGGGTATCTTATGGGTTTTAAAACTCACCAACGTGCCGTCGATGTCAAAAAATAAAGCTTTTATTTTGGGTTGTTTCATCAAAAATCAATGTTGAACAGTGGGAAAATAGATCACGACACATACCTTTATAGTATATCCATGACAATCCACTTGCAAAGGTACTGTTTTCCGAAAAATATCCGAAAAACATTTCGTTAACAATCAATAATCTACCAACTTACATGATTTTTGCAAGGAAAAACGTATCTTTGCCAAAGATAGGTTGCACCTCAACAAAGCAAACAAGTTTTCTTTGTCTTCGACTTGCACTATCTTTGCATAAGATAGGCTGCACCTCAACAAAGCAAACAAGTTTTCTTTGTCTTCGACTTGCACTATCTTTACCAAAGACACAACATAAGAAAAAACGATGAAACAGATTATCAGTCACCTCACCGACAACGACGCTTATACCTTCAGTTGTCAATATTACGTCCTACAGAAGTATCCTCGCGCAGAGGTTGAGTACACCTTCTTTGACCGCAACGACACCGTTTATCCGAAGGGGTTCACCGCTCTGGTGGAAGAACAATTGGGCTATATGCCGCAAGTCATGATTACCTCGGAGGAGATTGAGTTCATGAAGGAAAAGATGTATTACCTTCCAAAATGGTATTTCACCTTCCTTCGTGGCTATCGCTTCAATCCTCACGAGGTTACCGTGTCACAGGATGAGCAGGGGCATTTGGACATTACGGTGCGTGGCAAGTGGTATTCGGCCATCATGTGGGAGATGCCTATCCTCGCCATCGTGTCTGAGTTGATGCACAATCTGCGTGGAGAACGTGACGCATACGACCCGAAACGTGAGGCTGAACGCACCCGACAGAAAGCGGTTGAGATTCTCAAGAATGGTCTTGTGCTGGGAGACATGGGCACGCGCCGGCGCTTCTCGTTCGATCATCACGACATGGTGTTGCGCGTGATGAAAGAGGTGCACGATCAAGGTGGCTACGATGACGAGGACGGACACCACCGCTGGTCGGGCCGATTCACGGGAACCAGCAACGTATACCTGGCCATGAAGCACCACCTCACGCCCATTGGCACCATGAGTCATCAGCTCATCCAGTTTGAGGAGAACGTCAGTGGTGTCTTTGAATGCAACTTCAACGTGATGAAAAAGTTCAGTGACGTATACGATGGCGACAATGGCATCTATCTGTACGACTGCTTCGGCGACAAAGTGTTCTTCAACAACTTGTCCAAGCGCATGGCGATGATGTTCGTAGGACTGCGCGTAGACAGTGGCGATGAGAATGAACAGACCGACAAAATCATTGAGAAATATGAGAGTCTGGGCATCAACCCGGCAACCAAACAGGTGGTATACAGCAACGGACTGGACATTGAGAAGGCCATCCGGATACACAAATATGTCGATGGACGCATGCAAGACAGTTATGGCGTGGGTACCTTTCTGACCTGTGACGTAGCGAATGCCGAACCCATGAACATCGTCGTGAAACTTACGCGCAGCAGAATCACGGAGAAACGCGAATGGCACGATTGCGTTAAGCTGTCGTGCGACAAGGGCAAAACCACGGGGGATGCTGAAAAGTGCGCCTATCTCTTGCGTCAGATAGGATAGCCTTTCTAACCTGACGAATAAAGAAACCCATATAAAATGAGGTGTGTCAAATTGCTGATACACCTTTTTTGTTTTACGACGGATGACAGCTGAAACCATCAATACTGGTTCACTTGAGAAAATCCAGCAGGCAAACCTCAAACAACTGGCTATCAAAAGATTATAACAAAGAAACAAGTTTGTCAAAGATATGAAAATACATGGGTATTCAATCTCATTGAGTTTGGCCGCTAAAGTCAATGGGTTTGGGCTCCAATATCAATGGGTTTGGCCGACAAAGTCAATGCGTTTAAAATGCAGGGGTATATCATGTTTTTTTCAGCTGAATGGTTATGCGTTTGCAAATACACTTTTTTCGTCCAAACGATTGCGTTCATTGCGTGCGAACAAGGTGATTCCTTTCACCCTTGACATGGGTTGTTGAAACAAATGCAGATACTTGTTTTTAACCGTCATCAACCTTTCTTCCAAAAGAGAGCCGTGGCGCAAGAAGTCGTTTTTTATCCGAACAAACCGATTATTCGGAAAAATTGTCTAATTTTGCAGCGTAATTACAATTTTTCAATGAGCATTCTAATCACTGGTGCATCGGGGTTCGTCGGCAGTCATCTTGTAGACGAAGCCTTACAACGGGGTATGGAGGTTTGGGCGGCTGTCAGGCCATCCAGTTCACGTCGATACCTCCAGGATGAGCGCATTCACTTCATTGAGTTGGACTTTTCGTCGGAAGAGAAATTGGTCCAACAGCTCGAGGGGCACGCGTTCGACTATGTTGTTCATGCCGCCGGCGTCACCAAATGTGTTCATCCGGACGATTTTCACCGTGTCAACACCGAAGGAACCCAGCACCTGGTGAATGCCATTCTAAAACTGAAGATGCCCATCAAGCGGTTCATCTACATCAGTACGCTGGGCGTGTTTGGCGCCATCAGGGAACAGAAACCGTTTACTGAAATCAACGAGCACGATACTCCCCTACCCAATACGGCGTATGGTAAAAGCAAACTGGAGGCCGAACGCTACCTCGATGCCATTGGAAACGACTTTCCATACATCATTCTTCGGCCAACAGGAATCTACGGTCCACGCGAAAAAGATTATTTCCTGATGGTTAAAAGCATTGCGCGTCATCTGGATTTCGCAGCCGGATACAGTCGGCAAGACATCACGTTCGTGTACATCCTCGATGTGGTTCAGGCCGTATTTCTGGCCATCGACCGCGGCATGAGTGGCCGCAAATACTTCCTCACCGATGGAGGGGTATACCAATCAGACACTTTCAGCGACCTCATCCGCCAAGAGTTGGGCAATCCTTGGTGCGTGCGCCTGAAAGCACCGCTGTGGCTCTTGCGCATTATCACGGCGTGCGGTGAACTCGTAGGCAGAAAAACGGGAAAGCCCATTGCGCTGAACAACGATAAATACAACATTCTACGGCAACGAAACTGGCGCTGTAACATCGAGCCAACCATGGACGAGCTGGGGTATCATCCACACTACAAATTGGAACAAGGTGTGAAAGAAACCGTTAAATGGTATCGCGAGAATCACTGGCTTTCCAGCAAAGCAGCCCCTAAAAACTAATGAACTCATTCTGATGAAATACTTCTTTTCTGAACTATTCTCCATCGAGAAGAAACCCAAGCGCGGGCTTCTGCCTATCGAGTGGGCCATGTTTGCCTACATGGGGTTCACCTTTTTGATGATATTCTTCACCTACACCAAACTGGTCAACCCACATTCGATGATTATCGGGCGCATACAAGTGGCCGCCATGACATTGGCTTTGTGGGGAGTGTACCGTCTGCTGCCTTGCCGCCTGACCCTCTCCGCCCGCATCTTCGCACAGATGGGACTGCTGGCATGGTGGTATCCAGACACCTACGAGTTGAACCGGGTGCTGCCCAATCTTGACCATATTTTCGCCAGTTGCGAGCAAGCCATCTTTGGTATGCAGCCGGCATTGGTCTTTTCCCAGGCGTTTTCGTCGCCCATTTTCAGCGAGCTGATTGATCTTGGCTATGCCTCTTACTATCCAATGATAGCCCTCACCGCTCTTTATTACTTTGTGTGCCGACAGAAAGAATTTCAACGTTGCACCTGGGTCCTCGTCGCATCATTTTTCGCTTACTATGCCATTTATGATTTATTGCCCGTCGTTGGACCTACGTTCTACTTCAAGGCCATCGGACTGGAGAATGCGGCGAAAGGAATATTCCCAAGCGTGAACGACTATTTCAACTATCATCAAGAATGCTTGGTTAGTCCCGGTTATCAAGAAGGACTGTTCTATCATTTGGTGGAAGAAGCCAAAGCGGCAGGCGAACGTCCCACGGCAGCCTTTCCAAGTTCACATGTAGGCATCGCCACGGTATGCATGTTGTTGATTGGACACACGCGCAACCGCAAGCTACTTTGGCTATTGGTGCCCTTCTACGTGTTTCTTTGTCTGGCCACGGTGTACATCCAAGCCCACTATGTGATAGACGCCATTGCCGGATTCATATCGGGTGTTGCCTTTTACTTTCTTTTCATGTTCTTGGGAAAGAAAGTAAAGTGACGAATAGAACCCTACAAAATAAGCATAAAAGGCGAAGAGGCAAGGTGCGAACAATCTCGCGCACCTTGCCTCTTCGCATATAGATTAAGGCCGTATTGCCTTAGTAGGTGATGATTCCCAGCCAGCGCAATACGTCATTCAGGTTGGCTACGATCATCAAAAGCAGTAAGATACCAATGCCGATATATTCGGCACGAATCATGAATGTCTCACTGGGTTTGCGGCGAGTAATCATCTCGTACAGCAGGAAGAGTACGTGTCCACCATCCAACGCGGGGATGGGAAGAATGTTCATAAAAGCCAGAATAATGCTGAGGAAGGCCGTCATGAGCCAGAACATGTGCCAATCCCATACGGGAGGGAACAGACTTCCGATAGCACCGAAGCCTCCTAACGACTTGGCACCATCAGCGGTAAACACATATTTCATGTCGCCTACATATCCTGCCAGCACATGCCAACCGTATTTGGCACCTGCCGGGAAGCTCTCGAAGAAGCCGTATTCTTTCTTGGTGGGTTGATAATACGAGTAAATGCTCGTCATCCCAACGCCCAAAAGCAAATCTTTACTCAACAAAACCTGCGCCGTATCGGCTTTCGAGGCGCCCGGATGCATGAACGCGATGGATGCCGTTCGAATCTTCATGCTGTCTTGCGAGGTCTTGGCGGCCATGAGTTGGTCGTTCAACACGCCCACCTCGTCTTGGAAAGCGTTCCAAGAATCAACCGGCTTACCATTGATGGCAACGATGCGATCACCCTTTTTGACACCGACTTTAGCCGCTGCTCCATCGGGCATGACACTGTCTACATCGGCCAACACAAACGGTGTAACGAAGCGAGGGGTGCTCTTCAGCATGGACAACAGGTTCAGGTCGCCAGGCAAGTTGATACTCATGTGCTTCCCATTGCGGATGATGTCCACCCGCTTGGCGGTAGACAAGTCGCGATAAACGTCGGCATTGAAGTCCTTGAACGCACCTTGGTCGGTACCCAAAAGGATGTCATGGTCTTGAAATCCATACGACTTGGCTTCTTGATTGAAACGCATTCCGTGGGTCATGTCCTTGACCAGAACGTACGATTCGCCCCAATAAAACAACACCATGGAATAGATAAAAAGAGCTAAGAGAAAGTTGACGGTCACGCCACCAATCATGATGAGCAGGCGTTGCCATGCGGGTTTGGAGCGAAACTCCCATGGTTCGGCCGGCTTTTTCATCTGTTCGGTATCGAAACTCTCGTCTATCATACCCGCTATCTTACAATAACCGCCCAACGGAAGCCATCCCATTCCATAGGTAGTGTCGCTATGTTTGGGCTTAAAACTGAACAAATGGCCCTTCCACTTGCCGATGCCGACATCGAAAAAGACAAAGAACTTTTCAACTCTTACACCGAAGAGCTTGGCAAAAAACATGTGTCCGCCTTCGTGCAAGAGGACCAATAAGGAGATTGCCAGCACAAACTGGAGCAACCTGATTAAGAATATTTCCATTTCTATTTGATGAGTTTTCGGAGCTAAAAGGGACTTGATTGTGAACACAAGCACCCTGGTATCTCCATGATCATTTTGTAATTAATTCGTTAGCCATACGGCGAGCCATCGCATCTGTCTCGACATAGGTTTCAAAGGTGGGTGCGGCATCGAAAGCAACACGCTCCATGGTTTTCTCAATGACGTCAGCCATGCCCAGGTAAGTACACCGTCCTTGTCGGAAAGCCTCGTTCACCACCTCATTAGCAGCATTCACCACACAGGGCATGTTGCCACCCTGACGGATGGATTCATAGGCCAGCGCCAGGCATTTGAACTTCTTGAAGTCGGGCTCAAAGAACTCCAAGGGCTGCTTGAACATGTCCAAGCGAGCGCCATCCAGATGCAATCGCTTGGGAAACGAGAAAGCATATTGTATTGGCAAACGCATGTCTGGCACGCCGAGTTGCGCCTTGACACCTCCATCTATGAACTGAACGGCGCTGTGGACGATGCTCTGTGGGTGAATCAGCACCTGTATCTTCTCGGCTGGAACGCCGAAGAGCCACTTAGCTTCGATGACCTCGAAGCCCTTGTTCATCATCGTTGCCGAGTCAATCGTTATCTTGGCACCCATTTCCCACGTTGGATGTTTGAGCGCATCAGCAGCGGTAACGCTCTTCATCTGCTCCAGGGTGAACGTGCGGAAAGGCCCCCCACTGGCGGTCAGCAATATCTTTTCAATCTCATTGTCATCTTCACCGACCAGAGATTGGAAGATGGCACTGTGTTCAGAATCGACAGGTAGAATAGGTACATGATACTGTTGAGCCAACTTGCAAATCAGTTCACCCGCCACGACAAGCGTTTCTTTGTTGGCCAAACACACTTTTTTGTGCGCCTTGATGGCTTGGATGGTTGGCGAAAGACCAGCGAATCCAACCAGTGCCGTTAGCACCATATCTATCGGTTCGGCCTGTACGATTTCATCAAGCGCTGCCTTACCCGCATAAACCTTCACCTCAGGACAGTCATCCAACAACCGACAGAGCGGTTCGTACAGACTTTCATTGGCGATAACCACCGCAGCTGGCTTGAACTTTCGGGCTTGCACAGCCAGTTCTTCATACCGGTTGTTGGCGGTGAGGCAATAGGCTTCATACAAGTCGGCATGCTGCTCGATGACATCAAGCGCTTGTGTACCGATGCTGCCTGTTGAGCCTAATATACATATTTGTTTCTTCATTGATCGTTATGAAAAAGTGCCGAACAGCTTTACTTGTCTGATAAGTCGAGCAAGCCGTCAGGCAATTGTATCGTTATTTCTTTGTTTTGTGCATCTATTTGCTGTATCAAATCCTCGTTGGCGGGAATCAATGTGTCGCCTTCCAGTTCAAACAAGACATTCTCCGTGCTGTCATCTACCGACTCGATAGTGCCAATCAGCTGACCAGTTTGTGCATCTTTCAAGGC
>NZ_ADEG01000062.1 GCF_000177075.1 Hoylesella buccalis ATCC 35310
AAATAATATTTAAAGAGCATTAAATCCAAATCGGTCATTAGGATTTCTCTGTGTCGTACGGCAAAGAGAAATCCTTTAATTTTTTCCATATGGACAAGAATGATTGTCGTGTTTTTAGTGATCTGGCCAAATATAGGATATGCTTGTCTTTTGTTCGCCCCAGATAGGCTGGCGTTGATAGCAATTCGTACCGAATTGTCGGCTAATGTGACAAAAATGTGCATAAAAACGTTTCAACTACTTGTAAATCATTACCTATGTTCCATTTATATATTTATGGCAAAAAATCTGCTTTTATTGCGGCTCAAAATTGGTGGTAAAACGCGGCTTTCACAAGAACCGTCAGCGTTGGTATTGCAAGTCCTGTGGCCGGACATTTGTAGGTCACAAGCGGCTCACCGAAGAAACAGTGAACACCCGTTACTCAAAAGGCAATCTCACCGTCGAGGATTTGGCCACGGAGTACGCTGTGTCCACGAGGACTGTTTACCGCAGGCTGTCGAAGACCTACAAGGCTTTTCTTCCCACATGCCGCGCGCGTCCCATAGTGGTTCTGATGGACACAACCTATTGGGGACGCAACTTCGGCGTGGTGATCATGAAGGATTCGCTAAGCGGCGAGGTGCTTTGGTACAAGTTCATAGACAGGCATGAACGTCTGGAGGACTATTGGGAGGGAATCACATATCTCAATTCACTCGGACACACCATATTGGCTATCGTTGCGGATGGCTTCAAGGGGCTCAGGAAGATGTTCCCCAGGTATAAATTCCAGCTTTGTCAGTTTCACCAGGTGATGACAGTCAAGGCCAAGCTGACTTCCAGACCCAAGCTGGAAGCCTCTCGGGAATTGCTCAGGCTCACGCTTATGTTATGCCACACGGACAAGGAATCGTTCGTCGGAGCCTTGGAGGCGTGGCACGCAAAATGGGAGGATTTCATAGGGGAACGGACGGTATCGCCAGACGGGAAGTCCCATTACACACACAAGGCCGTGCGTAGCGCATATCTGAGCCTGAAGAGGAACATGCCGTGGCTGTGGACGTGGTACGACCACCCAGAGCTGAACATCCCGAACACGAATAATGCCTTGGAATCACTAAACTCTGAATTGAAGATAAAATTGAACCTGCACAGGGGTATGAGTGTGGAGAGAAGAAAGATACTCATCCAGAACCTAATAAAAGGGCACAAGCCTAGTAGATAAACGGAACACAGAAGATTCCATGCACATTTTTGTCACATAAAAGAAAACGACTCTAAATTATGCACATTTTTGTCATATAAGCCTGCATGCTTCATAATCATCTATTACCTTTTAAGCCGTGTATCAACTCTACTCGCAAAGTGTCATTGGTTATTCGTTGGCCATTAATTGTAATGAAGTCTGATGGCAGGATAGACAACACCAAGGGATTTACTATGCCAAGGGATTTATCTTTACGTTCAAATCCTAAAGGAATAGAGAGATACTCTTCCTTTCGCAGTTTATACGTGCGAACACCCTTAAGAGGCAAGTAGTTATGAATCACTAAATTATCATCATTAGTCTGCAATTTAAGGGAGTCGTAATTCACAGTACACTCACCTTTCATATAATAATCTAAATAATAACTGCCCCGAAAATACATACAATTAATCCGTATCGTTCCCATATCTGTCTTTATACAGATAAACGGATGGGACTGTCCTTCGATTGTTAGATTATGCCATATATCGCAAGAACATAAAAAGTAAGGTAATATTAAAACAAACAAACAATGTTTTAATTTATTACCATACAGGACGCGTATCCCACCATGGATAATAGTTGACAAAATCTTCATAATAATTCCTTTCATCGACAAAGTTTCCTTTTAATAGCAATGCGTTCATGCCCTGAATTCCATCATTCGCTAAAGACAAATCAATTTTCACTGCAGATTTTATATCTTCTGAATGTCTTCCATACAATCAACAGAAGGGATATGATGAATTTTGGAATTATCAACCTTCCACAAATCCAACTCATAAAGCATACCCTTCAAATCTACTAAAAGATATGCTGCGACTTCAATATTATCTGTGTCATAAAATTTACAACAAGAGATAATGCGACTTCGTTTTCGAGTATATTCTTGCATATAGTCTCTTAAAAGTCCGATACTACCTATTATCTCCTTTGTGAGAGGATAGGCTGCAATATGATTTTTCCAATCACTTTCCAAGTGATAATTAACTTTATTGGCCAAGAACGCAATGAGAGCCATTTCCTCAGAAGTTACTTTTCTGCTATTCTCCATGAATTCTTCCTATATTATAAATGTATTTACCATATATTATTTTTCTTCGTAATACGTTTTCTTGACGGTACCGATATTGAAACGGTGTTAAAACAGTTAATTTCTACAGTTATTTTTTCTTTGGTCTCCTCAATACTATTCTCAACGAATCGGTGAGTACTCTTTTATCATTACTCATTATGAAATTTGATGGCAAAACAAACAAGGCTAAAGAATCATCAAATACTTGATTTTTATCTTTACGCTCATAACGTAATTGTACTGAAATTAAACGATTCTTTATGTGTGTATTATTTTTCTTATATGTATTTGTTGCAGAAAAGGGTAATGATTTCCCTATCTTTATGTTCTTATCGCAAAATTCCAATTTTAAGGAATCGGGATTCATTACATATTCTCCTTTTAAATCAAAGAGAAGGTAATGCCAGCCACCGAAGTACATACCGCTAACCTTAACCCTACTGTCCTCCGATAGAGAAATGTTATAGCTAAATTTGTTGTTATCTAACGGAAGTATGAATCCCGTATCGCAAGATAGAACAGATAACATAAAAATCATGTAAAGCCCAAGCCATTTAATGTGTCGGCCACCCTCTGTAACTATTGACAAAATCTTCATAATAATTCCTTTCATCGACAAAGTTTCCTTTTAATAGTAATGCCTTCAAGCCTTGAGTTCCATCATTCGCTAAAAACAAATCATTTAATGCACTTGACTGTCAAAGCTGATGAGAGCAACAAACAACAGTTCCTACGGACTCATAGGAAGCGTCCCTCATCCATAACGCAGAGGATGCTCCCTAAATTGTCCGTGAAGGCAGGATAATACTTCACCGTGCCGCTATCTCTAATGACAATAGCCATGTATCTATCGTTCCTCCTATTACGATTACCTAAGTGCACCAAAATCTGGGCATCTTTGCCACATTGATACTTGTACATTCCAAAAGGCTGCCTAATGTGAATTTGATGACATACCTACAGGTCTGTACTCGAAGAAGCGATCATGGAAATCTTTCTTGGTTACAACCTGTCGGTCATAGAGTTTTCTCTCACGGATTTTATCTAATGTATAACGTTCAATTATCTGCTTTTTTATAGCATATATGTAACAGGTATCTTTAGTGTCAAAAAAGCATGGACATACAAACACAGTTGAGTCTGGCAATGCATAGAAACGTTTATCTAAGACTACTTTTTTGTTATTGATATATATCTCGGTTGTGTCTGTAGGCCAAGTTGGAGGCATCAAATCAATCGAATCCTCGCACCAATATATTAAATCACCAGGAGAATCTGACTCTGAAAGTTCTATATAAAGAGTGTCATTAGAACTATTCCTTATGCCAAATAAGGTCACTGTGTCTATAACGCAGGAAGTGAACATATAGGTACAAAAAACAAGAAATACACTACCATACAGGACGCGTATCCCACCATGGATAATAGTTGACAAAATCTTCATAATAATTCCTTTCATCGACAAAGTTTTCTTTTAATAATAATGCGTTCATGCCTTGAAATCCATCATTCGCTAAAAACAAATCATTCAATGCACGTGACTGCCAAAGATGATGAGAGCGACAAACAGCAGTTCCTACGGACTCATAAGAAGCGTTCCTCATCCATAACGCAGAGGATGCTCCCTAAATTGTCTGTGAAGGCAAGATAATTCTTCACCGTGCCATTCTCCCTGATAACGATGGTGTTACCGTCAAGGTAGTACACATACTGCTGCTCCTTAATGTGCTTCCGTCAACATGATATATATGGTTGCCTCCAGTACCTTGTCTGGGATTACCACATTCTTTCTCTTGACTTTTGCATTATGAATGTAAAAGTCATTTATATTAATAAAATAGGGAGTTTCAGTAATCACTTCCTTTACAGTAAGACCATATACTGACACCATCTTATTTATATCATTCATAAACTTAGATTTTGCAATTACATCTGACACATTGCTACTTTGTATGACATCCTCATTTCCATAGAGATCTATATATTTTTTCGATAAATTCAAACTTTCCTCTCCAAAAGAAGATATATCAAATTTTAGACAGTGTAGATTCTTTATATCATATTCTCGTGTCATATAATTCAAAATAAGTTCTATACACCGCACAACATCTTTGTATTGCAATGCTCTTGCGTTTGAATTCTGTTGCTGTGTACTTATCGTCCTATAATCTGTCACCATTCTAAGGTAAATATCCTTGTGCTCCAATCCTCTTTGTGAGGGAAGAAACACTATATTTGAATTTTGGCCTTTTAATGAAATTCTATATTCTTTATCACCCAAGTTATTTTTGCGTGTATAAATTTTATAGTCAGAAACAAAGGCATTATAATGACAGGATAAAAGAATGAATGCCATATATGCATATATGAATTTTCTCAGTGCCATCATGTTGTTGCTAAATTTATTCGGTGAACATTAACCTTATTCTACCACCTGTGCTCATGTCCCTTATCACATGTCATCAAGTGTAATGGGAATTTCTATCGGGGTGATTTTCACTTTCTTTTTCGCCCACCTCTCAGCCTTTTGGGCCGACTTCTCCGACAATCGGCCATTGAGGTATTGCTCGATGATGAGAGAGGCCATCGGTGCAGCCAAATCAGCACCGAAACCACCATTCTCAACATATACGCTCACAGCGATGCGAGGCAAATCTTTTGGGGCGAAACCCATGAAGGTAGAATGGTCATCCCCTTTGTTTTCAGCGGTTCCGGTTTTGCCACATATCTCATATTGATGAGCGTTGATGGCGTGTGCCGTGCCTCCTTTGACGGCTGCTCGCATGCCTTTGATGACAACGTCAATGGCTTCGGGCGTGGCCATGCAGTGGTGTCGCGTGGTGTCAACGGCATGTCCGGAGGCGTTTTCGTGAATATAAGGAGTGATGTAATAACCGCGATTACCAACCAGTGCAGCCAAATTGCAAAGTTGTAAGGGCGTGGTTTTTACTTCCCCCTGCCCCATTCCTACCCACATAATGGTTGTTCCGTTCCATTTCCTGTGCAGGTTTTGCAGATAAGCCGAATCAGGAATCAATCCACTGTCTTCATTTTCCAAATCAATGCCAAGCGATACGCCCAGTCCCATGCTGTGCATGTAGTCGGCCCACCGATTGATGGCGGCGGAAGGTGATGCATACAGCTGCCGGTTGTCGATTGTTTCTTGGAACGATTTGCAAAAAAATGCGTTACACGATTGTCCAATGGCTTGAATCATTGCCAGCGGCGTGCGATGTGGATGACAGCCAATACGAATGCCATTGAACGAGAAGCCATGGTGACAAGCATACGTCTTCTTCGTGTCTATGGCTCCTTCTGACAGCATGAACAAGGCTTGAGCCACCTTGAAAGTAGATCCGGGCGAATAAGATGTGGATATGGCACGATTGACGCCATCGTCCAATTTGTCGTTACTAACCAGCGCCAGCACTCGCCCCGTAGCTGGCTCGATGGCCACAATACTGCCCTGCTTGTTTCGCAACAGGCGTTTCGCCAGGCGCTGTAGCGATTGGTCTATCGTTAGCTGTCCCTCACTTGGCCCCTCTTGGGAATATCCTTGGAGGGGAAAAACAACCATGAAAAAAGCGAAAAGTATCTGGAAAATAGTTCGTATCATCGTTTAGTTCAACTCGTTGAATTTTCAGGCAAAGATAATAAAAATTATCGACCGCCGCAGCAATTTTTCTTAAAATGCCAGAACGACTTCAAACCTTCCTCATCTGGCGAAAGCGGCACGATTACGGCATCCGCCCAGAGAGGAATCTCCATGATATTAAAGTGCCGCTTTAAAGTCATTGACTTTACGCCTCATAGTCAATGACTTTAACGTCTAAACTCCATGACTTTGGCGCGTAAAACCCATGACTTTGAAAAGACTACATAATATAATGATTGCCAACGCTTTACTTCATCGAACATTTACTCTAAAATGAAGTAATACCCGTCAATTATCAGCAGCGTATTTTTCGTGGAAAAACCGGACCGTTTTCAGCACTGGCTCATGATGTAGATGCATCATTTGCGTTTTTTCAAGCTGTCCGGTTCTTTTTTCAAAAAATAAAATTGTACCTTTGCTTCTGCTAATGGATAGGCCGCCATCTTTTCTGGTAATGCGGCCTGCCCTACCCTAACTAAACTATAACTTAACGATAAGTTCATGAAAAGATCTGCCCTGCTCTCCGTGCTGCTTGTTTTCTTCACTTACCAAGCTTGGGCCACAGAGAATCTCACGCAATATGTAAACCCATTTTTGGGCACGGCCACCCTATGGACTCAACAAGATCTTCAATACGAGAGGAAACGAGAAACTCGCACATGGGGCGGCGAAACTTTCCCAGGTTCGTCTTTGCCACATGCCATGGTACAACTCACACCGGTAACCATGTATCGAAGCGGAGCCGGTTATCAGTATGAAGACAAACAGATTTATGGATTTGCACACACCTGTAAAGGCCACTGGAATTTGCTGCATCTGCCCCTATTGCCCACGAATGCAGAACGGGTGAACGCCGACGACTTTGCATCACCCTTCTCGCACCACAACGAGAGTGCCCACCCTGGCTACTATCAAGTGTACCTCGAACGCTATGGAATCAATGCTGAATTGACCTCTACCCTGCGATGCGGCTACCACAAATACACGTTCAAACCGGGAGACCAGAAGCGGCTGATTGCCGACATGACGCGCACCAATAACCACGTTCGCGAGTGGGCAATCGAAAAGGTGGGTGAGCATTCGTTCTCTGGCTATCAGCATGCGGATGGCAAAATATATTTTTATGCGATATCCAATTATGCAGTCGACCACATCGGACGGCTGCAAGGAAGGAACCACACCGTTTCGGTAGTTGACTTTAAGAATTCGAACACCCAGCAACCTTTGGAGCTCAAAATTGGCTTCTCGTTTGTGAGCGTAGCAGGTGCCAAAGCCAATTTGGAAGCCGAAATGCGACAAAAAGATTTCGAGCAAGTGAGAAAAGAAGCTGACCAGACCTGGGAGGCGCTGCTCAACAAGATTCAGGTGACAGGCGGTACGAAGCGGCAAAAACAATTGTTCTACTCCTGTCTGTACCGCTCATGCTTATGGCCTTGCCTCAGAAGCGACGTGAACAAAGACTATACAGATGCACGAGGAAACACGGTAAACAATGGATTTCACTACTACACCAACCCTTCGTTTTGGGACGATTATCGCAACAAGCTGGTGTTAATTGGACTGATAGAGCCGGAGATTACCGTCGACATCTTGCGTTCGCTCATTGACGAAGGCGAGAAGCGCAACGGTTACATGCCAACTTTCTTCCATGGCGACCATGCCTCGACCTTTGTTGCCGGTAGTTATCGACGGGGCTTACGCGGATTTGACCTCAACCGCGCCTATCAACTTATCTTGAAAAACGCCACGGTGCCAGGCAAAGGTGGAAGACCTTATCTGGATGAATACCTCAAACAAGGATGGATTGCAGAGAAGGACACAACCCAGGTTCCTTATTACGACGAATACAAGGCGGCCGTAACCAAGACCTTGGAATATGCGTACGATGACTATGCAACGGCGCAGGTGGCTAAAATACTGGGTGACACCAAGAACTATAAACTGCTGATGAAGCATTCACAAAATTACAAGAATGTATTCGACCCATCCACAGGGTTCTTTAGAGGAAGGATTGCCGACGGCTCATTTATCAAGGAGTTTGACCCTTATTATCCATACTTTGCGTACATGTACCGTGAATCCAATGCATGGAACAACCTGTTTTTCGCACCTCATGACATACCGAGCATCATCGGTTTGTATCCTAACAAGAAAACAATAGAAAAGAAGTTGGACAAGATGTTTTCGGAACCATGGCGGGGATACGAAGTTGAGAATCTTACTGGCTTCATCGGTAACTATTGCCATGGCAACCAACCTGGGCACAGCATACCCTACATGTACTATTTTGTGGGACGCCAAGACAAGGCACAGTGTGTTTTAGACAGCATCATGAACCACTATTACGATATGGGTGAAGACCGTTTGGCCTTGGCCGGCATGGATGATGCGGGGGAAATGTCATCCTGGTTTGTCTTCAATGCAATGGGCCTTTACACCCTATCGCCAGCCGACCCCGAATACATTGTAACCGTACCTTTGTTCGACCAAGTAAAACTGAAATTGAACAATGGCAAGACGTTCACCATACGCAAGCAGGGCAAAGGCAATCAAATCAAGCGCATTGAATATGGCGGTAAACGATTGAAAGGATGGTTTATTCAAGATGCAGCCCTTCAACAAGGTCGTGAGCTGACAATAGTGACCGCACCTGGAGATTGTTAAAAATAAAAGTTAAATATCAATTATCTATAAAATTACAAACATGAAACATGCATTATTAACATTATTGTTGCTGATATCGGTAACCCTGTCAGCAAAAACCATTAGAGTGTTGGCCATAGGAAACAGTTTTTCCGAAGACGCCGTTGAACAGTATCTTTACGAACTTTGTGCCGAGAACGGTGACCAACTGATTATCGGAAATGCCTACCGAGGCGGACAAGGGCTTGAATCGCACTGGAAAGTCGTGGTGAACCAAGAGCCGGCTTTCAGCTACAGGAAGATTGTAAAAGGCAAAAAGACGACATCTGAGAAGCGCACGCTTACCTCTATCGTCATTGATGAAGAGTGGGATATCATCACCTTTCAGCAAGTAAGTCAGGACGCTGGTTTGTATCGTACCTACGAACCTTTTCAGACAAACCTCATACGATACGTCAAAGCGATTGCCACGAACAAGAACCCGCGCATTGGTTTCCACATGACGTGGGCCTATCCACAATATTCAAAACACGGAGGATTCAAGAGCTATAACAATGACCAAATGACCATGTACAACGCCATTTGCGATGCCGTTCGTCAAAACTTGGAGCATCATCCTGACATCCATTTCGTCATTCCTTCTGGTACGGCTGTGCAAAACGCTCGCGCCACCTATCTTGGCGATCACCTCAACCGCGACGGTTTTCACTTGGATTTGGGCTTAGGTCGCTACATCGCCGCATGCACATGGGCAGAAGCACTGACGGGGAAAAGCTGTGTAGGTAAGAAGTTCCGCCCCGCAAAAGTAACGGCCAAGGATGCATTGACAGCACAAAAAGCCGCACATGCCGCTGTAAAAGCCCCGTACAAGTTGGCAGAATAGCAACGACTGGCTGGTGTAATTTATCAGCCAGTTGCACCAAAATTGTAGATAAAAATGATTACCTTTGCACCCAAATCATAAATAGTTAAGGTAAAGAACATGATAACAGTTTCAAATCTTGCCATCCAATTCGGCAAGAGAGTACTCTACAAGGACGTCAACATCAAATTCACGCGCGGAAACATCTATGGGATTATAGGTGCCAACGGTGCAGGAAAATCAACACTGCTGAAAGCCATCAGCGGCGAATTAGAGCCCAACAAAGGGACCATTGAACTGGGACCAGGTGAGCGTTTGTCGGTACTCGAACAAGATCACTTTAAATATGATGAATTCAAGGTGATGGATACCGTGTTGATGGGGCACGAGCCTTTGTGGAACAACATGAAAGAGCGCGAAGCCCTTTACGGCAAAGCCGAGATGACGGAAGAAGATGGGAATCGCGCAGCAGATTTGGAACTGAAGTTCGCAGAAATGAATGGTTGGGAGGCAGAGAGTAATGCAGCCCAGCTCTTGCAGAATCTTGGCATCAAAGAAGACTTGCACAACAAGCAGATGGCAGAGCTTTCGAACAACGAGAAAGTGCGCGTCATGCTGGCAAGAGCCTTGTTTGGCAATCCTGAAAACTTATTGCTTGACGAGCCTACCAACGACTTGGACCTTGACTCGGTGCAGTGGTTGGAAGAGTATTTGAGCAACGTAGAGCAAACGGTGTTGGTGGTTAGCCACGACCGTCACTTCCTGGATGCCGTCAGCACACAGACCGTTGATATCGATTTTGGCAAAGTAACGGTATTCTCAGGCAACTATTCGTTCTGGTATGAAAGTTCACAGTTGGCATTGCGTCAGGCTCAGAACCAAAAGATGAAAGCCGAAGAGAAGCGCAAGCAGCTGGAAGAGTTTATCAGACGGTTCTCTGCCAATGTGGCAAAAAGTAAGCAAACCACCTCTCGCAAGAAGATGTTGGAGCGACTGAATGTGGAGGAAATTCGTCCGTCGAGTAGAAAATATCCTGGAATTATCTTCCAAATGGATCGAGAACCAGGCAATCAAATTCTGGAAGTTGAAGGACTGAAGGCGGTAGACACCGATGGAACGGTACTCTTTGACAACGTCAGCTTTAATGTAGAAAAAGATGAGAAGATTGTTTTCTTGAGTCATAATCCCAAGGCCATGACAGCACTCTTCGAAATCATCAACGGCAATCGACAGGCTGATGCGGGAACTTACAAATGGGGTGTGACCATCACCACCGCCTATCTCCCACTCGACAATGCCGAATATTTCAACTCAAAGCTGAATCTTGTGGACTGGCTCAGCCAGTTTGGGACGGGCAACGAGGTGGTTATGAAAGGCTATTTAGGACGCATGCTGTTCTCTGGCGAGGAAGTATTGAAAGAGGTCAACGTGCTGTCGGGTGGTGAAAAAATGCGCTGCATGATTGCTCGCATGCAACTGAAAAATGCCAACTGCCTGATATTAGACACCCCAACCAACCACCTTGATTTGGAGAGCATTCAAGCGTTTAACAACAACCTCGTGTCGTTTAAGGGTAACATTCTGTTCTCCAGTCATGACCATGAATTCATTCAAACGGTAGCTAACCGCATCATCGAATTGACACCGAGTGGCACTATAGACAAACTAATGGAATACGATGAGTATATCTACGATGAGCAAATCAAAGAACTGAAAGAAAAGATGTATAATGCTTGAGAAAGAACGGTGTGCATTCTATAGCAGTATCTCACAAAGACAAAACAGCTTGACAAGTGATTAAAACTTGGCAAGCTTTTTGCTATGATATAACAGAAGAATTATCAATTATAAGGAAAATGAGCAATAAAAATAAATTGAAGCACCAAGCGAAAGAAGACATTCTCAAAAATCAAGAAGGTGATGTGGACACACAAGCTACAGTAGACAATGAAGCGAACGCCGAAGTTTCAGAGAAACAGAAAGAAACCGAAGAAATAGAAGATACTTCAGAAACTAAAGAAGATCCGCTTCAGAAGGCACAAGCCGAGCTTGATGAACTGAAAGACAAATATCTACGCACCGTCGCTGAGTTCGAAAATTACAAAAAACGCACGCAAAAAGAGAAAGCTGAATTGATTTTCAATGGTAGCGAAAAAACGGTTTCGGCCATTCTGCCCATCCTTGATGACATGGAAAGAGCAGCAGCAAATTCAGCAAACACAGAGGATATCCAGGCATTGGAAGAGGGTTGGGAGTTGATTTTCAAGAAACTTCAAACCACATTAGAGGGCTTGGGCGTCAAGAAAATCGAGACAAAGGACAAAGATTTTGATGTAGATTTTCATGAAGCCGTTGCCATGGTTCCTGGTGTGGAAGAAGACAAAAAAGGAAAAGTAATTGATTGTGTGCAAACAGGATATACCCTAAACGAAAAGGTTATCAGACATGCCAAAGTGGCTGTAGGCCAGTAAACGAGGAACAGTGTATATAAGAGAGTATATATAGGATTAAATAAATGGCAAAACGTGATTACTATGAAGTGCTTGGCATTGACAAGAACGCTTCAGAAGACGAAATAAAGAAAGCTTACCGCAAACTGGCTATCAAATATCACCCCGACCGCAATCCCGACAGCAAGGAAGCTGAAGAGAAGTTCAAGGAAGCAGCCGAGGCCTATGACGTGTTGCATGATCCGCAAAAGAGACAACAATACGATCAGTTTGGCTTCAACGCTCCCGGTGCAGGGGGATTTGGAGGATTCGGAGAAACAGGCGGATTCTCCATGGACGACATATTCTCTATGTTCGGTGATGTATTTGGCGGACATGGAGGTTTTGGTGGATTCAGTGGATTTGGTGGCGAAGGCAGTAGGCAACGACCTCAATACAGAGGTTCAGACCTGCGGCTGAAAGTGAAACTCTCGCTACAAGAAATCGCAACCGGAGTTACCAAAAAGTTTAAAGTAAAAAAGGATGTTACCTGTACGCACTGCCATGGTAGCGGTGCTGAAAATGGAAGTCAGTCGGAAACCTGTCCGACCTGTCACGGAAGTGGCGTTGTGGTCAAGACGGTAAGAACCATGCTGGGCATGATGCAAACACAAACAGAATGTCCAAACTGTCATGGTGAAGGCACTGTCATCAAGGACAAATGTCACCAGTGTCACGGTACCGGAGTGGTAAAAGGCGAGGAAATCGTTGAGATTAAAATACCGGCAGGCGTGGCAGAAGGTATGGTTGTGAACGTACCGGGCAAGGGTAACGCTGGCCAACGAAACGGTATCAGCGGGAATATCCAAGTGTACATCGAAGAAGAGGAAAACGATACTTTCATTCGTGATGGTCAGGATATCGTTTACAACCTGCTGCTCGACTTTCCAACTGCCGCCCTTGGCGGTGAGGTAGAAATACCTACATTGGAGGGAACGCGCGTTAGAATCAAGATTGATGCTGGTACACAACCCGGGAAGACATTGCGCCTGAGAGGCAAAGGATTACCCGCCGTACAAGGATATGGCAGCGGAAAAGGTGACTTGGTGGTACACATCAGCGTCTTCGTACCAAAGACTTTGAGTCGTGAGGAAAAGAACATGCTGGAGAATTTGCGCAATAATGATAATTTCAAAGGCGACAACGTGACCAAACGGTCTATCTTCAAGAAGTTCAGAAATTATTTTGATTAAGTTAAACTCGCAGTTGATGGCTATCATCAACTGCATTTTTTATCGTTTAAGATGACATACGAAGAAACGATTGATTACCTCTTTCACGCAACACCAGTCTTTGAGAAAGTGGGGGCATCGGCCTACAAAGAAGGATTAACTAACACCTTGGCACTGGATGAGCATTTTAAACATCCACACCGACAATACAAGACCATACATGTAGCAGGCACCAATGGCAAGGGGTCATGCTCGCATACATTAGCCTCGATTCTGCAAGCAGAAGGGTATAAAGTAGGACTTTACACCTCTCCACACCTTATTGATTTCAGGGAACGCATACGCGTCAACGGCGAATGTATCGACCAAGAACGCGTGATTAGATTTGTTGAAGAAGAAAGAAGTTTCTTTGAACCCCTTCATCCCTCATTCTTTGAACTGACAACTGCACTGGCATTTACATATTTTGCAGAGCAGAAAATCGATGTTGCGGTTATAGAAGTGGGACTGGGAGGTAGGCTCGATTGTACCAATATCATCACCCCTATCCTATCCATCATTACCAACATCAGTCTGGATCATACGCAATTTCTGGGTAACACACTGCCATTAATCGCCAAAGAAAAAGCCGGTATCATCAAAAACCACATTCCTGTGGTGGTGGGTGAGACGACGGCAGAGACGAAAAACGTGTTTGAAGAAGTTGCAAACCAACATGAAGCTCCCCTGATTTTCGCAGAAGAAAGCAATGAAATTATCGCCTCTAAATATGATAATGCGTTGCAAGAAAGAGTCTATAAAACGCAGTCGCTCGGAGAAATTCATGGTGACTTGATGGGAAATTATCAAGACAAAAACGCCAACACCGTCTTGAATGCAGTGAAAGTGCTGAAGAACTACGACCTCATCAAGTTGTCTGACAACAGTGTACGCCAAGGCTTCAAACAGGTTTCGACCACCACCGGACTGCTGGGAAGATGGCAATGCATTCAAAAGTCGCCGGCAACATATTGTGACACGGGACACAATGTAGGCGGTTGGGCCTATCTAAGCCAACAATTGGCGCAACAAGATTGTGCGCAAATGAGAATTGTATTCGGCATGGTGGACGATAAAGACCTGTCGACTATCATGAAAATGTTGCCTCAGAATGCACAATACTACTGGACACAACCTTCATGTCAACGCGCTTTTCCTGTTGAAAAAGTTGCACAATTAGGTCGTGAAAACCATCTCCATGGAAAAGCGTTCCCAACCGTGAAGGATGCATACCAAGCAGCCATGCATGACGCAGATGCGCAAGATTTCATTTTCATCGGTGGAAGTAGTTATGTGGTAGCCGATTTATTGACCTTTTTCAAACAATGATACTTTAATAGATTTTAACACCAAAAGTCAATGTTTTTTTATGACTTAAGTTTGTCATATTCATTTTTTTTCAGTTACTTTGCAAAAGCATCAAGTAACTAAAAACTTATTTTTATGACGAACACAACAGAAACAGAAAACCTCTGTGGATTGAAGTCCAAGGATTTTCAAACCACCATAGACGGAAAAAATACAGATCTTTATATTCTCAAAAATAATGTTGGCAACGAAATAGCCATCACCAACTACGGTGGTGCCATCGTTGCCATCATGGTTCCTGACAAAGAAGGCAAACTCGCCAACGTCATTCAAGGACACGACAACATCCAGGACGTCATTGATTCACCTGAACCTTACCTGTCTACTTTGATAGGGCGATATGGTAATCGCATCGCAAAAGGTAAATTTCATTTGCATGGCAAGGAATATCACTTGCCCATCAACAATGGACCAAATTGCCTTCATGGGGGCAACAAAGGGTTCAATGCCCGCGTTTGGGATGCCCTTCAGATGGATGATCAAACCCTGGTTCTTAAATATGTAAGTCCTTATGGCGAAGAAGGCTTTTCAGGAGAATTAAGGACAACGGTTGTGTATTCGTTCAATGATGACAATGAACTGTCGATAGAATACATGTCGACCACCAATAAAAAGACCATTATCAACCTCACCAGCCATGGTTTTTTCTCACTGCCAGGCATCGCAAATCCTACTCCTACAATAGAAAACCAGATTTGCGAAATCAATGCAGATTATTATATTCCAATCGATGACACCTCTATTCCTACGGGTGAAATTCGATTTGTAGAAGGAACACCATTTGACTTCCGTCAGCCAAAGCCCATCGGTCAAGACATAGAAGCAGACGACATACAAATTAAAAATGGTGCCGGATATGACCATTGCTTCGTGTTGAATAAGAAAGAAGAAGGTGAACTAAGCTTTGCAGCCAGATTGACAGATCCAACGAGTTGCCGCATCATGGAAGTGTATACCACCGAACCAGGCGTACAATTGTACACTGACAACTGGGCAGACGGTTACAAGGGACAACATGGTGCTACATTCCCACGCCGCAGTGCCGTTTGTTTCGAGGCGCAACATTTCCCAGATTCACCCAACCATCCTTATTTCCCATCAGTGGTATTGAAACCTAACCAAGAATATAAGCAAAAGACTGTTTATAAGTTTTATACGCAGAAATAAACCAGGAAGAAATATCTAAAATAACTAATAAAAAAATCTTTCAACTAAAAATGGAACAACAGACAAACAAAAATGGCGTCATTGTTGCGATTATCTCAATGATGTTCCTCTTTGCTATGATTTCATTCGTAACCAATCTTGCAGCACCATTCGGAAACATTTGGGGTAAAACCTACTCTTGGGCTGGTATGGTTGGTAACTTAATGAACTTCTTGGCTTATCTTTTCATGGGAATTCCAGCAGGCAAGATGCTCGTGAAATACGGTTACAAGAAAACCGCTTTGATTGCTATCGCAGTAGGTTTCGTCGGCTTGTTTGTACAATATTTATCTAGTATGTTTGGCGGTAGCAGTGAGATGTTCAGCGTTCAGGGACAGCCTGTCATGTTCAACTTCATTGTCTACTTGTTAGGTGCGTTCATTTGCGGATTCTGTGTATGTATGTTAAACACGGTGGTGAACCCTATGTTGAACCTTCTTGGCGGAGGCGGTAACCGTGGAAACCAACTCATCCAAACCGGAGGAACATTAAACTCACTCGCAGCAACACTCACCCCGTTCTTTGTTGGTGTGCTCATTGGTCAAGTTACCGACAAGACCAGCATGTCTGACGTTACCCCCTTGCTTTGGGTTGCCATGGGCGTGTTTGCCGTTACCTTCCTCATCATCTCATTCGTAGCCATTCCAGAACCACAGTCAACCGCTCCAGGCGTTAAGTCTGAATACAGTCCATGGAACTTCCGCCACTTTATCCTCGGCGTGATTGCCATTTTCTTCTATGTGGGAATTGAAGTTGGTATTCCAGCTGAATTGAATTTCTACATCACCAAGCTCGATTTCCCCGGTGCGGCAGCCGTAGCTGGTGGCATCGTAGCCATCTATTGGTTGCTGATGCTCGTTGGCCGTTTCGTCAGCAGTTTCATCAGTGGTAAAGTATCTTCACGCACACAGATGATTTTCACCTCATCATTGGCCATCATCCTTTTATTGATTGCCATTGTGCTCCCCGAGAGTTCTGCCGTGTCATTCCGTGGCTCTGAAGTTCCTATCAAGTGCTTCTTCATCATTTCATGTGGTATCTGTACCTCAATCATGTGGGGCTGTATCTTCAACCTGGCAACAGAAGGTCTGGGTAAATACACGGCCGCAGCGTCAGGTATCTTTATGATGATGGTTGTTGGTGGTGGTGTGATGCCATTCATCCAAGACCAAATTGCAACCAGCCTCAACGATTACATTGCTAGCTACTGGCTTGTTATTGCCATGCTCGCATACCTACTCTACTACGCTCTGGTAGGCTGCAAGAATGTGAACAAAAACATTCCTGTAGAATAATAAGCAACAAAGAATGCTGAATGCTTATCCCAGATAAGTACATTCAGCATTTTTTATGATAAAACAATTTTTAGATTATAAACCCCTAAACCCTATTAATTATGATGGACATAGATCATGTAAGAAGTCGTTTCATCAAGCACTTTGATGGCAAAACAGGAAATATTTATTTCTCACCAGGTCGTATTAATTTAATTGGCGAACATACAGATTATAACGGTGGATTCGTATTTCCAGGCGCAGTAGACAAGGGAATCATGGCTGAAGTTCGCCCCAATGGCACCAATACGGTCATGTGCTACGCTATAGATATGAAAGACCGTGTAGAGTTTAAGGTAGACGATCCCGAAGGTCCCCGCACCAGTTGGGCGCGCTACATCTACGGCATGGTGCAAGAAATGAAGAAACTTGGCGTCGACGTAAAAGGCTTCAACACCGCTTTCTCTGGCGATGTGCCACTTGGTGCCGGTATGTCTTCATCGGCAGCATTGGAAAGCTGTTTCGCCTTTGCCTTGAATGATTTATTTGGTGATAACAAAGTGTCTAAATGGGACATGGCTTTGGCAGGACAAGCTACAGAGCACAAGTATGTAGGTGTTAACTGCGGTATCATGGATCAGTTTGCCAGTGTCTTCGGACAAGAGGGTAAGCTCATGCGCCTCGACTGCCGTAGCCGCGAGTTCGAATACTTCCCATTCAACCCTGAGGGCTACAGACTCATGCTCGTCAACTCATGCGTGAAACACGAATTAGTTGGTTCGCCATACAACGACCGTCGCAAATCCTGCGAGAATGTCGTTAAGCACATTGCAGCCAAGTACCCCAATGAGAAATTTGAAACCCTGCGCGACTGCACATGGGAGCAATTAGAAGCCGTGAAAGCCGAAGTTGGTGAGGAAGATTACAACCGCGCCCGCTTCGTTCTGGGTGAGAAAGACCGCGTGCTGGCCGTTTGCGATGCATTGGAAGCTGGCGACTACGAGACGGTGGGCAAGAAGATGTACGAGACACATGAAGGCCTGAGCAAGGACTATGAGGTATCTTGCGAAGAGCTTGATTTCCTCAATGACGTTGCCAAAGAAAATGGCGTAACCGGCAGTCGTATCATGGGTGGCGGCTTTGGTGGCTGCACCATCAACCTGGTGAAGGATGAAATTCATGACAAGTTCGTGGCCGATGTCACAGAAAAATATCTTGCTAAATTCGGCAAGAAACCAGAAATCTATGACGTAGTGATCAGCCAGGGCTCTCACAAAGTATGCTAATTGATAGCAAAGAAAGATATCTGTTATCAACATTGTGATAACAGGTATCTTTTTGTTTTTACTCATTCATAACAAATATTACCAAAAACATTCAAGATGAAACTAACTAAAGGATTATTCGTGGGCGCAGCATTTGCCATGGCTCTGTTTACGGCTTGCTCGTCCAGTAACAACAGTAAATTAACCGTTTCCGGTCTTGACCCCGCCAAATTTGACACAACACTCAACGAAAAGCCAGTTAAGCTGTTCGTTTTAAAGAACAGCAATGACATGGAAGTTTGCGTCACAAACTTTGGTGCACGCGTCGTGTCAATCTGCGTACCCAACAAAGCCGGTGTTGCTACCGATGTCGTTTTAGGATATGACAACATTGCGCAGTATGCCGATTCTGTCAATAACGCCAGCGATTTCGGCGCAGCTATTGGTCGTTATGCCAACCGCATCAATCAGGGTCAAATCACAGTTGCAGGAAAGAAGATTCAATTGCCACGCAACAACTTCGGACACTGTTTGCATGGTGGCCCCTCAGGCTGGCAATATTCCGTATACGAAGGTAACCAGTTGAACGATTCAACGCTTCAGCTTGTCTTGCATTCTCCTGATGGTGACAACAACTTCCCTGGCAACGTAACAGCAACAGTTACCTACACCGTAACCAGCGACAACACCTTGGACATGAAGTTTGAGGCCACCACCGACGCAGAAACCGTCATCAACATGACAAACCACTCGTACTTCAACCTCTCAGGCGATCCGTCAAAGGCTGGTACCAACATGGTTCTTTATGTCAATGCCGACAACTATACACCATGCGACAGTACCTTCATGACAACCGGAGAGATTAAACCAGTTTATGGCACACCCATGGACTTCACCAAGCGTCACGCACTGTATGAAACCATCGGCGACACTACCTTCACACAACTCAAATATGGTAGAGGGTATGATCACAACTATGTGCTGAACACTTACAAGGACGGTAAGGGTGACGACACCAAGGTGGCTGCCAGTTTGTACTCTCCCGAGTCGGGCATCTACATGGAAGTGTACACCAACGAACCTGGCATCCAGGTTTATTCTGGCAACTTCCTTTCTGGCAGTGTCACCGGTAAAAAGGGCATCGCCTACCCACAGCGTGCCTCAGTTTGTTTGGAAACACAGAAATTCCCTGATTCTCCGAACAAGAAAGACTGGCCTTCACCTTACCTCAAGCCAGGTGAGAAATATTTCAGTCACGTTGCCTATAAGTTTAGTGTAAGATAAACATAGCTGCGGCAACAATGTTCCGCATCAACACTATTAAGTAGGAGATAAACGCCCATCATGGAGGTTTATCTCCTACTTTAGTCTTTACTACAATCCATGGTTTCGTTTTAGCAATGTAACGGCAGCATCTAATACTACAAAGCATCCCCTATTTACCCTACGGCCATTGAATAATAACCTCTTATGTCTGCTACATATATACGTTGCGCTATAAATATCGGATGCTTACCTTGCATCTTCCTAAACCAAAGAATCTCTCCTTACAAAGAAGAGATCATATCCTCATAAAACAATGCGGGTTACAACGATTCTAACTTCGTCGCTTCACCATCATGAACTTGTAGGTTTGCTGCTACCCTGTATGTTTGAATTGAACACAGATGACACAACGACGAAGACCTAAAAAATATGGGCAACGAGCTTTGCGCCCGCTGCCCACATATTGTAGCATTGAATGAAGCTTACTGCTTACTTCGTGATAACCATCTTCTGGCTCACCGTCTTACCATCCACCTGCATCGAAACGATGTACACACCGTTTGGCAGTTGAGCCTTGAGGCGATTCAGGTCTTCAGGCTGGTTCACATTGGCCACGCGTTCACCCGACACGGTGTACACAACAGCCGGACCATTCCAAGTTGCCGTCGTTACCCCTTGAATCTCGGTAGGCAAATTGCCGAAAGTGGTTGCCGTGGTGTTCACCAACTTAAAGCGGTTGCTATCCACACCTGTATGACGCATGGTGTAAGAATAAGAGGTAACATCCTCACGCAAGTCAACCAACTGACGAGTGGTGTAGTCTACCAACTTCAGATGCTCGTACTGTGGCAGGTTCTTCTTGCGGATGGTCAACGTGTACAACTCGTTGTCGCTACCCTCTACAGTAACTTGCTGCTGCGTGAGGTCGGCAGTTGCGTTCACCTGCATCTGTCCATCAACAGTTTGTACATACAGACTGGCAGGTGCATTGGTCAATAGTTTGCGACCATCCCAACCACGGTCGTAGCGGTCGGTGGTGCCTTCTGCCTCGATGAGCCAAAGCACATCGCTGCTCTTGCTGCTCTCCAAAATCATCTGCACGGCTCCAGGCTCTTTCGTTGTGACCTCAAAAGGTTTCGCCATAGCTGCCCGTTCGTTCTTCACCACACTTTGGTAAGGAATAGTAACTGTTGCAGGCACGTCACTCACCTTGGTCGCTGCGTCGGTGAACTTCAGCAAGAAGCCCTGCATAGAAGGTATCGACTTGTAACCAATGGTTGATGCCGAGTTCTTAGGAACAGCCAGATAGCCACCTGCTGCCACATTCAAATCTTGCGTTCCGTTGGTCGTCTTATTTTCATACCAGTTGTTGAAACTACCCGTATGGTACACATACACTGTAGGATCAACTTCATCAGGGAAGTTAAGTTGGGCAATATCGATGGCAGCTGTGTAAGAGTTGGCAAAGATATTTTGTCCCAATCCCCAGTGCTTCTCGCCCACGTTGGCAGAAGTAGATTTTGTGACCTCCGCAGCCTGGCGTGTCAGTGTCAAGTTGTGGTCGCACAGGTTCAACTTACCTGTCAAGGCATATACCTTCGGTGCATCTTGTGTCAGCTGATAGCCCACGAATGGCGACATTGCGTCGCCCTTAGCCATCCAGCTCCACTTTTGGTAATACTGTTTCGGACTGTTCTTGGCCTCGGAATAGTATTGCAGGTAAGAACCCTTGAATACAGGACTTGGTGTCATGTCCGTCACAGGAATACCAATCTGTTGCCATGAGTAAGGCTCCGACTCTAACATGCGGCCGTAGGTTGGCGAGCCTTGAAGATTGTCTTTAGTCTTCACATTCTCGTTGCCAGTCTTCTGTCCACGTCCATAGAGTTCTACCGTTGCATATACATCAGACTTGCATGGATCGGCATACGATACAGCAAACGAACCGCCAGCATCCGTTCCTTTCTCGTCGGTCTTAATCACCAACTTCTTGGCATCGCCTGGCTGATTGTAACCTACCAACGCAGTAGAAACAACCACACTACTCTTCTTCGATACTACAAGTGCCTTGTCCGACTGGTTCTCCAGTGTTCCGATGGTCAGCACCTTGCCTTCTGGCAATACGCAATCATTCTTGGCAGCTCCTTTCTGTGCAGGGTTCTTAGGATTGGCATTGTTCGATTCGGTAGCAAATACCACGTCCTCACCATCTCCTGGCACTTTGACTGTCCAGTTGTTTTGATTCTCAAACTTATTGTCCTCATTACCTACCCAAAGGTTTTTCTCCATCGGTCCCGTGCAGTCACCAACAGTGATGATTACCTTACGTTCGCCGCCAGAGCTGCCAGCACAATTAGGTATAGATTGTGCAAACATGGTACTTACGGTGAACTCATACCTTCCTGCTTTGGGGAAAGTAGCATCTATGGCGTTGCCTGTACCAACCTCCACCGTCTCGCCTGTGTCAAGGTCTTTGCGAGTCCATGTCACATCATACATATAGGTAGAAACAGGAATTTCCAAATGGTTGGGAGCTAATCCCTGCCCATAGCATTTCTCTGTCCACTCTGCTTCTACTTCAGGAATTCCTACAGGAGAGATATAAACGTTTGACACCTGTGCAGGACAGCCATTACCATAATTATATTGTGCAGTTACTTGATACCATCCCTCTGCAAGTCCACTAAACACGCGAAGAGATGCGTCTGCACCCCTATCTTCGGTGATGTGCGCTGTCTTTAGAACTTCTCCAACAGGAACTATCACTTTATTCTTCTCGGTGGCTTTCTTGAGTTCGTAGTGCAAAGGATAAGTTGCTTCAAGTCCACGCCTGATGCCCACGCTGATAAGACCAGAGTTGGGATCTTTCAAATTGCACATGGCACCTTGAACCTCAAAAGCACCGTTGCCCGTGGCGGAAGGAAGTGGTATCTTGAATGACTTGATAGCAAAATTATTTTGACCGATATGTGTCCCAGGAACATAAGGGATATACTCACCCATCAGCACGGAATATTTCTTATCGTTTTCATCCTTTGGCTGATGTACATCTATGCTTGCCTCAAAATAGCTCAACGTTCCTACCCATAGTTTCTTATTTTCCTTATATTCTTGGGGACCCATAGGATATTTCTGGTCATCAGTGCACCAACCTGGATAGTAATCCATTTCCATCCAATCAGGGCAGCCACCAGCATTCCAAATGCCAAAGTTCATAAGTACGTCGTTCCTATCACATCCTGTTAATATCTTGAAGCCGTTCTTGTACCCATCGGTATTACAAGGACTATACTTACGACCACCTGCAATATCCAATGGATAAGTTTCAGAAGGATGTCCACAACGGTCCTGCAAAGTAATCTTGTACTTTCCTATCGGCATATCATAAAGAACATACTCTCCTGTTTTCTTGCCATACTGATCTTTTAAAACCCTGGTAGGTGCAAAGTTTTTCAGAATAATAGGAAAATTCAACGTATAATCATATTCTACATCACTGAGGAACTCCGTAACCTTGTATGTACCTGTTGAAGCACCATCAGCTCTCTCAATCTTGATATCCACATTGTCGGTATAGTCAGGAGTATATATAGCCGTTCCACCTGCATTCCCATGAATGCCATAAAAGCATTTGCCTCGCAGCTGCCCGTTATCGTTTTCTATCACTAAAGTGTTTAGTGGGGGATCTGCTATAACAGCTTCCTTTGAAAGTGCTACCGTGCTGCATCCATCGGTATATACGATGCGGTAAGTGCCAGCACCATACTCGTTGAGATTAAGGTTGCGACGCGGTGCTTCTTCAAACAGGGGTACACCATCGAGTGGCACATTGATGGGCAGTGTCTTCCAGCTGCCATCTCCTTGTTTTTGTTGGATTTGCGCCTTTGTTCCCGTGGGGAAATAGTATTTAATACTTTCCCCCGTGATGTCATAACTTAGCGTGTAGTTTCTCTTGGTATTGCAGTTATTGTCAACTTCTACGCTGGCGGTGGGTGTCAGTTTCATAGACTCCCTGAGAAAGTGGTCAGACGCCGGAGCACCAAAGTCGACTACTCTGGTAAGCGTTCCCCACACTTTTGTCATAGATCCAGAACACAAGTCTTCATAATTCAGAGATAAAGATCGACCCGTAAAGTCAATTCCCGTATTGATAACCTTGAAAGTTAGATATGTGTTATTGTCTGAGGTACCGCTCCTGCTCTCATCATATTCCAATTTTGCCACTGCATTTTCTTGATTTTGAAAAGTCAGCCGAGCCGTTTTCTTAATCAGCTCTATCTGTTCTTGCGTCGACTCTGCCGTACCACCAGAAACTCGGAAGCGTACATAATCATTAAACTGGCAGTTACCTAAATATTCACGATAATAACTTGACGTATGTGTCACACCCGGGCCACTGGCTCTTCCCATTTTTCTTGTGATCGTAGCTGCCGTTGCAGTAGTGGGACATATACCATTTTGTGTATCTGCCACGGTTATCTTCACTTCATCGCCTTCCGAAAGGTTTTCTATTTTCCAGGTACGTTCGTTGGTGGGAGAAGCGCCCGATGTCAGTGTTTTCTTCGTACCATCTGTACTTGTTATTTCAGCCGTAAAGTGGAAAGGACCTAAACCATTGTGCACTTTTACCTCAATGCTTCCATTGTTTCTACCCCTGGAAGTGCAATAGGGATCCGACTGGGTACAGTCCATGTCAGGCGTATAATACGTTTCGTTGATTTTCTTTACCTCTACCCGACCAGCATACTCTTGTTTTTTGCCAGTAGTGATAAGGAAGTACACGTCGTATGTGCCCTCTGAAAGGTTATACCATGTTTTAGTCCACGTGTTAGGATCGGTTGACGACTGCCGCAAATTGGCATCATCCAACTGCTGTACACCATTTACTGTGATGACGCTGGTGGGATTACCTGGCCTACGAAGTTGTGCTGAGCCATTAGGCTTAACTCCGCTCGTGCCTGTCACACTTAACGTAACAGATCCCCCAGACGCTCCACAACCAATGTCTATCTTTGACACTTTGTAGGTGTAGCTTTGGGCAAAAGCAGCCACTCCAAAGGTGAGCATCATGGCGAGCATGAGCAGGCAGCGTTGCCACACTTGAGGTCTATACGACCTCGAAGAAGTAAAATTTTTCATTGCATTTTCTTTAAATCTTTTTTACTGTTTCAAAACATACATACAGCATTGATGCCATCAGTCGAACCATCCGGCATTCATGTCGATGTCTTCGTCGTACGCTCCGTCCTTTGCACCAATGGGTTTCATACCCCCATTGTCTTCACCACTCACTCCCGCATTGGGTCCGACTTGCAGGGGAAGCAATAAGATACTTGGCGTTACATAACTTTTCCTCATAAAATCTATATTTAGTTTAACATTTTAAAATTAAGTACGACTTTAAAATGTGGATAAGTCGTTCTAATAATCGGTGCAAAATTATGAAGTTTTGTTAAAATTACCCCCCCCCGAATCGTTAATTATACATAAATATTGATTAACTCTATTAATTCAACAAGATATTAACATAAAAGTTGCACATCTTATTGAAATTGTAGCAACTTTGTTATATGGAATCTAATGAAACACAAAAACATCGCTTTATGCAACTACATCCAAAAAATCAAATGATACTTGAAATCTGCAAGCAATATTCAAGGAAATACAAAAGGGATAAAAATATGTGAGAACAGCCCTGAAGGATGCAAAGGAAGTTTAAATGGTAGAATGAAAATATAATTTATGTTATAAAAACACCCTGTATAGACCAGAAAACTTGCACGAATGGAATATTTTACTACCTTTGCATTGTGTTTTTCATGGTATTAGATTATTAAGGTTAATGAAGATTGGTTGTCGTGAGACAATCAATTTTTTTTTGCTATGCCACGTTGTCGAGCTACACAGACAACAGCACGCCTTCAGGAGCCCATTCTGTAGTTACAAAACGCTTTTTTAGAGAGGAAAGACAATCATCACTTGTCCGTTTATTTCAAAATTTTCAAGTTTCAAAATAGAAAAAATGCGAAGGTTGAGGAGGTGTTTTTATGCACCTCAAAACATTGAAAAACCGTTTTTCACAGCAACGGAACACGGTGTTTCTCCCAATTTGCATCCTATTGCCGTATTAGTAATAACATATTGGCCTCCAACCAATATGACTTTGTTGCATAATAGCATGCATATTGGAGGTCAACAAACATGCTATTGGCCCAATAATGGATTCACCTTTTAATCGAAAAAGCCCTTCATCGCAGTAACTCATTGTATCACAACAGAATATGAAACCAGCCTATAATTTGCGTATTTGCGCACTACCTTCCTGTTGGTTGCAAATACGCGAGTATTGAAGGCGCATGTAAAAATATTTCATGAAATAGACAAGCTGATTGCAGGCATGATGCGATCCATCACCATCCTACAATTCGGAGCGTGATGAATCACGCCCCTACAGCTCAAAATCCCTTAAGACGGTCGGTTGACTGTTAGCTCAATATTTCAGAATTTTCTTTCCATTCGATATGTATATCCCCTTTGGCAGGGCATCGAGTTTTGTTCCCACGAACTGCCCATTGAGATTATAAATTTTGGAAGGCTGATGAGTGTCGAGCTTCGCATCAAGCTGTTTGATGCCAGTTTCCTGCTTTCTCGTAGGTCCTATCACCTTTACATCATCCAAGAAAAAGCGGTTGTAAGGTACAAACTGAATGGTCGTCGCTCCGGTTCCCGTGAAAGGAACCTTGATGGTAGTCCACTTCCCCCTTTCTAATGTAAAGACACCCAACAGCGAGTCGTTGACGCGTACATCCAACGTGTTTTCATCTTTTCCAAAAGGTGCAGCTACGAAGATGAGTGTGTCATTACCGTGCGCATCAAATTCGGGTGAAAACACGGTACCATTCTTTGATGAAGTGCCAAACTTTGCACATCGATCGCCACCGTATGCGGCACCAGATGGAACGTTCCAGCCTTTCACATCCGTCATGAAATCATTCATGCTTCGGGCCACTTGCCCGCTAAACTTGCCGTCATTTCCACCTGTACCCTTACACAGGTCAAATGTTTCATGGAATAGAATGCCATCAGACGGTGTCTGATTCGGTTTCGTCGAGGCTGCAACCACCTTAAAGCGAAAAGATATGGTTCCGTCCTCATTTCTTGTAATCTCATTCACGTCCTTATGCATGAAATAGGTTCCCCACCTGTTCGCATTGAACAAGCGAGCCGCAGGCTTAGAGTTGGCAGTCAGACTGTCATTAGCCCTAAACGGATAAGCATCGCCTGCAATCTCTGAGGCACTATAAATTCCGAATTTGTCAAGGTAAGCATCCGAATTGTCAGCATGAAAAATGGTACATCTCTGATGATTTTTCTGACTGTTAACAGTATTATCGGCCCATGTCTTGGCATCAAAATCAACGTGCAGAATCAGCAATCCTTCTCCGCCAAGTCCTGCATCCCAACCTGTTTTGCGCCTGTTTTCCAACAGATAATATTCGTTTCTATTATTTTCGTTGTAAATGACATACGCCTCACCTTGCTCACTGAGCGGCTTCATATTCGTAACAGTGAGGTCGCTGGTTAGTTCTATCGGATTTAACCAACCTAAATAAGTACGTTCATAACTGGTATAACCAGCCGGAACAAAGCCATCACCGTTGTAACTTCCTTGATCCATTACATCCCATGAAAACATGCCATAAGCCTCGCTATTGAGCGTGTCATACATGTCAGGAAGTCCTAACACATGCGAAAACTCATGACAGATGGTTCCGATACCTTCAATTTTTGTTCGTGAAGACAATTCAGGACCGCAGGCATAAGAATCGATGGTTACTTGATCCAAGTTAAAATCAAAGTTGTTTTCAGACAGCTCCGCCTGGTGAGGCCACACGCGCTTGGAATCTTGCCCATCTGCTGAATTTTCCCCTTGACCGGCATACAACACGTACAGCGCATCAACTTTCCCATCGTTGTCCCAATCATAATCTCGAAAATCAACCTCCGCATCTGCACCCAAGCAGGCCTCTTGTATCATTTCTTGCGGACGGATATCGTAACCTTCACGGTCGTTGGCACCATAGTAAGCATAGCCTTTCTTCATGCGTATGGGGCCTACAACATCAAAGGTTAAATCAAATTTCCCTCTACTCTGGTCGCGGAAATAATCTCTTACACTACCTCTAAATCCTAATTTGTGAACAAATCCCAGCTTGTTGGTTATCTGTTGGTAAAGCTCTTTTGTATGCGTTTCGTTGAATTTGGCATCCTCAAAATCCACCAAAATCATCAAACCTTTTTTCTTTCCTTCATAGCCAGCGTGCTTTTCGCCTAAGGAAGCCCGTGTCTTTGCCTGTCTACGAACGGCTAATCTGCGCCTTTTTGCAGCAGTTTTTCTTGCTAAGGTCATGAAATCGGCAGGTTGATAAGCCTGAAGTTGTTCGTCTAAAACGTATTTCTGACCATCTTCAGCCTCCATGTAATGCAGGTATTCATCGCCTTTGAACATTGCTCTAACCTCCACTCCACTCGCAAGACGAATGATTTTCCACCCGCTCTTTTTGACTGGTATGGCGACAACCCACTGCGTCATCCATATAAATAATAAAACGGAGAATAATCTTTTCATGCCATACTTTCTATTTGATGACAAAAATAATGAAAAGATTTTTAAAATCATCGCGAAGATTCAAATAAGAAGTACATAACCATTAAGCACGTACGTTCACATGCTTTGTGCTTTCAAAACCGTGACAAGAGCATCATGCACGCTCACCAATGGACATCTTTTGAGCTTACAGACCAAAATGCAGGCGGTAGACTACCATGGGGAAAAAGGAGAAATGATATTGTGACACATACGCACCTTTGTCAATATCATAAAATATGTATGCTATATTTTTTCGATCGGTGAGGTTAATTAAGTCAATTCCCCACTCCTGTGAGACCTTCTTACCATTCAGTCTGCCGCCCAAACGAGTGTCCAATCTGAAGTAAACAGGCATTTGTTCTTGATACCACTTATCGTATTGGTACACCTGGTCGTGAGTCGCTTGAGATGCCACCTCGTCAACAGGCGTGTATCTCAAGCCACCCGAGAGCGCCAACTGAGGTGAGGCAAAGAGGGTCCACTTGCTGCTCACAGGCCATTCAAACCCACCAGTGACATTGAGGATGTAACCACCATCAAACACTGTGCTGAATTCATGGTTGAGTACTGGGTCGGTATAGCGTGAGCGATAGAGGGTGCCGGACATCAAGAAGAAATAATTTTTGCTGAAGAATTTTTCCACCGTAAGTTCAAGTCCATAGTTTCGTCCCCTGCCAATATTGCGAAGTCCGGCGATGCGTTCCATGGAGTTTTCGCCTGCTCCATAATTGAGTAGCGACACTCCATAGGCTTTGTTCTCAGCCGCAATATCAAAAAGCCATTGATAATATAGTTCTGTATGCACACGCCAATCCTTGTTAATTTGGTAGTTGTGCGAGAGGTTTGCATGCCAACTCTTGGAAAAACCCAAGTGATGATTGCTGTCCGAATAATGACCATCGGCCTCTCTGACAAAGAAAAAAGTGTGCGGAGGCAACTGACTGTAAAGGCCTCCTGCGAGGCCAATGGTGTGATGGGTACCAAGTTTCAACTCAGCAGCAGCGCGTGGTTCCAAAGCATAGTTACCATTCAGGGGCAAATAACTACCATGTACGCCTGCAGTGACAGTAAAAGCATCGCTGAACAAATGCTGATACTGCGCATAAGCGCGATAAAGGGATAATGTGCTTGTATCGTCATTGAGGGGATAGGGTATATCTTCCACCTCATTGAACATATTGAGAAAATATTGATCGACAACCGTACCCACATAAAGATTGTCGTGATGCGTGGATAATCGATGACGGATGTCGGCCGAAAACGAGAGTTTATGTTCCTTGGTTAGATCCGTAAAAATCATTTTAAAGTCTTCTTGATTGGCCATTTCCTTATTGTACACTCTCATCTTTATATCATTGTAGTTCCAAGAAAGTGTGGCATGAAGATCGGTCCGAGCAGCCAGTTGCCCATGATAGACCATACCTAACAATGCCAAGCCACTGCGTAAGTTAACCTTTTGGTCAAACGATAGATTGTCAACTTGCACGGTCATACCCGCCCCGGAGAGTTCTGATGTCTTGAGATGAATGCTACTAGTACCTACAATGCCAATTAATGAAAGCGTGTGACCCTCGTGGATGCGCCAATCTATCTTGGTTGTTAGGTCTTGATATCTTGGCACAACGGCCATGGATTTGCCGAAAATCTTCATGGCATAGCTTGCCAACTCTGGGATGGAATAACGATAGGAGGCAAGATAGGTCATCGAACCGTCCTTGATCATCGGCCCCTCTGTCATGAGTTCGGCCCCATTATAGCCCATCTGGAAGCGCATTTGATGGTTGTTGGGATTGCCTTTTCTCAGATTCAAATCAAAGATTGCCGCAAGTGCATTGCCTTTTGTTGCCTGCCAACCGCCCAACAAAAAATCAGAGTTGGTAACAACATTCATATTAAGGGCAGTTACCTGTCCAGCCGTCATTCCCAGTCCGGCGTTGAAATGGTTAGGATTTGGAATTTCAATCCCATCCAATCGATATTGAACCCCTAATGACGAGTTGCCTCTCACCACAATCTCATTACGCGAATCATTGATGGGCATCACGCCTGCAAAGCTCCTCACCATCCTGCTTGGATCGCCTAACGAACCCGCATATCGCTCTGTTTCTTCCACACTAAAGCTGCGAGCGCCTGCATAGGCAAGCTGCTGTAGGGGCCGAGCTTTGTTGTAATATCGCTTCACCTCTACGCCCTTGAGATTATAAGTGGCAGACTCCAGTTTGACATCAAGTGACACTTCTTCACCCATAACCAACAACAAGCTGATCTCCTTGTCCTGGTAGCCCACTGAACTGGCCCGCAAAACTTGCCTGCCCATCGGAACTTGTAGTTCAAAACGACCCGCTTTATCTGTGGTTTGGGTGATTGAAGGCTCCGCGTTTACAATGCTCAAACTAACATCAGCCAACGGATTTCCATGAACGTCCGTCACCCTACCCAATACCCTTTGCGTTCTGTTTCCTTGTGCCATCATGGCCATGGAAACAACTAACAACAGCATACAAGTGCCAATCCACCTTTTCATCATACAATGGTTATAAGATTTGTTCGCGCCAAAAATAATTATATCATATTACAAACCTGTTAAAATCCCATCAATTACTCATGAACGTTCACTACTTTCTCATTGAAGTTTTGCTGAATTAAGCAAAAAAAAAATCGCGAACAAGGTGCTCGCGATTTTATCATGTACAATGACAATATAGGAAACTGTGCAAAAGAAACGTTCTTATTTCTTTGCGTCAGCTTTTTTCTTTGTGTCGATTGGCTTATAAGCCTTGTTCAAACCAGCAACCACATCCTTGGTGATGTCATAGCTCTTGTCGGCATACAGCAGATTATCTCCTGCCTTGGAAAGGATAAGACTATACTTCTTATCCTTGTTGTAGCTTGCCAAGAAGTGCTGAATAGAATCGCGGAGAGCCTTGTTATACTTATCGGTTTCTGTTTGAAACTCATTGCTCAAACGCTGATTGAGCGCCTGAAGATCGGCACTTTGCTTCTGCAATCCAGCTTGAATGGATTCTGCCTGGTCACGAGTATATGCGTTTTGTTGAAGCTTCTGCTGGAAGTTAGCAGCTGCTTGCTCCAATTGTTTCTGCTTTCCAGCCAACGTGTTCTGAATGTTTTGCCCCTTCTTCTGCAAAATCAAACTATAGTCTTTGCAGAACTTATACTGGGTCATGATGCTGTCTACCTCAACATAGGCAATTTTCATGTCTGTAGGAACAGCAGCTGTTGTACCTTCTGACTTCTTATCAACCTGAGGTTTTGAATTGTCACATGCCGTGAAAGCCAGTGTTGCGAGTGCTGCAACCGCTACCGAACGGATAATCTTTTTCTTCATTTTATATTTTGATATTTAATTGTTTACATATTATTTTGTTTCATGAGCATGACAGCATGCTGCCCATGACATCCATTTCAAAACGCCTTATTCTGCTTTCTTGCCTCTTTGTCTTGATCTACCACACAATGAATGCCACGTTCTTTCATAGCGTCACTGTCATGTATGTGCATGGAATCGAACTTTCCATTCTTCTGAAAAATCAATTTCACAGCCATCAATGCAATACATATTGCAATTATTAACATGCTAAGAAGTAATGTTTTCAACATTTCTTATTATATTTGCAGTGTCACTTTGTCATTTCAATTTGGCAAAGGTAGTGCAAATAGAGCAATATACAAAATAAAATAAGAAAAAATAGTATGGAAAAGAAAGACTTACAACCAGCTAGCGTCTTCAAGCAGTTCGCCAAAATTAACGAGATACCACGCCCTTCCAAGCGTGAGGAAAAGATGATAGAATACCTCAAAGAGTTTGGCAAGAGTCATCAACTGGAAACGTCAGTAGATGAAACAGGCAACGTGATTATCCGCAAACCAGCCACCAAAGGCTACGAGGATCGTGCTACGGTGATACTCCAGAGCCACATGGACATGGTGTGTGACAAACTTGTGGACGTTGAGTTCGATTTCGATAAGGATGCCATCCAGACCTACATTGATGGCGAATGGCTTACTGCCAAGGGCACAACGCTCGGGGCAGACGATGGCATCGGTGTGGCTATGGAGTTGGCTGTGCTCGAAAGTGACGACATCGAACACGGCCCGATAGAATGTGTTTTCACCGTTGACGAAGAGACACAGCTAACGGGTGCGTTGGGAATGAAAGCTGGATTCATGACGGGTGATTATCTCATCAACTTAGATTCTGAAGACGAAGGCAAAATATATGTAAGCTGTGCGGGTGGCCGTAGCACCATTGCCACCTTCGACTACAAGGAAGAAGAGGCTCCAAAGGACCACTTCTTCATGCAAATCTCGCTGAAAGGTTTGGTGGGAGGCCACTCTGGTGACGACATCAATAAGAAGCGTGCCAATGCCATCAAGGTTTTAACGAGATTTCTTTTCAACGAACAAGAGAAGTTTGATTTGCGCTTAGCAAGTTTTAATAGTGGCAAATTGCACAACGCCATCCCGCGTGATGGAAAGGTTGTGTTCGCCGTTCCCAATGATGCGAAAGAGCAAGTGCGTGCCGATTGGAATGTTTTCCAGCATGACGTGATGCAAGAGTTTCATGTTACAGATACCGACATGGTGTTCAACATGGAAAGTACCGAGCCCCAACAGGTGCTTCCAAAGGATGTAAGCAGCAAACTGATACTGGCTCTGCAAGCCGTTGACAATGGCATCTTTGCCATGTGCCAAGATGAATTATTGGCCAATATGGTTGAAACATCAAGCAACGTGGCAGCGGTGAAGACCATGGATGGCAAGATTGAAATTTTGTCGTCGCAACGCAGCAACGTGATGAGCAATTTAGACAACATGTGTAACACCGTGAAGGCTGCTTACCAATTGGCAGGCGCTAAGGTTGAACAAACCGATGGTTATCCGGCTTGGAACATGAACCCAGACAGCAAATTAGTGAAGCTGACGGTCGATGCTTACAAGAAATTGTTCAACAAAGAGCCAGAAGTATTGGGCATTCATGCTGGTCTTGAGTGCGGTTTGTTCTCCGAACGTTATCCCCATATCGACATGGTTAGCTTCGGACCCACACTTCGTTTCGTTCATACACCCGATGAACGTTTGCACATCCCTACCGTACAAATGGTTTGGGATCACCTTCTTGAGATATTGAAGAACATCCCTGTGCGCAAATAGTGCGAGCAAATAGCGAAAATGGATTCATGGTTTCAACCGACACCGTGAATCCATTTTTCATGCTCTTTTCGCAAGTCTTTACCAAGAAGTTAAAGACATTAAACTGAGCTTGCAACCCCCTTTACCCTCATTCTTCGAAGAATTTCAAAATTGGCGTCATGAAGGGAGTGATGTCGCGCGGGTGAGAACGATTGTAATAGTCTATCCTTGTGGTCGACCAAGCCACATAAAGACGTTTCTTGGCCCGCGTCATGGCTACATAAAATTTACGCTTGTCTTCGGCCAACAGCCGTTCGTTGTTTTGATTGTAGAAGTTGGGATAGCGCCCGTCAACGGCATCAAAAATGATGACATTGTCAAACTCCAGTCCTTTCGCCTTGTGAACGGTTGTCACGAAGATACGCTCTTGCAGCGTTTGACTATTGCACAAGTCGGCCTCTTTCAGCGTGTTTATTTCCGTAACGTAGGCCCACAGCTGCTCCACCAACGATGGTGCCACTGCTTGGTCAATGATATCATCCGTGAGAAACTGCGTGACATAATGCAACTTATCTTGCGGTTCCAACAATTTTTCACTACAAAGAAACGCATAGAAGCGTTGCATTTCCCGCACCAATACAGGCTCATCGCCAGGTTTTTCTCGCTGATACAGCCGCTGTTTGGCCGCATTGTATATGTCTGAATAGTTTTTTCGCAACACCTCTGCCCGCTTCTTGAACCGCGGATGGCGTATCCATTCCAACTGAGAAGGCACCATGAGCTTGGCTTTTCCATAGCAATGGCGCACCACATTGCACGTTGCGTCAACGTCGGCATCGGCCAAATGGGCGTTTTCTCCTTCCAAATGCAACACCGAGAGCAAATGCTTGAGTTTGTACTCACGCAGGTTTGGCTCCAACAACCGAACGAGTTTGAGCGAATCCAGATAGCGCGGACACTGCTCTTTCAACGATATGGCGGGCAAATAGCGTTGCAGATTGAAATCCAGAATATGATAATCGTAGTCGGCATTGTGTCCCAACAGCATGCTGTCGCCCACATAATCCATGAACATCTGCAATCCTTCAGCATGACTATGCAGCACATGTCGCTGCATTTCAGCAATCAATGGATTTTCAATCTCTCCCAGTTGTTGCGGAATGTCACGGTCGGTTTCCATAAAAACTACAAACGACGAGCCGGGAACCACTTTCCCTTGCCGCATCCTGACAGCTGCAATCTGCACGATGTCGTCCTCAAAAACGTTCAGTCCGGTGGTCTCTGTGTCGAACACCACAATATCCTGCTGCTCATAACACTTTACAAATTCCTGCACATAACTGCTCTCTGGGTACGTCAGAAGGTCGGTTGGCAGCATCGCCCTGTCCAACAATCCCCGCACAAAGCCACGCGCTGCCGCATTGCTCTCAAAGACATGCAGCCCCATGAACAATCGTGACCACCCGATGAAGTTGTGCTCGTTGGCCAAAACATTCAGGTGAGCCAGCAGCAACTTTACGCCCTGTGAGGCGAACAAATCATCTCCTGACACCTTAAAATGCGATAATGACAAATCGTTCAACGCCCTACTCATCATTTCGGCATCGGCATTGGCACTCACGATGACCGCCGTTGTCTCCTTCGCATCCGCCGCTTGCAACCGAAATACCACATCGGCGACGTCACGATATTCCGAGTCAATGGTCACACTATCCATCACTTGCAACTCATCTCCCTTGCGTTGGGGAAGATAATTGGTCGTTGGCAGCACGTTTTTGTCTATTCCCAGCTGCTGTTCGGCATAAACATTGAACACGTCAAGCAAGTATTGTGGGGAACGATGGTTGACAAATAGCCGGTGAACATGCCCCTCACAACGCTCCCTCAGGGCGTCCAGCGTGCTCATCTTGGCACCCATGAACGAAAAGATGGCCTGCTGCTCGTCACCCAGATACATCACGGTGTGGAAGTCGCTACTTGTAAATCCGTCGACAAGTGCCAGCTGCAACGGGTTGAGGTCTTGCACCTCATCAACCTGTATCCAGTCATACCGCTTCAGCTCATGCTTGTCGTCGGCCCGCAGCGCATCGTAAGTAAGCATCAACAAGTCCTCAAAATCCAGCAACTTGTTCTCTTTTTTGTATGCCATGTAATGCCGCGCCTGCTCCATTTTTTTCAGTAAGGCGCCAATGTCACGCTGACTTCCCAAGTCGTATGCCTCGGTTTGGATGAGATCCTCATACACATCCGAATGCGTGAACACATCGAGCATCGTCTCAGGCGTCATCTCCATTTGTTGCACTTGGCACAGGGTGCGCAACGCCGTCACGTCCCTTGCCGTCACACATTCAGGGTGTAGACGCAGTTTTTTGGGATGTTCATGCACCAGTTGATGGATGAATCCCGCAAAATGAAAAACCTCTATATATTCACTCTTCGCTCGATAATTCGCCTGCACCGCATATTCATCCTCATCCCGATAGCGAGCCAGGATGCTGAAAGCATCTTCATCGTCAATAACCGAACTCTCGGCAGGCACCAAACTGTTATCGAACAAGAATTTGGAACAAAACCGATGCACGTTTCCCACATACACCTCGTTCACGCCTTCATCCGCGATATGCGCCTCAATACGTTCTTTCATGCCACGGGCAGCGCGGTTTGTAAACGTCAAACACAGCATCTTATCGAATGGCATTCCTTGTTCGTGTGCCCTACGAATGCGCTCGGTAAGAATTTGGGTCTTGCCACATCCCGGCGGAGCCAGCACCAGATGGTACCCACCCTCAGCCTGTATCACCGCCTGTTGAAATCGGTCGGGCGTAAAAGTTGTCTGAATCTTATTCGTGTTCATGGTCTGCATCGTTATCGTTTAATCCTACAAATATATCATTTTTATTTGAGCTACCCGGCATTCTCCAAAAAAATACTATATTTGCAGTTGATTTGTAGACGATGAATGACCATCTACTCGCAACGCAAACCCAATTAAACATGATGAAAAATAAAAACAAAATACAGGCACACAGTGCCGTGATACTGGCCAACGTAATCTTTGGTTTAGGTGTACCCGTTACCAAACTCTTGCTCGACGAATGGGTGTCGCCCATGGGATACATGTTCACTCGATGCCTGGGTGCTGCGGTGATATTCTGGTTGATTAGTCTGTTCATGCCCAAAGAGCCTGTTGAGCGCAAAGACCTGTTCATCATCATGTTGGGTGGTTTGCTTGGATTTGTGGTTTCACAAACGCTCACCGCCTGGGCTTTGGTATACACCACGCCGGTTTACTTCTCACTGATTGCCACACTGACACCCGTTGCCACCATGCTGATGGCGGCAGCTTTTTTGAAAGAGACGCTCAATGGAAAGAAGACGATAGGCGTTCTCATCGGTATTGCCGGCGCGCTCTTGATGGTCTTCATGGGCTGGCAGAGCGGCTCAGGAACCAACGACGTGCTGGGCATCTTCCTCACCATTCTGAGTCTGCTCACCTGGGTCATCTATCTGTTGATTACTCGAAACGTTTCTCAGAAATACTCGGCCGTGACCCAGATGAAGTGGATTTTCCTCATTTCTACCATCGCCGTGCTGCCTTTCGCCGCCCCCGAATGGGGTCAGCAGAAACTTTTCTCTGCCGCATGGGCCTGGACAGGCGTAGCCGAAATGGCCTTCATCGTGCTGTTCGCTACCGTGATGGGCTACTTTGCCATACCGTTCGCCATGCGCTACCTGCCCGCTACCACCGTAAGCATTTACACCAATCTGCAACCTGTGGTTGCTTCGTTGGTAGCCATCTACATCGGACAGGACGTGCTGACCTGGGACAAACCGGTGGCCGGCATTCTCGTTTTGCTGAGTGCCTACATCATCACCAGAAAAAACGTGGAATAATAAAACACGGAACCACACAAAAATCGTTCACATCACACCCATGCTCATCGTTCACAACCGACTGATACCCTTCAAAAATTATGATGCCATCAACATTCTGGGAATGTTGTTTTGCCGCAAAGGAACGACCATCACGGCCGACCTTATTCAGCATGAGCGCATCCATACCCGGCAGATGATTGAACTGGGATTTGTATTCTTCTATCTCTTCTACGTCATCGAGTGGCTCATTCGCCTGCCAATGAGCGGGCGCGCCTACCTCAACATTTCGTTCGAGCGCGAGGCGTACAGGCACATGGACGACCCCAACTATTTGCTCAACCGACGGCCATACGCTTGGACGCGCTATCTGAAAAACCCGAGTAAATCTCGCACGAAATCCCCCAAAAAATCGAATTAAAAACGAAGGTCATAGCCTCCATGGATGGCACCCCACAAAGGCCGCCAACCAAGGGCGTTGACTTTGGGCACCAATGTCATACACTTTGGACCCCAAAGTCATAGACATTAACCTTCAAAGTCAATGCTTTTAGTTTCACAAGGGAAAAAAGAAGAGAAATGAGGACATGCTTTACTTCAACAGAAGTAAATAACGAGCTTTGTATCAATTGGTTTATAAAACGTACGGTATCAGCAAATCATCACCGGCCAACGACACTTTCAAGCGATACTTATCGGTGTACTCCACATGCATGAGTTGTTTGGGGGCGGTAGACTGCGGTTCGGTCAACGCCAAGGCCACATGCCCCATGGTACGGCGGAGATTGAGTTCGACACAAGGATGGATGCACAACTCCTCCCGATCCTCCATCCTCACCACCATCATGTCGATGCCAAACGGCCCCACATATTTGCCTTTGAAGAGCGAACCCACCAGCGAGATGACATGCGCCTGAATGAAATCGAGCAATTCGAGGGGTACATACCGCGCCATCATGTCGCGCTTCACCGCCTCCGAAGCGATGACGTTACCCGTATAAGCGCCATGAACTGTCGAGAACAGTGACAGACCAAGGTATGCCACACGGCCGTTGTCCATAGCCATGAATTCCATTCCAAAATCACAGACCTTATTATATTGCGGTTCTATCATGATGCCACCCTGCTTCTTGATGAGGTTTCGGCACCAACCTTCAACATGGCCACTGAAATCATGATCTACATATCTCAACCCCCTGCCGCTACTGCTCCAAGGTGCCTTCAATACAAATCGCTCGCCATCTACCATGAGCCGGTCGGCCAACTGAGCGGCATCGCCCGAGAAAAAAGTGCTGGTTCCTACGAAACGCTCGTGTGATGCTGCAAGAACAGGTAGCAAATGGGTTGCAGCGAACGTGCGACTGCTCAGTTTGCGCATAACATCTAATTGCTTGGCCGTGGGCACTGTTTGTCTAAACGTCGCGTTGGACGACACTAAATAGTGACACAAGGCCCTGTTCCACCCCCAAGGTTCGACCTTCACCGTGGAGAAATCGATGGGAACACGGCACAAATCGGCATGCGAAATAAACAACACATCATGCACCAAACCGCCAAGACGGCGTGCCGATTCGAGTGCAGCCGACACGTCATCTACCAGCACCATGTCACCATCGTCAGCCCACAGAGCCGGCAGATAGCCCAGGTCGGCACGCAATTCGCGTGCAGCATGCGGAGCCGTGAAAGCATCCATGTTGGACGCCAATGCTACATCGTGATCTGGATTGAAGATATGTAATTTCATTGTCAGAAAGCCTCATTCTTTTAACTGGGTACAAAAATAATAAAAAAAGATGATATTTTGCAATATAGAGTTTGCAATTATAGAAATTAATAGTATCTTTGCAGTGACGATTATGCAATTTAAAAGGATTTAGAAATGGAATCTTTCTTCCGCACTCATAAGAACCTTGTAGAGCACACCAAAGCGCCAGTTCGTCGCACCCTCATGGATGAGATTGACTGGAACGACCGCTTGATTGGCATCAAGGGAACAAGAGGTGTGGGAAAGACCACATTCTTGTTGCAATACGCACAAGAAAATTTTGAGAGTACTGATCGCCGCTGCCTGTACATCAACATGAACAACTTCTACTTCCAAGGCTGCGGAATAGATGATTTTGCGAAGCAATTTGTTGAGCAGGGCGGTAAGGTGCTGCTCATTGACCAGGTGTTTAAGCAGCCAAACTGGAGTGAGGAGCTAAGGCGATGCCACGACCGTTTTCCGGAATTGAAGGTGATTTTCACCGGCTCGAGCGTGATGAGGCTCAAGGAAGAGAATCCCGAACTGAACGGTATTGTAAAAAGTTACAACCTGCGCGGGTTCTCGTTTCGCGAGTTTCTCAACCTCAAGACCAACAACCAGTTTACGCCTTACACGCTTGACGAGATACTAACGAATCACGAACACATCATCAAGCAAATCCTGCCAAAGGCCAGTCCGGCGAAATACTTCATGGACTACATCCACCATGGCTTCTACCCGTTCTTTCTGGAGAATCGCAATTTCTCGGAGAATCTGCTGAAGACCATGAACATGATGACGGAGGTAGACATTCTGCTCATCAAGCAAATCGAACTGAAATACCTCACAAAAATCAAGAAGCTGTTCTACCTGTTGGCCACCGAAGGGCAGTGTGCGCCCAACATCAGCAATCTGGCGCACGAGATACATACCAGCCGCGCTACGGTGATGAATTACATCAAATACCTGGCCGATGCCCGATTGATTAACATCATCTATCCCATGGGTCAAGATTTCCCGAAGAAACCCAGCAAAGTGATGATGCACAACACCAATTTGCAATATGTGATCTATCCGAACAAGGCAGATACACAGGATTTGATGGAGACTTTCTTCGTGAACTGCATGTGGAAAGACCACGCAGTGAACCAAGCTGGCAAAGACCGTTTCTACCTGGTTGACGGCAAACAGAAGTTCAGAATTTGCGATGCAAAGAGCGAACATAAAATACATTATAGCAGTGATACCGTCTACGCCCGATACAACACTGAGGTGGGGCAAGACAACCGCATCCCCCTATGGCTGTTTGGTTTTCTATATTGACAAGCGACAGAGGGGCGAATCAAGACAAGCGAACAAATAAATACAGCAACAAAAGAACAAGAATGATAGTAAAGAATTAAAAGATTCATACGAAACATTTATTCATATTTTATTTATAACAAAATGGCAAAAGAAAAAAAGTTTATCACTTGTGATGGTAACGAAGCCGCAGCTCATATCAGTTACATGTTTTCTGAGGTAGCTGCCATCTACCCCATCACACCGTCTTCTCCTATGGCCGAACATGTTGATACATGGGCTGCCAAGGGACGAAAGAACCTATTTGGTCAAACGGTTACGGTACAAGAAATGCAGTCGGAAGGAGGCGCAGCCGGTGCCGTGCATGGCTCTCTTCAATCAGGCGCATTGACCACAACCTATACAGCATCGCAGGGTTTGCTGCTCATGATACCAAACATGTACAAGATAGCTGGCGAACAGCTGCCTTGCGTTATCAACGTTTCGGCGCGTACCATTGCCACACACTCATTGTGTATCTTTGGTGACCACTCTGACGTAATGGCTTGCCGTCAAACTGGTTTCGCCATGTTCTGCGCTGGATCCGTTCAAGAGGTGATGGATTTGTCGACTGTACCTCATTTGGCTACCTTAAAGACAAGCATTCCTTTCATCAATTTCTTCGATGGTTTCCGTACTTCGCATGAGTATCAAAAAATTGAAATGATTGACGAAGAGGAAATCAAGAAATTGATTGACTATGACGACATCAAACGTTTCCGCGACCGCGCACTCACTCCAGAGCGTCCAGTAACTCGCGGTACGGCTGAAAACCCAGAGACATTCTTCACACATCGCGAAGCATGCAACAAGCATTACGAGGATGTGCCAGATGTTGTGGAAGGCTATCTGAAACAAATCTCTGAGCTTACAGGTCGCGAATACCACATCTTCTCTTATTATGGAGCAGAGGATGCAGAGAACATCATCATCTTGATGGGTTCGGCTACCGAAGCCGCTCGTGAGGTGATTGACCATCAGTTGAAGGAAGGTAAGAAGGTCGGAATGATTTCGGTACACCTCTATCGTCCATTCTCTGTAAAACACCTGTTGGCCGCAGTGCCAAAGACTGTTAAGCGTATTGCAGTGTTGGATCGCACGAAAGAGCCAGGTGCCGAAGGCGAACCGCTGTACCTTGACGTGAAGAGTGCTTTCTATGACGTAGAAAACAAGCCACTGATTGTGGGTGGACGCTATGGACTGGGTTCAGCTGACATCACGCCAAGCCACATCATCTCTGTGTTTGACAACCTGGAGATGAACGAGCCGAAGAACCACTTTACGGTTGGTATTGTTGATGACGTGACCTTTACTTCACTTCCTTTGCTTGAAGACATTCCTCTGGGAGCCGAAGGAACGTTCGAAGCTAAGTTCTTTGGACTGGGTGCTGACGGTACTGTAGGTGCCAACAAGAACTCTGTGAAGATTATCGGTGATAATACCGATAAATATTGTCAGGCCTACTTCTCGTACGACTCGAAGAAGTCAGGAGGTTTCACCTGCTCACATCTTCGCTTTGGCGATCAGCCCATTCACTCTACCTACAAAGTAATCACACCTAACTTTGTGGCTTGCCACGTTCAGGCATACTTGAGAATGTATGACGTGATTCGCGGTCTGCGCAAGAATGGTACCTTCCTTTTGAACACCGTATTTGAGGGAGAAGAGTTGGCCAACTTCATTCCAAACAGACTGAAGCGCTACTTTGCTCAAAACAACATTACGGTATATTACATCAATGCAACGAAGATTGCACAAGAAATTGGTTTGGGCAACCGTACCAACACCATTCTACAGAGTGCCTTCTTCCGTATCACCGAGGTGATTCCTGTTGACCTTGCCGTTGAACAGATGAAGAAATTCATCGTGAAGTCTTATGGTAACAAGGGACAGGACATCGTTGACAAGAACTACGCAGCTGTAGAACGCGGTGTGGAGTATCAGCAATTGACGGTTGACCCAGCATGGGCAGACCTTGCAGATGAAGAAGAAGCACCAGAAGAGGATGTTCCCGCATACATCAAGGAAATCGTACGTCCTATCAATGCACAGAATGGCGATTTGCTGAAAGTATCCGATTTCGTGAAATACGATATGATTGACGGTACCATGCTGAATGGTTCGTCTGCCTATGAGAAGCGAGGTGTTGAAGCATTCAACCCAGAGTGGACACCCGAAAACTGTATCCAGTGTAACAAATGTGCTTACGTTTGTCCTCACGCAGCCATTCGTCCATTTGTATTGGATGAGGAAGAGGTGAAAGGCTTCAATGACAAGACCCTGGCTATGAAGGTTCCAAGACCGATGGCTGGCATGAACTTCCGCATTCAGGTAAGTGTACTCGACTGTGTAGGTTGTGGTAACTGTGCCGATGTCTGCCCTGGAAACAAACAAGGTAAGGCATTGAAGATGGTTCCATTTACACGCGATGAGAAGATGATTGAGAACTGGAACTACCTCACCAAGAATGTAAAGAGCAAACAACATCTTGTTGATATCCAGAGCAATGTGAAGAATTCTCAATTTGCACAACCCTTGTTTGAGTTCTCGGGTGCATGTGCAGGATGTGGTGAAACACCTTATGTAAAATTGGTTTCACAATTGTTTGGCGATCGTGAAATGCTTGCCAACGCAACAGGTTGTTCATCCATTTACTCTGCATCACTGCCTTCAACACCATACACGACCAATGCAGACGGTAAGGGGCCGGCCTTTGCCAACTCATTGTTTGAAGACTTCTGCGAATTTGGTATGGGTATGGTAATGGGCAACAAGAAGATGCGTGACCGTCTTGCTGTCCTTCTCAACCAATTGGTAGAAAAAGAAGATTCGTCTAACGAGTTGAAAGAGGCCGTTCAGAAGTGGATGGAAGCGAAAGAAGACGCTCAAGGCTCTAAGGAAGCCACAGAACAACTCAAGCCTCTTATCAAGGCAGGTGCAGAGAAAGGTTGTGACACTTGCAAAGAACTGATGACGCTGGAGCACTACCTCATCAAACGTTCACAGTGGATTATTGGTGGTGACGGTGCATCGTATGACATCGGTTTCGGTGGACTCGACCACGTTATCGCATCAGGTGAAGATGTTAATATCTTAGTTCTCGATACGGAAGTTTACTCGAATACGGGTGGACAGAGTTCAAAGGCAACACCACTTGGGGCCATTGCTCAATTCGCAGCCCAAGGAAAGCGCATCCGCAAAAAGGACTTAGGCTTGATGGCTACGACCTATGGGTATGTGTATGTTGCACAGATAGCAATGGGTGCCGACCAGGCTCAAACGCTGAAAGCCATTCGTGAAGCTGAGGCTTATCCCGGACCATCGCTCATCATCGCCTATTCACCCTGTATCAACCACGGCTTGAAAGCCAAGGGTGGCATGGGTAAGAGCCAGGCAGAGGAAGCTCGTGCCGTTGCTTGCGGTTACTGGCACTTGTGGAGATACAATCCTCAGCTGGCCGATGAAGGCAAGAATCCATTCATGCTCGACTCTAAAGAACCAGACTGGAGCAAGTTCCGCGATTTCTTATTGGGTGAAGTTCGCTACCTGTCTGTGAAGAAAGCATATCCTCATGAAGCCGATGAACTGTTCCAAGCTGCAGAGGATATGGCGAAACTGCGCTATAACAGCTATGTTCGCAAATCGCAAGAGGACTGGAGTATGTCAAATGGAGAAGTAGACAAAACCGCCAATGAGGATCCTAATACAGCCGAAGCTACAGAAAAAGTGGTAGCAAGTGAGCCGAAGGAGGATTCAAAGGCCGAGCATGTTGATGCAAAATCTTAAGCAAGAAACATAGCTCATAATATTTAGAAAAGAGGGAGTATCAGCAACATGATACCCCTCTTTTTTTCTTATTTTACGATGGATTGAGGGTGATTGAATTATTTTCTGGCTTTCTAAGAATATGAATATAGGAGTGTATTCTATCCCTTGCAGCTAAACTTGGGGCGTAATACATCGCATACAGCACTAAAACCTATTTAACGAATAAGACTTCTTTGTAGATTTAAAGCTCCTTCTGCTGATGAACCAGTTAATAGAAGTCTAACCTCCACCCTATCTGTTAACAAAATTTAAAGGCAGTAAAAAGTATTGTTGGGTGACCTTATGCTGCATTCTTTTTTTGTATCTTTGCAAACAAATAAAAACATACAAAGTCGTTTCTCTTCTGAAACGCAGAAATTTCTATCAACACTTATTATACAACAATGTATAGCAAAGACGAATTATCATCTAAAGATATCCAGGAATTGTCGGATATCGCTCAAAAACTGGGTGCCGAAATTGACGAAAACAATACGCCAGAAGAAATCATATATTCAATACTCGATAAACAAGCTACGTCAGAAACAGATGAAAACGCCACAGGTACCAAGCGGCGTCGTATTCGCATACCAGTACGTGAAACTGACAGAGTGTACTCGGTGAATGGGAAAGAGGGTGAGAACTTCGACCTGAAAAAGAAAAACCAGCAAGCGAGCCAACTTCTTTATTCAAAGAGGATGACATGAGCAAAGATGATACTTCGACACAAGAAGAGCAGGAACTGACACCGGAAGAAGAACTTGCAGCCATTCCTAAGCATAGAGGGAGAAAGACAAAACGCGAGCTTGAACTTCTTGCAATGATTGATGCCAAGAAGGAAGAGAACCAAGAAGATACAGAAGAGCAAGAAATAGAGGCAGAAGATAACGACGATACCGAAGCATCACGCTCAAATGAAGCACATGATGAGGTGTATGAAAAAGATTCTGAGAACGCGGAAGAAGAGGCTTCAGAGGCAGATGCAGAAGGCACATCTCATAAAGACTCTGGTATGAGTAACTTACTGGAACGCTTACAAGCGAAAGTGAATGCGCACAATGAAAACGAGCAAGAACGTCGCGAGGCCATTGCAGAAGGCATTTGGGAAGGAGATCCTGCCGATGGTACAGACTTTATCGTTGTGCAAGACTTACCCATCGTAGATCAAGGTGCGGTGCCGAGTTATGACATGTTTGACAATCCAACCACACCCGTCATGCCTTCGGCTTCATACCAAACGCCTGTTAACACGAACGCTTCCAACCAACCAGCATACGACTTCTCAGACATTATTGAAGCAAATGGTGTCCTGGAAATCATGCCAGATGGCTATGGATTTCTGCGTTCCAGCGATTACAATTATCTGTCTTCGCCTGACGATGTGTACGTGGCCAGCTCACAAATCAAGAAGTATGGCTTGAAGACGGGTGATGTGGTGCAATGTCATGTTCGCCCTCCGCATGACGGAGAGAAGTACTTTCCATTGACCAACATCGACAAAATCAACGGAAGAAACCCAAATGAGATTCGTGACAGAATACAATTTGAACATCTCACTCCACTCTTCCCAGAAGAGAAATTCACACTCTGTGGCGATAAAGCAACTACCAATTTGTCAACAAGAGTGGTCGACCTCTTCTCTCCTATCGGTAAAGGTCAGCGTGCCTTGATAGTCGCTCAACCCAAAACCGGTAAGACCATCTTGATGAAAGATATTGCCAATGCCATCGCTGCCAACCACCCCGAGGCGTATTTGATGATGCTTTTAATCGACGAACGACCTGAGGAAGTGACCGACATGGCGCGAACCGTGAATGCAGAAGTTATCGCATCCACGTTCGATGAACCGGCAGAGCGACATGTTAAGATTGCAGGAATCGTGCTTGAGAAAGCCAAACGAATGGTTGAATGTGGGCATGATGTGGTGATATTCCTCGACTCTATTACCCGTTTGGCCCGCGCCTATAATACCGTGAGCCCTGCTTCAGGCAAGGTATTGACCGGTGGTGTGGATGCAAATGCATTACAAAAGCCGAAACGATTCTTTGGTGCGGCCCGCAACATTGAAGGCGGTGGATCACTGACTATCATCGCTACAGCACTGATTGATACGGGTAGTAAGATGGATGAGGTAATCTTCGAAGAGTTTAAGGGTACCGGTAACATGGAACTTCAATTAGACCGGTCACTTTCTAACAAGCGCATCTTCCCAGCTGTCAACCTGGTTGCATCGAGCACTCGTCGTGACGACTTGCTGCAAGACAAGACCACACTGGATAGAATGTGGATTCTACGCAAGTATATTGCCGACATGAACCCAATTGAAGCAATGAACTCAATTCATGACAGAATGATAAGAACCCACAGCAATGACGAGTTCTTGATGTCAATGAACTCATGATAATGAACGAATATATCGAAATAAAAGGTGCCCGTGTCAACAATCTGAAGAACATCAGCATCAATATTCCCCGAAATCAATTTATTGTTATAGCCGGACTATCGGGTTCCGGCAAATCATCCTTGGCCTTCGACACATTATATGCCGAAGGCCAACGTCGCTATGTAGAATCACTTTCCTCCTATGCAAGACAATTCTTGGGGCGCATGAGCAAACCCGAATGTGACTTCATCAAGGGACTACCACCTGCCATAGCCATTGAACAGAAAGTGATTTCTCGCAATCCTCGAAGCACAGTAGGCACGTCTACCGAAATATACGAATATCTACGTTTGCTTTTTGCGCGCATTGGCAAGACATACTCCCCCACCAGTGGCGAAGAGGTAAAGAAGCATTCAACTGACGACATCGTCAACTGTACGCAACAATACTCTAAGGGAATCAAGTTTGCCATCCTGGCTCCATTGCACCTGATTGAAGGCAGAACGCTGGAAAAACAACTTGAAATGGAAATCCAGGAGGGCTACACTCGTCTTTGGTTCAAGAATGATTTCGTGCGGATAGACGACTTTCTGGCGGACAAAGAAGCATTGGGAAAAGCAAAGGTTGATGAGATTTTCCTGTTGATTGACCGCCTGTCTGTTGACGATGCCAAGGATGTCATCTCCCGATTGATAGACTCAGCCGAAACTGCCTTCTACGAAGGACGTGGCGAATGCCGACTGGTGTTCTTCCCATCCAACATAACTTATGAGTTTTCCATGCGTTATGAAGCCGATGGAATGACCTTCGAGGAACCCAATGACAACATGTTTTCATTCAATTCTCCTTTGGGAGCATGCCCCACTTGCGAAGGGTTTGGCAGCATCATAGGTATTGATGAAAAACTGGTCATTCCCAACTCTACCCTCAGCGTCTACGATGGTTGTGTACAATGTTGGCACGGCGAAAAGATGGGCCAATGGAAAGATGAGTTCTGTCGACGAGCGAAACGAGACGACTTCCCGATATTCAAGCCCTACCTGGAGTTGACAAGAAAAGAGAAAGACATGCTGTGGCATGGCTTACCATCCGACATGCACGAAGACGAGCGTGACCGAGTGAGCATTGATGCCTTTTTCCAAATGGTGAAAGAGAATCAATACAAGATTCAATACCGTGTGATGATGAGTCGCTATCGGGGCAGAACCACTTGTCCAACCTGTCATGGTACACGCCTGAAAAGAGAGGCCAGTTGGGTGAAAATCAACGGCATGAGCATCACTGACCTGGTAGAAATGTCCATCTCCAACCTCCATGCATGGTTCAAACAACTTGCCTTAGACGACCATGACGCAGAGATTGGCAAACGATTGCTCACCGAAATCAACAACCGATTGCAGTTTCTCATTGACGTGGGACTGGGCTATCTCACGCTCAACCGCCAATCCAACACATTGAGTGGCGGCGAGAGTCAGCGCATCAACCTCACTACTTCACTGGGAAGTTCCTTGGTGGGCTCGCTTTATATCCTGGACGAACCCAGCATTGGCCTGCATAGTCGCGATACCAAACGATTGATTAGTGTGCTAAAAAAGCTACAAGCATTGGGCAATACCGTTATTGTTGTGGAGCATGACAAGGAAATTATGCAAGCCGCAGACACCCTGATAGACGTAGGTCCCAATGCGGGTAGACTGGGTGGAGAAATTGTTTTCAATGGATCCATCAAAGATATTGACCGCAATAAGGAACAATTTGCCAAACAATTCTCTCGCTCTCACACCATTCAATACCTCACAGGAAAAGAAACAATCGACAAACCCAGTTCTCGAAGGTCATGGAACATGGCCATCGAACTGAAAGGTGCCAGACAAAACAACTTGAAGGGAATTGATGTAAAGTTTCCGCTGAACGTGCTGGATGTGGTGACTGGCGTTAGTGGATCGGGTAAGTCAACCTTGGTGAAGGGCATCCTCTACCCCGCCTTAAAGCGACATTTGAATGAGGTAGCCGATCAGCCCGGCGAATATATTTCGCTGGAAGGCGACTGGAAACACATCGAGCATGTAGAATTTGTCGACCAAAATCCTATAGGCAAGAGCACGCGCAGCAATGCGGCAACTTACGTCAAGGCCTACGATGCCATCAGACAATTGTTTGCCGAACAACCGCTTGCCAAGCAAATGGGCTTCTCACCACAATACTTCTCCTTCAACACCGAAGGCGGCAGATGCGAAGAATGTAAGGGCGCAGGAACCATCACCGTTGAGATGCAGTTTATGGCCGACCTCGAATTGGAATGCGAAGCGTGCCATGGTCAACGATTCAAAAAGGACATACTGGATGTGCGAGTAGATGGAAAAAACATCAATGACGTGCTGAACATGACGGTTACAGAGGCACTTGAGTTCTTCAATCGCTTGAATGAGAAAACGGTTGTCAGCCGACTACAACCGCTGGATGACGTGGGATTGGGATACATCAAGTTGGGACAAAGCTCGTCTACGCTTTCGGGTGGTGAAAACCAACGCGTAAAACTGGCTTACTTCATTGGGCGCGAGAAGCAAGAGCCTACCTTATTTATCTTTGACGAACCAACCACCGGACTACATTATCTGGACATCAAGCGTCTGCTGTCGGCATTCGATGCATTGATAGAACGAGGACACTCCATCATCGTCATCGAACATAATCTGGATGTCATCAACTATGCCGATTATGTCATCGACCTCGGTCCGGACGGGGGTGACAAGGGCGGCTCATTGGTTGTCGCAGGCACACCTGAAGAGATAGCCAACTGTAAGACAAGTCTTACGGGGCAGTACCTTAAAGCTGAGCAGTTGTAACAACCAACTGAACTCATATCAAACGATATCACTCCCATTATTTCAGACAACCATGAATCGCAGCGAGCTATCCATCCTAATCCCTACCTACAACGATTGTTGTGTAGATTTGGTCAAAGCACTGGCTTGTCAAGCAGCGAACATACCCAAACTACACTATGAAATCATCGTGGTAGATGATGGTTCCACACGCCCAGAAACGAAACTGCAAGCTACTGAAATCAATGCGTTGGACAACTGTAGATTCATCAGTAGGAACATCAATGTAGGACGTGCTAAAATTCGAAACATACTTACTGTCATGGCGCGCCATCACTGGCTGCTGTTCTTGGATAGTGACATGAAAATCACGAGAGACGATTTCATTCTGCAATATCTTCAAGCAAATCGACAGGCAATGGTCATCTATGGAGGCAACTGCGTGCAACGCCCGATGAAACCTGCCGACGGAACGTTGAAATATCGTTATGAGACTGCGGCTGAGGATTCACATTCGGCAGCAGAGCGCAACAAGTCACCTTATCAACAGTTTAACACTTCCAACTTCATGGTGGCCAAGTCGGTGATGGAGGCTCTTCCTTTTGATGACCGAATACAAACCTATGGCTATGAAGACGTGCTGTTTGGCAGGTCTTTAGAGGCAGCCGGCATCAACATTTACCACATTGACAATCCTGTTGGTTTTCAACAGTTTGAATCAAACGTCAGCTTCCTGGCAAAAACAGAGGAAGCCATGTACACGCTCAACTTATACCACGAAGAACTGAAAGGCTATTCGAAAGTTTTGGATGCTTATCACAAACTTCGTCTTTTGGGCCTGGCCCCACTCGTTCGGTGGTTCTTTCATGCCGCACAAACAAAGATGAAAACCAATCTACTTGGTACCCATCCCTCTCTCTTCATCTACAAATGTTACAAATTAGGGCTTTACGCAACCATTGCACACGGTAAGCATCGTAACAAGAAAAAAATAAAAGATTAAATTTTGCTGGACGTTCATTCAGGTGCTGAACTCTATAGATAATTTAAAGGTATTGTTTTCATATCACTTTATCATTAATTTTACAACCTCAAAACAGCAAAATGGTACGAGCAGTGGTACGAATTTGGTACGGATTATGTACCAAAATGTTCCTTTTTGTGCCTTTTTGCTCCTTTTTTGTAAAGTGATATTACGCTATCCTAATAGCAGATAAAACATTGAATACCAATTAGTTATGAATTTGGTTTTCGTTGTTTTTTGTTGTTCTCAAGTGATTCCGTTGGGGTTCGAACCCAAGACCCACAGCTTAGAAGGCTGTTGCTCTAATCCAACTGAGCTACGGAACCGATAATCGACTGCAAAAGTAATCATTTTGATTGAGAGTAAGGCGATGAAACGGCTTGTTTCAGTAGAAGTTAGCATTTTTTAACAAACACGGTTAGTCATTTGTTGGCGAACCTCACACTACTCACAATCTGCTGCTACTCAAAAAGTTCGTTCGTTATTTTTGTCCTATAAAATGACAATAAAACGATTATGAAAAATATCTAATCTAGAAAAAATTAATAGGCCGATGGTATGCAAAAATTGAATTGCATGGTTAGAAAAAACGAATTTTCGGCATAAACGATGCAAAAACAGCATTTTTTAGCACCATATTGGCGGACAACCATCATGCTCTAAAGTGCTAAAAGCATGGAGATTGGAGGCATAGAGCATTGCTTTTGCGGCCGAGATGAACTTCAGAAGGAGCAAAGATGGTTACCAACAAATGCAAATCATTCATTATCAACCAACTACAAATCTCTCTCATTTAGGCTGTATTTCGAAGCAATGAAAGGTTGATTCATCAATAAGCGAAATATAAGCGGGCTGTTGTCAAGATAAATTTATCATCAACCACCTGCTTACCAAAGGGTTCAATGACATTATAACAAGCATGAGAAATGCCTTATTGAGAAATGACAACGGCCTCTCCTACTCGTCATTCAATGCGTTCAAGCATCTTTAATCCGTTGAGCGTGCATATTCCACGGATGAATAATAAAATGATGTTACGAAAGACTATCTGTAGGCCATGTTCCTTATACAGCTGACTGGTCATTGCAAAACGAACAGCTTCACGCGCCACTTCCACAACGATGTGATAATTAGTGTCTGGCCTAAAGAAGCCCTCTTTTACGCCTCTATCAATAAAGTTATACGCATCTTCATCCCGTTTCTTATGCTTGTTCTCAAGATAAGTTTGAACACGTTTGTATTTTTGCACTTCATCAAAATATAGCGGAGAAATCTCTGACAAACGATGGGCCTGGTAATTGTAGAATTCAATCAATATATCCATGACATGATGGTTGTCCTGCTCACTGAAATCCTTCATGTGCTCATCAAATTCTTGCTCGGCAGCTTTCATGCCTTCCAGCAGCAGTTCCTCCTTGTTGCTGTATATCTCGTACACCGTGCGCTTGGATATGGATAATCTCCGGGCGATGTCATCCATCTTGACCGCCTTGATGCCCTTCTCGAAAAATTCGTTCATGGCTGCTTTCAAGATACGCTCACGCAACTCTTGTCGATAAGGCGTTTGACCGATCACTCTATTCATTCCTTTTACCATAACAGCGCAAAGATACAAAAAAGCATAAAAACTTGTTATTCTTTAATGGTTTTTTCTTAACTTTGTTCCGTTATCAACTAATAAAACGTTTAATCATTGGGAGAGATAGCTGGGTAGATTTTTATTAAATTCATGCCCTTTTTACCCTCCATTTAGTACTATAATCCAATGTTAAAAATCACCAAAGAAGCAGCTCTTGCTTACCATGAGGGGGAACGTCCCGGCAAAATCGAAGTGAAACCGACCAAGCCTTACAGGACACAAACCGACCTCAGTCTGGCCTATTCACCAGGCGTGGCCTACCCGTGTCTTGAGATTCAGAACAATGAAAATGACGCTTACAAATATACCAACAAGGGCAACTTAGTTGCTGTCATCTCCAACGGCACGGCAGTGCTGGGCTTGGGGGACATTGGTGCCATGAGTGGTAAGCCCGTGATGGAAGGCAAAGGCTTGCTATTCAAGATATATGGCGGCATCGATGTGTTCGACATCGAGGTAAACGAGAAAGATCCCGTGAAATTTTGTGAGACCGTTGAAAGGATTGCACCGTCGTTTGGCGGCATCAATCTGGAAGACATCAAAGCGCCTGAATGTTTCTATATCGAGGAAAGGTTGAAGAAAAATCTCGACATCCCCGTAATGCACGATGACCAACATGGCACGGCCATCATATCAGCCGCAGGTCTGAAGAACGCTTTAGAGGTTGCCGGTAAGGACATTAAGAAAGCCAAATTGGTTATCAATGGCGCAGGAGCTGCTGCCATCAGCTGTACCAAATTGTACGTGGCTTTGGGGGTGAAGAAAGAAAATATCCTGATGCTGGATTCGCACGGAGTGATTACAACAGACCGTACCGACCTGAACCCAGAAAAAGCAATATTCGCTACCAACCGCAAGGACGTACACACGTTGGAGGAAGCCCTTAAGGATGCCGACGTATTCGTGGGTTTATCAAGAGGCAATATTCTATCCAAAGACATGATCCGTTCGATGGCTTCCAACCCTATCGTGTTCGCATTGGCCAATCCCGTGCCTGAAATTAGCTACGAAGACGCCCTTGACAGTCGGCCAGACGTCATCATGTCAACCGGTCGCAGCGATTATCCTAATCAAATTAACAATGTCATTGGCTTCCCATACATCTTCCGTGGTGCGCTGGATGTACATGCCAAGGCCATCAATGAGGAAATGAAGATGGCCGCCGTACATGCCATAGCCGACCTGGCCAAACAACCCATTCCGGATGTGGTCAATGAAGTTTACCACATCAATGACTTGAGTTTTGGTCCCAAGTATTTCATTCCAAAGCCCATAGACCCGCGCCTCATCACAGCAGTGAGTGCGGCTGTTGCCAAAGCAGCCGTAGAGAGTGGTGTGGCCAGGACACCTATCAAGGACTGGGATAAGTACAAGGAGAATTTGAAGCAGTTGCTCGGACAGGAATCTAAGTTTACGAGAACCCTGCATGCCACGGCCGCTCGGCATCCGCAGCGCATTGTGTTTGCAGAAGGTGGACACCCCACCATGATGAAAGCGGCTGTGCAGGCGAAGCAAGAAGGCATTTGCTTCCCCATTCTGTTAGGAAATCCAGACAGGCTTAACCGACTGGCTAACAGACTGAAACTTGACCTCACGGGGATCAAAATCATAGACATGCGCGCAGATAAGGAACAAGGAAAGCGCGCGAAGTTTGCTAAACACATGTCAGAAAAGCTTGAACGACAAGGGTATACCTTCGAAGAAGCGTACGACAAGATGTACGAGCGCAACTATTTTGGCATGTCGATGGTTGAAAATGGTGATGCAGATGGCTTCATCACAGGACTCTACACAAAATACTCGAACACTATTAAGGTGGCCAAAGAGGTGATTGGCATTCGTCCCGGATTCAAAACTTTCGCTACCATGCACATCCTTGATACCAAAAAAGGCATCTACTACATCTCTGACACCTTGATTAACAGGCACCCAGACGAGAATGTGCTGTATGACATTGCGCGCCTCAGTGCTGACGCTGTAAGATTCTTCAATGACAAGCCAGTCATGGCGATGATTAGCTATTCCAACTTTGGAACAGACACGATTGGAAGTCCACAAAAGGTTCATGCGGCCGTAGAAAAAATGCAACAAGAGTTCCCAGACTTGGCTGTTGATGGCGAAATGCAGGTTAATTTTGCCATGGACAAAAAATTACGGGACGACAAATATCCATTCACTCGCTTGAAGGGTAAGAACGTCAACACGCTGATTTTCTCAAACATGAGCAGTGCCAACGGCAGTTATAAATTGCTGCAAGCCCTCAATTCGGATGCAGAAATCATCGGTCCGATACAAATGGGATTGAAAAAACCAATCCATTTTACTGACTTCGAATGTTCTGTGCGCGACATTGTAAACATCACAGCCGTAGCTGCCATCGATGCTTACGTGGAGAAAATCAAGAATTCAAAAAAATAAATTTAATGTAGAAAGTGCCAACAACGCAGTTTATGCTGTTTGTTGGCATTTGCATTTTGTCTATCAACCCATTGCTACATGATTACATTTCCATGTGCCAAAATCAATTTAGGCCTTAACGTAGTAGGCGTTCGGCCAGATGGTTACCACAACATAGAAACCGTGTTCTTCCCCATTCCGTTGCACGACACGCTTGAAATAACACGCATGGACGAACAGTTTCCGTCCGATAATCCGTGCGATTTGAAGATAACAGGGATGGCACTCGATGTTCAAGAAGACAACAATCTCGTCATCCAGGCTTACCATTTGCTGGCCAAAGACTTCCCACTACCGCGTATTCACGCTCATCTATACAAGAAAATCCCCTCACAAGCGGGCTTAGGAGGCGGATCGAGTGATGCTGCTTTCATGATCAGACTGCTCAATGAACAGTTCAAACTCAATCTCACCACCGCTGACATGGAGCAATATGCTGCCCAACTGGGTGCTGATTGCGCTTTCTTCATCACCGCCAAACCTTCGTTTGCGACGGGAATTGGTGACCAACTCGTGCCAACAGAGCTACCAAAAAGGAATCTTGAAGGGTGTTATCTCGCACTGATTAAGCCCGACATAGCCGTTTCAACCAAAGATGCTTATGCCAAAATTGAGGTGAAACAACCTGCCAAATGCTGCCGTGACATCATCGTTCAGCCCGTTGAAACGTGGAAAAACGAACTATTGAACGACTTTGAAATACCCGTATTCAAGTTGTATCCGAAGCTGAAACACATCAAAGAGCAGCTCTACCAGCAAGGGGCTGTGTATGCAGCCATGAGCGGAAGCGGCAGTACCATTTATGGTATTTTCAAAAAAGAACCACAAGGAATCAGTCAGTTATTCGACGATTGCTTTACAACCGTACTTCCCTTATAGGGTTTGAGAGTTAACTAAGGTGAAACGTAACCTCACAGTTGACGCATAAACTCTTCAGCTTCATGCAGCGTTTCTTGCTTGCCAACATCCATCAACTTGAGGTTTGACTCTACATGTCCAATGATGGGAACCTGATTACACACGCTTAAATAGAAATCAATCACGCCAAAACGGTCAGGAAAAGCATCCATCCATGGAAACAACTGTGGTGAAAAGGTGTGAATACCAGCAAAGGCAAGTTTCTTATACTGCGCCACATTCAAGTTTGGATAGGGCGAACGAACCTCCCCTGTCTTCACGTTCGTCCAACCAACCAAGCGCATGTTGTCATCAAAAAGCAGGTAACGATTGGTGTTACGTTCGCTTACCAGCAAGGTTGCCGCAGCCTCCGTATGCGCGAAATAAAAGCGTTGAAGGTTGATGTTGCTTAGTATATCAACGTTATGAATCAATATTCTAGCGTCCCCAAACAAGCGCTTTGCAGCCTTAATACCACCTCCCGTATCGAGCAACTGGTTGGTTTCATCGCTGATACGGATATCTAAACCAAAATAATGATTTACTTCTAAGTATTGAATAATTTGCTCGGAGAAATGATGCACATTGACAATAATACGATTAAAACCAGCATCTTTTAACTTGAATATTACCTGTTTGAGCAAAGGTTCTCCACCAACTTCCACCAAAGCCTTTGGCACATGGTCAGTCAGCGGTTTGAGTCTGGTCCCCAATCCAGCTGCTAAAATCATCGCTTGCATCATTTCTTTATCTTCATTCATCATTACTTATCTCTCTCACTCAACGCTGTCAAAACCAATAGACATTTCAGTTTTCACTCACAAAATGACTACTTTGCCTCCAACGTTTGCTCTATTTTCTGTTCACGGTGATTGATTCTAACCTCAATACCGAACTTGTCATGAATGTGTTCTGCCAAATGTTGCGCGCAATATACGCTGCGGTGTTGTCCGCCTGTGCAACCAAATGAGAATATCAAACTGGTAAATCCCCGCTCAAGATATCGTGCCACGTGATGATCGGCCAGTTGGTAAACATTATCAAGGAAGACGAGTATCTCGCCATCATCTTCCAAGAAACGAATCACAGGCTCATCCAAACCCGTCAAATTCTTATAAGGTTCGTATCGTCCGGGGTTGTGAGTTGACCGACAATCAAACACATATCCGCCCCCATTTCCTGTGGGATCTTCGGGAATACCTTTGTGATAAGAAAAACTGTTCACACGAACAATCAGCTCACCTCTATCATCATATTTGGAAAAAGTGGCGGGTCCATCAACCGGATTGGCCTTAAATATATTGTTATCCGTAATCTTGAAGCCGTCAGTTCTTTTCACTTTTCGCTCCTCTTTGTTGGCAAATTGCGGCAATTCCGTCATCTCTTTGAGGATGCTCATCATGTATGGATAGGGAAAAACATGCTCGCCAAGCTTTATAAGTTCACGAAGATTCTGCATGGCTGCTGGAATAGATTGAATAAAATGCTTCTTCCGCTCGAAATATCCACGAAAGCCGTATGCGCCCAAGACCTGTAACGTGCGAAACAGCACAAAGAGATTCAATCGCTCAACGAAGTGTCTGCTCGATGGAACTTCCGTATATTGTTTCAAAGACTCATAATAAGCAGAAACCAAATCACGACGCAATTTAAAAGGATATTTAGCTGATGCCTGCCACAAGAAGGACGCCAAGTCATAATAGTATGGTCCTTTTCTGCCTCCTTGGTAGTCAATAAAATAGGGATTACCATCGTTGTCAAGCATCACATTGCGTGCTTGAAAATCGCGATACAAGAAACATTCTGCTGGCTCTGCCGTTAAATCTTTGGCAAACATACGAAAATTGGCCTCCAACATCAGCTCGTGGAAATCGATTCCTGTCGCTTTCAGAAAGCAATACTTGAAGTAGTTCAGGTCAAACAACACGCTTTCTACATTGAATTCGGGTTGTGGATAACATTGTTGAAAGTCGAGTCCAACGGCTCCCCTCACTTGCATTTCGGGCAATGCTTGAAGCGTTTTGGTCAACAGCTGCTTTTCTTTTTGCGTGTATCTGCCGCCAGCATCACGGGCACTTTTCAGCATATCAAACAACGAAGTATGTCCCAAATCGGTCTGAAGATACCTCAGTTCATCGTCACTAACAGCCAAAATCTGAGGAACGGGAAGCTGTTTGACCGTAAAATGCTCTGTTAAATAAATGAACGCATGATTCTCATCCCGACTGGTACCTATCACTGCGATCACCGATTGGCCTGATTTGTTGCCAAAACGATAATAAACACGATTGCTGCCAGCCCCTTCCAACTTCTCTATAGTGGAAGGTTTCTCACCCGCCCATTGCGCATAAAGTTTTATAAGTTTCTCCATATATTTCGATTCTTCTCCCCTTTGCTCCACGGGTTTACAGCACATTGAACCGTAACACGCTCGTTGATGAAAGGTGATATAGACAGAATGACAAGACAAAATTAAGCATTTTTTAGTGAAAAAACGGATGAACGGGCAGGAAAAGACAAATATATCCTCCCTCAACAACAGCCCCAAGCATGCGGAAAGGTCTGTCTAAAAAAAAGAATCGGATGTCATCCCGACATCCGATTTAAAAAAACAAACTACTTAAAAACTAATCTACTAAAACAAATCAAAAATATCTTATCTACTTAACACTTTAATCAATATTTTCGTATTTACGTTGCAAAGATATATGTTTTGGTTTTAATTTCAAAATTTTTTGATATAAAATAACGCATTTTTTATACAATATGCATAAAATAAGAGGGTGTGCCTACAAATAGACACACCCTCTCGTTTATTTTAATCAAATTGATATTTACATCATGCCACCCATTCCTGGCGCTGCCGGCATAGCTGGTTTTTCCTCTGGCTTGTCAACGATAAGACATTCAGTGGTTAAGAACATGCCTGCAATCGACGCGGCATTCTCCAGTGCCACACGAGCAACTTTCGCCGGATCTACGATACCCTCTTTACGCAAGTCCTCGTAAGAATCGGTACGAGCATTGTATCCGTAGTCATCTTTGCCCTGACGTACCTTGTCAACAACAACAGCACCTTCGCCACCAGCATTGGTTACAATCTGTCGAAGTGGCTCCTCGATGGCACGCTCTACGATGTTGATACCAGTCTGTTCGTCAGTATTCACACCCTTCACACCCTTCAATGCGTCGAGCGCACGGATGTAAGTGATGCCACCACCGGCCACAACACCTTCTTCAATGGCTGCGCGAGTTGCACACAGAGCATCGTCAACGCGATCTTTCTTCTCCTTCATTTCAACCTCGCTGTTAGCACCTACATAAAGAACGGCTACGCCACCAGAGAGTTTGGCCAAACGTTCCTGCAACTTCTCCTTGTCGTATGAGCTTGTGGTATTTTCAATCTCGGCCTTGATTTGATTGATACGAGCCTGGATATTCTCGCTCTGTCCACCACCGTTAACAACGGTTGTGTAGTCCTTGTTGACCGTAACTTTCTCGGCAGAACCCAACATTTCAAGGGTAGCCTGCTCAAGTTTCAACCCTTTTTCCTCACTGATAACCACACCACCTGTCAAGATAGCGATGTCTTCCAACATGGCCTTACGGCGATCGCCAAAGCCAGGAGCCTTAACAGCGCATATCTTCAAACCGGCACGCAGGCGGTTCACAACCAACGTTGTCAATGCCTCAGAATCTACATCCTCTGCGATGACCAACAATGGACGGCCACTTTCGGCTGCATTCTGCAAGATAGGTAAGAATTCTTTGATGTTGGATATCTTCTTTTCGTAAATCAAGATGTATGGATTTTCCATCACACTCTCCATCTTGTCCGTGTCGGTCACGAAGTAACTTGACAGATATCCGCGGTCAAACTGCATACCCTCTACCACGCCGATGTTGGTATCGCGGCTCTTGCTCTCCTCGATAGTGATCACACCGTTCTTGCTCACCTTGCGCATAGCGTCGGCCAAGAGCTTACCAATCTCTGCGTCGTTGTTAGCAGACACGGTAGCCACTTGTTCTATCTTGTCGTAATTGTTACCCACTTGTTCTGCATGCGCCTTGATATATTCAACCACTGCACTGACAGCCTTGTCAATACCACGCTTCAAATCCATGGGGTTGGCACCAGCGGTCACGTTCTTCAAACCTTCAGACACAATGGCCTGTGTCAAGATGGTTGCCGTTGTGGTTCCGTCACCAGCATCGTCACCCGTCTTGGATGCAACGCTCTTCACAAGCTGTGCACCGGTGTTTTCAAATGCATCCTCCAGTTCTATTTCTTTTGCTACGGTCACTCCGTCCTTAGTAATTTGCGGAGCACCGAACTTCTTCTCAATCACAACGTTGCGACCCTTAGGCCCCAGTGTGATTTTCACTGCATTCGCCAACTTGTCAACGCCCTGCTTGAGCAAGTCTCTTGCTTCAACATCGAATTTAATATCTTTTGCCATAATTTTTATATTCTGTATTTATATTGGTTCTATAGTATGTTAATCGTAAAAAATGCACCTGTGTGGTACTTACTTGACCACAGCAAGAACATCGCTCTGACGCATAATCAAATAGGTGTCACCGTCAAATTCTAATTCCGTGCCACTATATTTTCCGTATAGCACCTCATCTCCTTCCTTGAGAACCATCTCTTCGTCTTTCGTACCGTTACCCACGGCTACCACTTTACCATGCAATGGTTTTTCTTTTGCGGTGTCTGGAATAATGATTCCACCTACTTTCTCTTCTGCTGGTGCTGGAGCAACCAACACTCTGTCTGCTAATGGTTTAACTTTCATAATAATAATTTTTAAGTTCTTCTATATTCTATTCATGTATCTTGAGAGATGTTCAATATCTTCAGAACATCAAACTACAAGACTCACCCTTTCCATGCGAAAAACGTGCCAACTCAGCCGCATGTCATTTTTGTCAGTCTGCTGTCTGCCACTTTTGTCAGTCTGCTGCCTGTCAAATCTGTTATTTGCCAAATTTGTCAGTTGATGCGTTAACCCTTCCAGTGTTGATGACATATCTATATAAAGAAATGTTCATGCCCCATTTAGGTGGAATAGAAACAAGTGAACGATGAAGCATGAAGGTCGCACCTATTGTTGATATTTTTTATCAAATTTCGCCACTAAAACGGCACTTGTAAATCTTCAATCTAGAAAAAATCAATAGGCCTGGAGGAAACATACAGGAGTTCATCGTGCAAGAAAAATGGCATTTTGGCGCAAAGTCAATGTGTTTGCCTCTCAAGATGCATCAGTTTATCGGCCAATTCACATGACTTATCGATACAAAAGCATGCAAATAACACCTTTAGAGCATTGCTTTTGGCTTGAAAAATCGTACAAAATGGGCACAAAACAAGCCACAAAATCCATAACTCATTGTCCATCAACCATATCCAAAACCCGCTCATATTTGGCGTATTTGCGACGAGGTGTAAGGTCGTTGACAAATAAGCCAAGCATGAAGAGGTTGGTTGTCAAGAAAATTCACTTGCATGTATCAGCGTGATTTTCATCTTGACAACAGATATTCTCTTTCGATTTTTTAGCACAACCAGCCTATGTTTCGGGATTTTTTTCTACCTTTGCAAGACACATATTTATAAACGACTCAAATTAAGCATTAGAGATGAAACAGACGATTCTTGTCACTGGCGGAACTGGCTTTATCGGTTCACATACAACCGTTGAACTACAACAGGCGGGCTACAACGTTGTTATTGTAGACAATCTTTCTAACTCAAAGATAGAGGTCCTTGATGGCATCGAAAAAATTACAGGAATACGCCCCTGCTTTGAGAAGATAGACCTGTGCAATGAAGAAGAGACGGAAGCTGTTTTCAAAAAATATGACAACATTGCCGGCATCATCCACTTCGCTGCCTCCAAGGCTGTTGGTGAGAGTGTGGAGAAGCCTTTGATGTATTACAGAAACAACATCACCTCTTTAATCAACTTGCTGGAGCTGATGCCCAAGTATCATGTCAAAGGAATCATCTTCTCGAGCAGTTGTACCGTCTACGGTCAGCCCACCAAGGAGAACCTCCCCGTGACGGAGGAAGCACCCATACAAAAGGCACTTTCGCCCTACGGCAACACCAAACAGATTAACGAAGAAATCATACAAGACTATATTCACAGCGGTGCAGCCATCAAGAGCATCATCTTGAGATACTTCAATCCCATTGGAGCGCATCCATCTGCCCTGATTGGCGAGTTGCCCAATGGCGTGCCAAACAATTTGATTCCATACGTTACGCAAACGGCCATGGGCATTCGCAAGCAGCTGACCATCTTCGGAAACGATTACGACACACCCGACGGAACGTGCATTCGCGACTATATCTATGTGGTAGATTTGGCCAAGGCACACGTCGCTGCCATGAGAAGGGTGTTGGAAGAAGATGCCGACCGCATGGAAATTTTCAACATCGGCACGGGAAGAGGCGAATCAACGCTTGAAATCGTTGAGGGATTTGAGAAAGCAACGGGGGTAAAACTCAATTGGAAGTTCGGCCCGCGGCGTGAAGGCGACATCGAAAAAGTATGGGGCAACGTGGACAAAGCCAACCAAGTGTTGGGTTGGAAGGCCGACACACCCATTGAGGACGTGCTGGCATCAGCCTGGAAATGGCAAGAGAAATTGCGTGAAGACGGAGTGATGTAAGCCCTTATCAACCCTTCGGGAGAAGGTACGAGGCAACATCTAACCCTGCAATCTATCAGCCAGTTATCCCATGTATGAAGCAGGATCACTGGCTGGTTATGTATAATTTTGTTAATATTGTTTAACAAAACACCTTTCAAGGAGTTGATATTTCGACAGATAAGCTTTTTATCGTAAATTTGCACCCGCTGTCACGAGTTGACGGCATTAATTCAAACCTAAAAATAATAAAACAAAAAAATGGCAACAAAGATTAGATTGCAGCGCGGCGGTCGCAAAGGCTATGCTTTCTATAGCATCGTAATCGCTGACTCAAGAGCACCACGAGATGGTAAATTTATTGAAAAGATTGGAACGTATAATCCCAATACGAATCCAGCAGCTGTAGATTTGAATTTTGACAGAGCTCTTTATTGGCTTGAGGTTGGCGCACAACCCACAGACACAGCTCGTAACATTCTCAAGCGCGAGGGTGTGTATCTCATGAAGCACCTGCGTGGCGGTGTAAAGAAGGGAGCATTTGACGAGGCTGCTATGCAAAGCAAGTTCGACGCTTGGAAGCAAGACAAGGACAAAGGATTGCAAACAAGGGCTGAGATTGAAGCTCAGACTAAGAAGGATGCAGCAGCAAAAGAACTCGAAGCAGAAAAGAAGATTAATGCTGAAATAGCCAAGAAGGTAGCAGAGAAGAAGGCAGCCGCACAGGCTGAAGAAGCAAAAGCTGCTGCCGAAGAAGAGGCTGAGGCTACCACTGCTGAGGCAGAAGCTACTACAGAAGAGGCTCCTGCTGCTGCAGAATAAGACAGCAATTTTACGCAGACAGGTGAGGCTGACAGTCGGTTCAAGCGATACAAAAACGCAAGACGAATCACGCCTAACGGTTAACGTTGGTTTTGACTTACCTCACATGAAACATGTCTGTTAAACGATAATGAGTTCGGTGTTTCACCGAACTCATTGTCGTTTTTATAGCCTCTGCCTACCCACTATATAACTAAATGCACGAAATACACGCAGAGCGGATGGCATTTTTTCGGTATAGTAAAAAGATCTATTGAAGTCCTACCCTTGTTTTTTGTCGCCAAAAATCATATAAAAGTTCCAAAAAATGAGGTCTGTCAGTGCTATTGTTGCAAATATTTTGTATCTTTGTGTATTGTATGATGGAAATCAAAGAGTTAAACAAAAATTCAAAGGATATCGAGCTTGTCAAGCAGTTGTACGTTGAGGCATTTCCAAAAGTTGAGCGAATACCCTTCGACGCATTGCTATTGTTACAAGAAAGAGCAGATATCAAATTCCTCGGATTTTATGATGAAAACGGCCAATTTAAGGGACTGACCTATACTTATCATCATGATGATTTGAGTTGGCTGTTTTATTTCGCGGTCATGCCCAGTGAGCGAGGCAAAGGAATCGGTACGAAAATCCTCCAACGGTTATTAGAAAAGTATAAAGATGAGCGACTGATGATTGACATTGAAGACGTTGATCAGCCCGCTGACAACAGCCTACAGCGTAAGAAACGATACGAGTTTTATAAGCGAATGGGCTTCGTTGACTACGGATTGCGTAAAACATGGCCTGGAATTACCTACAACATCATGTCAAGTGGTGGACGTGTAACGTCGGATGAGTATGACAAAATCGTCAACGAATTCTGGGACTTACTGCAGCTAACCGGCGATTAAGCATGCCGGAAGATAAGTACTAAAAGAAAAAGCCACGATAACATCTCATGCAAGATGTTATCGTGGCTTGTTGTATGGATAGAGATTTTAGTCTTCCATCAGCTTTCTGTATCGGCCCTTTTTAATTTCCTCATCCCCCAATCGGCGGGCCTTGTTGATTTCATATTCAGAATAAGTTCCTTCAAAGTAGAACACTTCACCATCGCCTTCGAATGACAAAATGTGCGTACAGATACGGTCTAAGAACCATCGGTCATGACTGATGACTACCGCACAGCCTGCAAACGACTCCAAACCTTCTTCCAATGCACGGAGCGTATTTACGTCAATGTCATTGGTTGGCTCATCCAGCAATAGCACGTTTCCTTCTTGTTTCAGTGCCAAAGCCAGCTGCAAACGGTTGCGTTCGCCACCCGAAAGCACTGAACACATTTTATTTTGGTCGGTTCCAGAGAAGTTAAAACGCGACAAATAGGCACGAGCGTTAACGTCACGGCCACCCATTCGGAGAGTTTCATTACCCTGCGAAACCACTTCGTACACCGTCTTATTGGGGTCAATGTCCTTGTGTTGCTGGTCAACGTAAACCAGTTTCACGGTTTCACCCACCTCAAACGTACCGGCATCGGGCTGTTCCAATCCCATAATCAGACGGAAAAGCGTGGTCTTACCCGCTCCATTGGGACCGATAACACCTACGATACCATTCGGCGGCAGCATGAAGTTGAGATCGTTGAACAACACTTTTTCGCCAAAAGCTTTTTTCACATGCTGCGCCTCAATTACCTTGTTACCCAATCGTGGGCCGTTAGGAATGAAGATTTCCAGTTTCTCTTCCCTGGTCTTCTGCTCCTCATTCAACATCTGCTCATAGGAGTTCAAACGAGCTTTACCTTTAGCTTGGCGAGCTTTTGGAGCCATGCGAACCCATTCAAGCTCACGTTCAAGCGTCTTACGTCGCTTCGATGCCGTCTTTTCTTCTTGATCCATGCGCTTGGTTTTCTGCTCCAACCAAGAGGAGTAGTTGCCTTTCCATGGAATGCCTTCTCCCCTATCCAGCTCAAGAATCCACTCACTGACATCGTCCAGGAAGTATCTGTCGTGCGTAACGGCAATCACCGTACCCTCGTATTGTTGCAAATGCTGCTCCAACCAGTCGATGCTTTCTGCGTCAAGGTGGTTGGTTGGCTCGTCCAGTAACAAGACATCAGGCTTTTGCAGCAACAACTTACACAGTGCCACTCTACGCCGTTCGCCCCCAGAAAGATTGGTCACGGGCAGGTCACCCGCAGGACAACGCAGGGCTGCCATGGCCCTATCCAGTTTAGAATCCATGTTCCATGCATCTGTGGCATCGATGATATCTTGTATTTCAGCCTGCCGTTGCATCAGCTTGTCCATCTTGTCAGGATCACTATAATACTCTTCCATGCCAAATTTGACATTGATTTCATCGTATTCTTTCAGTGCGTCATACACATGCTGCACGCCCTCTTGCACATTTTGCTTCACTGTTTTATCTGCATCGAGGGGAGGATCCTGCGGAAGATAACCAACAGAGTAGCCAGGACTCCACACCACATCGCCTTGTGTGGGTTGTTCCAGCCCGGCAATAATCTTCATCAGTGTTGACTTACCCGCACCATTCAGACCTATGATGCCTATCTTCGCACCATAGAAGAATGACAGGTAAATGTCCTTGAGTACTTGTTTTTGGTTTTGTGGGATAATCTTTGAGACACCCACCATAGAGAAGATAACTTTCTTGTCGTCTACTGTTGCCATTATATAAAATATGTATTGAATGAAATATGCGATAAAAGCTGAACGCTTTTCTGTTGCTCATCCAAGATGAAAAGCCCCATGTTCACGCGTCGAAGTGAAGTAGGCGCGCCATGTACTTGCCCAAGATGTCGAACTCGATGTTAATAACAGACCCAATCTTGATGTCACAGAAATTGGTATTCTCTCGGGTATAGGGAATGATAGCCACCTTAAAACTGTTGTCCGTAGGCTCACATACGGTCAGCGAAACGCCGTTCACGGTGACACTACCCTTGTCAACAGTCATGTAACCACGCTTGGCCATCGTCTTGTCAAATGGATATTCAAAGGTGAAATAGGTTGACCCATCGGCATCTTCCATGCCCACACACGTCGCTGTTCCGTCGACATGACCTTGCACGATGTGCCCATCCAGACGTCCATTCATCAACATCGACCGCTCTACATTCACCCTGTCGCCCACTTTCAACAGCCCCAGGTTGCTTCTGATGAGGGTTTCCCTCATGGCTGTAACCGTGTAGGTGTCGTCAGTCAAACGAACTACCGTCAGACAAACACCATTGTGACTGATGCTTTGGTCAATCTTGAGATGATCTACAAACGAGCATTTGAAAGTGAAATCAATATTGTCTTGATCTCGATCGATGGCAACCAGTGTGGCCATTTCTTCTACGATTCCGGAAAACATAAGCTAAAGTGTAATTAAAAAGGCAGGAATGCACCTGCCTTTGTATCATAAAAAGGGGTTGCTCGATGATGTGATGAAACTCCGTACTTGATAAGATTTGAGAGCTCTCCGCCTTTGTAATCCACCGGCTTTACAGCTTAGTCCCTAAGGATTTATGTGGCCCGCCATTAGCAAGAGAAGTCTTCTCGGTTTCATTTTTTTATTGATGAGTATCCCGATCAAACCGACACAACCCCCATGTTGTATCATGTTTGTTATTGCAAAGATACATTTTTCGCTCGAAACGAGCAAATTTTACAACCTGTTTTCTGTTTGATTTTACATGAAATCACAGAATTGCTAAACTTTTTCATTACTTTTGTCGTCTAACAGACAACAATGGGAGTTGGGGACAAGTACCCCATCTTCCCGAGCAATCTGATAAAACATAACGAACACGGTATGAAAAATATTTGTACAACTTGCCTCCTGGCAATCATCTTCTTGTCATTGTCAACTCCTATTGAGGCGCGAAAGTGGTCACTGAAGGACTGCATCCATTACGCCCTATCCAACAACATCTCGCTGAAAAAGACCTCGCTCAAACATCTCAGTGCCATTGAAGACACCAAGCAGAGTCAAGCTGCGCTGTTGCCATCGCTGAACGCTGCCACCTCTCAAAATGTGACTTATCGGCCATGGCCGCAAACAGGTATCGCCGCTGAAGGCTATGTTCAGACTTCAATTGACAAGGTGTATTACAACGGAACTTACAGTGTGAACGGTAGTTGGACGGTATGGAACGGTGGAAGAAACACCAACACGGTGAAACTGAACAAGCTGACGGAGAAACAAGCCGCACTCGACTCGGCGACCATGGCCAACCAACTGATTGAGCAAATCGCGCAGCTTTATGTACAAATACTATATTCCAGTGAGGCCATCGCAGTGAACAAATCGATGTTGGCCTCGAGTGTGCAAAACGAAAAGCGTGGCGAAGAATTCATGAAAGTGCAGAAAATGAGTCGTGCCGACATGGCGCAGCTTACCGCCCAACGTGCTCAAGACGAATATAATGTGGTTGAAGCAGAGAGCAACTTGCGCAACTGCAAGCGACAGCTGAAGCAGCTTCTGCAACTGGTTGATGAAGATGAGTTTGAAATAGACGTGCCGCACACAACCGATGCCATGGCTCTACAACCGATTCCCACTGTGAAAGCGGTCTATTCGGCAGCGCTAAACTATCGGCCTGAAATACAAAATGCACAGCTGGGCATCGAGAGCAGCAATCTGAGTGTGAAGATTGCGAAGGCCAGCAGACTGCCCGTCATCGGAATCAACGCTGGTGTTGGTACCAGCACCACTTCGATGAGCGACTATCAATGGGGAAACCAACTGAAAAACAACTTTGACATTGGCGCTGGCATCTCATTGAGCATTCCGCTGTTTGACAACAGACAGGCAAAGACAGCCATGAACAAAGCCATGCTGCAAAAGCAAAACTACATGCTCGACTTGAAGGACAAACAAACCACCTTATATTCAAATATCGAAGACTATTGGCTGCAAGCGGTCAACAACCAGAACCGATTCAAGGCTGCCAAGGTGAGTACACAGAGCGCAGAAGAAAGTTTCAGACTGCTTAAAGCCAAGTTTGACGAGCAGCTCATCAACATCGTTGAACTCACAGACGGCAAAAACAAGCTCATGACAGCAGAACAAAATGAACTGCAAGCCAAGTACCTTGCGATATTGAATATTGGCTTATTGAAATTCTACCAAACGGGGTTGATGGAATAAAGGGTGCGTGTTATGGCCTAAAGCATCAACTCTTTTGGTGACGAAACAAAGGTGGTAGCTCCATGTTCCAATAAAAATTCTTTATCTCTAAATCCCCATAACACACTGATGCAAGGCATGTTGCTATTGCGTGCTGTGGCTATGTCTACATCACTGTCACCAACATAAACAGCATCCCGCCCATCATCATCCAATTGGCGCAAGGCTTCCAATACCGTGTCAGGTGCCGGCTTCTTCTTGATGTTTTCCCGTTCACCAATCGCTACCGTGACATAGTCGCTAAAAAAGTGTCGACAAAGGTCTTGCGTGGCATCATAGAACTTGTTGCTAACCACTGCTAACTTCTTGCCATGGGCATGCAAATTGGCCAAAAGCTCAAGTATCCCCGGGTAGGGTTTGGTATTGTCAAGATTATGAACCAAATAGTGTTGACGAAAATCAGCGTATGTAACCTCAAAGTCGGGATTGTCCAATCCGTTGGGAATGGCGCGCTCCATGAGTTTTTTCACACCATTACCCACAAACTTTCGCACCTCGCCAATGGTTCGTTCAGGCATGCCATGCATCTTCAAAGCTGCATTGCAACTAACGTATAAGTCTTGAAGCGAATCAAGCAAGGTACCATCTAAATCAAAAATATATGTACTGTATTCTTTCATGAACCCATGAGTGTTTAATTTGTTCTGTTGGCTGACTCCCATTGAAGTATTCTCTTCTTTCTGAAGGAAAAACCATTCGTTCATCAACGATTGGGCATATATTATCTGTGTCAACCCTGTTTCTGTCTACAAAGGTAGCATTTGTTTGTTGCATTGACAAACAAATGAACGTTTTTCATGGCTCCTGCCAAGGCTTCAACAGACGATTGTAAGGGGTGAAGCAAACCGCCTCATATTCTTTTGTTCAACATCCTTCAACCTTAGTATTTCATTGAAAATATGACGATAAACGACTCGTTATTGCGTAGGAGGAATTATGCTAACTTACAAGATATCAGGCGAATACGAAAACAAGTAACCAAACGACACTTCCAAATTAAAAAGTTCACAATTCAATTAACATGACTTTAGAGGTCAAACTCAATGACTTTGGAGGTTAAACTCAATGACTTTGGAGCCCAAACTCAATGCTATTGCCAGACGTGGCGTGAACGGTTGCATTCAGCTATCAGACTTCATCAATGAGAAACCAAAATAAATGCGCAATTATTTTGCCTTGTCTCTAACTTCAACTAACTTTGCATTCAAATCATATTTGCAATTGAAAACATGGACAAACAGCATAAAAACTACTATCTACTTGCTGCGGCCATCTGCGTTCTTCTGGTATGCGGATTGACCTTTTACTATTTCTTCAGTGCTTTTTCAACCTCAGAAACCACCAGCTATATCTACATAGACACGGATGATAACGCCGACTCGGTAGTGGCCAAGCTCACTCCCATTGCCCGTCAACATAGTCTTCATGGTTTTACCACGTTGATGAGGCACACCAAGTATGCCGACCACGTTCGCACAGGTAGGTATGCCATCAAGTCGGGAGAAGGGGCTTTCTCGGTTTTGAGGCACCTGAAAAATGGCATGCAAGAGCCTGTTAATCTTACCATTCCTACAGTCAGGACCGTTGAACGCTTGTCGGCCGAACTGGCAAAGCATCTGATGCTGGACAGTACAACGTTGGCCAGCGCATTGAAAAACGACACGCTGTGCCAAAAATACGGCTATGACACCACCACCATAGCGTGCATGTTCATTCCAAACACCTACGATATTTATTGGAATGTAAACATTAACAAGCTGTTGGATCGGATGAAAAAAGAGAGCAACAACTTCTGGAACGCCGATAGAAAAGCAAAAGCACAGCAACTGAAATTATCTCCAAACGAAGTGATTACCTTGGCCAGCATCGTTGATGAGGAAACGGCTAACAATGGAGAGAAGCCCATGATTGCTGGCATGTATTACAACCGACTGATGTTGCGCAATGCCGAATATCCCAACGGAATGCCACTGCAAGCTGACCCTACCATAAAATTTGCGTGGAAAGACTTTGGTTTGAGGCGCATATACAATAAGCTGTTAACCATCAAAAGTCCCTACAACACATATGTGAACACAGGCTTGCCACCAGGCCCCATCCGCATCGCCTCGATTGCTGGCATAGAGTCTGTGCTCAACCTGACGCATCACGACTACCTGTACATGTGTGCTAAAGAAGACTTCAGCGGAACACACAACTTTGCACGGACATACGCTGAACACAAAGTCAACGCAGCCAAATACGCCGCTGCATTGAACAAACGAGGCATTCAATAACAACTATCCGTTGTATGTTCAAACATGCTGTGGAGCTAAATTGAGCATTCATTTCCCAATCTTTTTGGATAAAAGAATCGTCTATAAATGAAAATACAATGTATTGATGACCAATACATTGTATTTTATATCGTTGTCGGGGCGACAGGATTCGAACCTGCGACCGCCTGTTCCCAAAACAGGAGCGCTACCGGGCTGCGCTACACCCCGCTTGCAGTTCATTGTTGAATTGCGAGTGCAAAGGTAAGATATATTTTTTTATTCGCAAAATTTTTTCAACAATTATTTCACAAACCGCACATGAACGCATGAATCACAGGATATTTTGCGCTTGTTAGCGTCATTAATGTGACAATTATGAGAATGAACGTTCCCGACACATTGTTTGTTAACACGGCTCATGCACGCTACAATCAATCTCTGTAAACCAAAACAGGGAAAGCATGATCTACTTTCCCTGTTATTATTTAGGTGCAAAAGTGCTACTTCTTGATGATACCTTGGTCCACAAACACCTTTTTCAACGCCTGAACACCCCGCTCTACTTGCTCTTCAGTATGCGTGGCCATCAGCGCAAAACGAACCAATGTGTCTTGCGGCGCACAGGCTGGAGGTATCACAGGGTTGATAAACACACCGTTGTCAAAAGCCAACTTGGTCACCATAAAGGTCTTATCAATGTCTCTCACATACAGCGGAATAATCGGACTCTCCGTTTCACCAATCTCAAAACCTTCTTCCTTGAAGCGTTTCAAGGCATAGCGAGTGACCTTCCAAAGATGCTCTATCCGCTCTGGTTCAGCCTGAATGATACGCAGGGCTTCGCGTGCGGCAGCTGTTGCGGCAGGCGTGTCAGACGCACTGAATATATAGGTGCGACAGGTATGGCGCAGATAGTTGATGGTGTCGCTGTCCGATGCAATAAAGCCACCAATGGAAGCCAAACTCTTTGAGAAGGTTCCCATAATGAGGTCAACCTCGTGGGTCAATCCAAAATGATCACAGACACCTCGACCTTGACGGCCAAAGACTCCCAATCCGTGCGCCTCATCAACCATGATGGAACAATTATACTTGCGTTTCAATTCAACAATAGCGGGCAAATTGGCCAAATCTCCCTCCATAGAGAACACTCCATCTACCACAATCAGCTTTACAGCATCGTAAGGAAGCTTTTGCAACAACCGCTCCAAATCGGCCATATCGTTGTGTTTATATCGCAGTTGTGTGGCGAACGACAAGCGGCGTCCATCCACAATACTGGCATGGTCACGGTCATCACAGAGGATATAGTCGTTGCGACCCACCACCATAGCCAATACACCTTGATTAACAGAGAACCCCGTAGGGAAACACAGTGTTTCATCTTTCCCCACGAAGGTGGCCAATTCTTTCTCCAATTGTACATGCAGGTCAAGCGTACCATTGAGGAATCGGCTTCCTGCACAGCCCGAACCATATTTATCCAAGGCCGCCTTGGCCGCACTGATGACACGCTCGTCACCTGTCAATCCAGTATAAGCGTTAGAGCCAAACATCAACACTCGATGTCCGCCCATCTCTACTTCCGTTCCTTGTTTACTGGTTATTTCCCTGAAATAAGGATACACGCCAGCATCCATGTATTTCTGAGGATCTCGATAATTTTTGTATCTTTCTTGTAATTGTCCCATTATATTTAAAATAGGTGTCCCACCCATAGTGAATAATATAGGCTGCAAAGATATAAAAATAATAACATAAATTGTTCCTTTCTCAACTAAAAACGCCAAATTTAAGTTTTTTACCAGATTTAAATGGATATATCACTGGAATTGTCGTACATTTGCGAATCATGTTCGCATGAATGAAAAAGTCTTTCGGAACAACAGCGTTAAAATAACAGACAATACACAAGATGAAGAAGATAAGATTCATCATGAACCCCATATCGGGAACCAGTGACAAGGACGGCATACCCAAAATGATTGACGCAAAGCTCGATCATGAGCAGTTTGAGTACGAAATCATTACGACCAATCATGCCGGTCATGCCTCCGAATTGGCTACTGAAGCCAAAGATTCTCATGTGGATATTGTCGTGGCTGTGGGTGGTGATGGCACTATCAATGAGGTGGCGCGCGCCATTGTGCATTCAGACACGGCACTGGGCATCATCCCCTGCGGTTCAGGTAATGGATTGGCGCGCCACATGCTCATTCCCATGAGTGTCAAGAAGTCCATCGAAATCATCAACAAATGCGTCATCCACGACTTCGACTACGGCATCATCAACGGCTATCCGTTCTTCTGTACCTGCGGCATGGGATTCGATGCCTATGTCAGTCAGAAGTTTGCTGAGTGCGGAAAGCGCGGCCCCATCACCTATGTTCAGAAGGTGTTGGAAGAAGGACTCAAATACAAACCAGAGACTTACGAAATCACCACCGAGAATGGTGTGAGCAAATACAAAGCCTTTCTCATCTCTTGTGCCAACGCATCGCAATACGGCAACAATGCTTTCATTGCGCCACAGGCATCGATGAGCGACGGACTGATGAACGTGATTATCATGGAACCCTTTGATATTATCGAGGCTCCACAAATCAGCATCGACATGTTCAACAAAACGCTTGACAAGAATTCCAAGATCAAGACTTTCACTACAAAGAAGCTCCACATACACCGCAGCAAGCCAGGGGTAATCCATTACGATGGCGACCCCGTGATGACAGGCAGAGACATTGACATTGAACTGGTGGAAAAGGGTATCAAGATCATCATCAACCCCGATGCTGACAAGAGTCAACGACAGCCAAACGCCATTCAGAGCGCCGCTGCCGAGCTGTTCAACGAAATCAACGTGGTACGCGAAGATATCTCTAAGCAAACACGACACATACAGGCTTTGAACAAAGTGTTGCAGAAGAAACTAAATTTCTAATGGCCACATACGACCGCAACCGCGGTCACATAGTTGTGAGTACCATCCATCCAACACGGCATCAACCCGCAGGTTGATGCCGTATTTGTTTCCAGTGCGCAAAGTTTGGCATGCGCCTTCGTTCCGTCACAGTCATTCTTTACAAATAAAAATTGTTCATTAATTTCGCATACCATTCAGACATTTCACCCGCTTCATCAAACAATGTCAGCGTCTGCTCATCCAGCTTTTCGGGACGACGCTTCACCCATGCCATCAAACAACGTTTAGGCGATTTGCGGGCAACCGTCTTTATCAAATATTTTTTTCGAAGATAAAATCCCGAAATCACGGCAGTAGAGCTGAACTGCTCAATCGATTCTACCGGCAGCACCACGCTCATTTCGCCCTCATTGGTAAGCAGTCGGTAGGCAGATTGGCACAATGCTTTATAGGAAAGCGTGTCACTGTGCCGAGCCATGGAACGCTTTGCATCCGGACTGCGAAGACCTTCTACGAAGTAGGGCGGATTAGAAACGATACTGTCAAATTGTTTTACCGATTCAAACTGCTGCAAAGCCACCTCCCGAACCCTCACCCTATCGGCAAATGGGGAAGCCTCTACATTGACTTTTGCCTGCCGACAGGCGTCACGGTCAATCTCCAAAGCCTCAACAAAGGAAGCCGCATACCGCTGCGCCATCATCAAAGCAATGAGTCCGGTGCCCGTCCCGACATCAAGAATGCGCCGTCCTCCCTTAGCCCAGGCACCCAACAACACGCCATCCGTACCCACCTTCATGGCGCACCGGTCTTGTCGGATGGTAAATTGCTTGAACTGAAACCACGCGTTACTCATGCTGCAAATTTACACAAAAAAGATGAAAAAGAAGACTTCTCATGTTTGGAAATCATCGTCAAACATCCTAAAGCCATCTAACGTGATAACACCTTGATTATCAATAACCTGTAAAACGAAATTCAAACCCATTGACTTTGACGCTCAAACCCATTGACTTTGATGCCCAATCCCATTGAGTTTGCCGTTCAAACTCAATGCTATTGAAAAGTTCATATTATGCGCTTGATTTAACACCCTCAAACTCATCATCAATTCAGGATGGCAAGGGCTACCTCTAACGACTTGGCATGATATTTGCTTTTTACCACATATTATACATGAGTAATATAAAATGTGGCGGTGCAAGGACCCTCATGTCAATAAAAAGTAGTAACTTTGCACACCGATAACGAAAAGACAAATATGAGTAAAAATAACAATCCATCTATTCAGATGATTGCCGATTTCGAAGGAGATATCTCAAATCTCTTTCATGTAGAAACAGAAGGCGACGTGCCTATCTTAGCAACACGCAACATGGTGATGTTCCCCGGCGTGCTCTGCCCCATTCTCATTGGTCGCGAAAACAGCCTGAAGCTGATTGAAAAAGCCAAGAAAGCCCCCAATACCATATTCGCCATATTCTGCCAAAGAGATGCAGACGTGGAAGAACCGCATCAGAAAGACTTGTACGCTTACGGTGTATACGCCCGACTGGTGCGCGTGCTGGAAATGCCGGGACATGGACAGAACGTCACGGCCATCATTCAGGCGATGGGACGCTGTAAGTTGGAAAAGGTCACCAAGACCAAACCTTTCTTGCAGGGCTTGACGACCATTGCCCCGGAGGTATTGCCCGAACCGAACGATGAGGAATACCAGACGGCCGCAGAGGACTTTCGCAAGCAAACCATCGAGTACATCAAAGAGAACGATGATATCGCCGACGAGGCACAGTTTGCCTTGAACAACATCCAGAACAACATTCTGAGCATCAACTACATGTGCACCAACATGCCTTTCACCAACGAGGACAAGATGAGTATGTTGGAGGCCAACTCGATGAACGAGCGCATCATGATTTCGCTGAAAGTGCTGAACAAGGAAATGCAGCTGCTGGAACTAAAGAAACAAATTCGCACGAAAACGCGCGAGGACTTAGATGAACAGCAGCGCGAATACTTCCTGCAACAGCAAATCAAGAACATCAAAGAGGAACTGGGCAACGGCGAGGGTTCGCCCGAACGCCGTGATTTGGAAGCGAAAGCCAAGAAAAAGAAATGGACGACCGAGGTGCGCGACACCTTTTACAAAGAGCTGGAGAAGCTGGAGATGTACAATCCACAAAGTCCGGAGTACAGCGTACAGCTGAATTACCTGCAAACCATGGTCAACCTACCCTGGGGAGAATACACGGCTGACAATCTCAACCTGAAGCGTGCGCAGCGCACTTTGGACCGTGACCACTATGGCATGGAAAAAGTGAAGGAGCGTATTTTAGAATACATGGCGGTGCTGCAATTGCGCGGTAACCTCAAGTCGCCCATCCTCTGTCTATACGGCCCGCCGGGCGTGGGCAAGACCAGTCTGGGCAAGAGCATCGCATCGGCCATGAAACGCAAGTATGTGCGCATCTCGTTAGGAGGCGTTCACGACGAGTCGGAGATACGCGGACACCGCCGAACATATATCGGCGCGATGCCCGGCCGCATCATCAAGAGCTTGCAGAAGGCGGGTTCTTCCAACCCTGTGTTCATCCTTGATGAGATTGACAAGGTGACGCAGAACACCATCAACGGCGACCCATCCTCGGCACTGCTCGAGGTTTTGGATCCCGAACAGAACAACGCCTTCCACGACAACTACCTGGACGTGGACTATGACCTGTCGCACGTGATGTTCATCGCCACGGCCAACGACCTCAACACCATTCCCCGTCCCTTGTTGGACCGCATGGAGATTATCGAGGTGAGCGGCTACATCACGGAAGAAAAGATTGAAATCGCCAAGCGACATCTGGTGCCAAGGGAACTCGAGAACACCGGCCTGGACACCAACGAGCCCAAAATCAAGTTCAACAAAGCATCACTGGAGAAGATTATCGAGCAATATACCCGCGAAAGTGGCGTTCGACAGTTGGAGAAGCAAGTGAACAAGGCTCTGCGGAAGATGGCGTTCAACAAGGCCATGGACGGTGAGTTGACCTACACGGACATTACGCCCGAGAAGTTAGAATCGCTGCTTGGCAAGCCGCCTTTCTATCGCGACATTTATCAGGGCAACGACTATGCCGGCGTGGTGACAGGCTTGGCATGGACTAGTGTGGGTGGCGAGATTCTCTTCATCGAAACCTCGCTGAGCAAAGGAAAGCCTGGCAAGCTCACTTTGACGGGCAACCTGGGCGACGTGATGAAAGAGTCGGCCGTGATTGCGCTTGAATATGTCAAGGCGCATGTAGACGCCCTGGGCATCGACTACCGACTGTTTGAACAGTGGAACATACACATCCACGTGCCGGAAGGAGCCACGCCGAAGGACGGTCCGTCGGCTGGAATCACCATCGCCACATCCATCGCCTCGGCGCTCACACAGCGCAAGGTGCGCAAGAACACGGCCATGACGGGTGAAATCACCCTCCGTGGCAAGGTTCTGCCCGTGGGTGGCATCAAGGAGAAGATACTGGCGGCCAAGCGCGCAGGTATCACCGACATCGTGATGTGCAAGGAGAATAAGAAGGATATTGACGAGATTCCGGAGAAATACCTCAAAGGTGTAGAATTTCACTATGTGGAAAACGTGCAGCAGGTATGGGACTTTGCCCTGACCAACGAGCGCGTGGAGCATCCCGTGGACCTGACTATCCAGGAAGTTCCCGACAAGACCGCCAGCGATCCGTACACCGTTCTGCTGTAAAAAGAGGGCAATATGACATTTGAACTGCAACATACAGACCCTTCATCGGATGCACGGGCAGGCCTGATTACCACGGCGCACGGGCAGATTAAGACACCCATCTTCATGCCTGTGGGAACGGCAGGAACGGTAAAAGCCGTGCATTTCAGAGAACTGAAAGAGCAAATCAACGCGCAAATCATTCTGGGCAACACATATCACCTGTACCTTCGACCGGGACTGGACATACTGAAGGCCGCAGGAGGACTGCACAAGTTCAATGGCTGGGATCGCCCCATCCTGACCGACTCGGGAGGGTTTCAGGTGTTTTCGCTCACCGGCATTCGCAAACTGCGTGAGGAGGGTTGCGAATTTCGGTCGCACATTGATGGCTCAAAGCATTTCTTCTCGCCCGAAAGCGTGATGGACACCGAGCGCATCATCGGCGCCGACATCATGATGGCGTTTGATGAATGCCCACCTGGTGACTGTGACTACCAATACGCCAAGACAAGTTTGGCCATGACACACCGCTGGCTGGATCGTTGCATCAAGCGGTTCAACGAGACCCAACCGCTGTATGGTTACGACCAGTGCCTGTTTCCCATCGTGCAAGGAGCGGCGTACAAGGATCTCAGAGAGGAGTCGGCAAAATACATTGCAGACAAAGGAGCAGACGGCAACGCCATCGGTGGCCTGGCCGTAGGCGAACCCACGGAGGTGATGTACGAAATGATTGAGGTGGTGAACGCCATTCTGCCCAAAGACAAGCCACGCTACCTCATGGGCGTGGGCACGCCGCAGAACATCCTTGAAGGCATCGAGCGAGGCGTTGACATGTTCGACTGCGTGATGCCTACCCGCAACGGACGCAACGCCATGCTGTTTACCTACGAGGGCACCATGAACATGCGCAACAAGAAATGGGAAAACGATTTCACCCCCATTGACCCCAACGGATGCGACACCGACCAGCTTTGTACCAAGGCCTACCTGCACCATTTGTTCAAGGCGAAGGAGTATTTGGCACTGCAGATAGCGTCCATTCATAATCTGGCCTTCTATCTTAGGTTGGTGACCGATGCGCGGCAGCACATCCAGCAAGGCGACTTCAGCACATGGAAGCGGGGCATCATCGAGCAGTTAGGACGAAGAATTTAAGATGAGATGAAGAGTTTCAAGACCCGCAGACGACACCGGCGATTGCTCAAGGCAGGCAGATGGATGAGACGGCACTTTGCATGGCTCACCCCATGGATGGCATGGCTGGGCAGAAAACTGAGTTTTTTGCGTATTCTGAACCCAAACAAGTACATCCGAAGGATAGACTGGTACATCATCAGGAAATTCATTGGAACGTACATCTACTCTATCGCACTGATCATTGCCATCGCCATTGTGTTCGACTTCAACGAGAACTTGTCAAAGTTTACTGAATACCATGCGCCGGCAAGAGCCATCATCTTTGACTATTATGCCAACTTCGTCCCGTATTACTCCAACCTGTTCAGTCCGCTGTTCGTGTTCATCGCGGTGATATTCTTCACCTCCAAGCTGGCCGGCAACTCAGAGATTATTGCCATGCTGGCGTCGGGCATCTCGTTCAAGCGGCTGATGCGGCCCTACATGCTCTCGTGCGTGCTCATCGCGTCACTGTCTTACTACCTCAGCGCCAGCGTCATCCCGCACGGTACCGTGATACGGCATAACTTCGAGAGCCTGTACCGAAACAGCAGGAAACAAACGGCTGCCGACAATGTTCAGTTGCAAGTGGGCAAAGGGGTCATTGCCTACATTCAGCATTATGACAACAAGACCAAGCGCGGATATGGCTTCTCGTTGGACAAATTTGAGAACAAGAAGCTGGTAAGCCACATGACAGCGATGGAAATTCAGTACGACACCATTGCCGACTCGAAGTATCACTGGAACGTTACTGGATGGAAAATCAGACAACTCAAGGGGCTTCGCGAACACATTACCAGTGGAGCCGACCTTGACACCCTCATCCAGATGGAGCCAACAGACTTGGTGTACTCCAAGGGACAGCAAGAGACGTTCACCAGCGCGGAGCTGAAAGACTACATCTCCAAGCAGGTGGACCGCGGATCAAGCAACGTGGTGCAGTATCAAGTGGAGTACCACAAGCGCATCGCCTCATCGTTCGCGTCGTTCATCCTCACCATCATCGGTTTTTCACTGTCGGCCAGGAAGCGAAAAGGAGGCATGGGACTGTACCTCGGTTTGGGGCTGGCGCTGAGCTCGTTGTACATCTTGCTGCAGACTGTGTCGGCCACCTTCGCCATCAATGCCAACGCACCACCCATCTTGGCTGCGTGGATACCGAACATCATCTTTGCCTTGGTGGCCTACTTCTGTTACCGCAATGCACCGAATTGATGAGGGTAAAAGTGAGTGATCGATAACACGACATGCGCCCTTGGCACGGCGAATCTACACAAAGAAATGAACCGTCTTGCATTCACCAAGAATCATGTGAATGACAAAGGACAAATTGAAAATCAGAAAAAATGAAGTTTGAAGAATTAGAATTAAACAATAATGTATTAGACGCATTATACGACATGCGCTTTGACACTTGCACACCCGTACAAGAAAAGTGTATACCCGAGATACTCAAAGGACGTGACGTGCTGGGTGTGGCACAGACCGGAACTGGAAAGACGGCAGCTTACCTGCTGCCCATCATGAGCAAGATAGACAGTGGCAACTACCCAGAAGATGCCATCAACTGCCTTATCATGTCACCAACGCGCGAACTAGCCCAGCAAATAGACCAGGCCATGCAGGGCTTTGGCTATTATCTGCAAGGCGTAAGCAGCGTGGCTGTGTATGGCGGAAACGATGGAAACCGGTACGACCAGGAGCTGAAAAGCCTCCGCATGGGTGCCGACGTGGTGATTGCAACGCCGGGTCGCTTCATCAGTCACATGAGTTTGGGCAACGTAGACCTGAGCAAAGTGAGTTTCTTCGTGTTGGATGAGGCCGACCGCATGCTGGACATGGGCTTTTCGGAAGACATCATGACCATTGCTAAGGGCTTGCCGAAAACATGCCAGACCATTATGTTCTCTGCAACTATGCCTGACAAGATTAACGAGCTGGCAAGAACATTGCTTAAAAATCCCGTTGAGGTGAAACTGGCTGTGAGCAAACCTGCCGAGAAAATCAAACAGACTGCCTATGTTTGTCATGAGACTCAGAAGCTGGGCATCATCAAGAAAATCTTCAAACAAGGTGACTTGAAGCGCGTCATCATCTTCTGTGGAGCCAAACAAAAGGTGAAACAAGTGAGCCAGGCACTGCAGCGCATGAAAATCAATTGTGGCGAGATGCACTCCGACCTGGACCAAGCTCAGCGCGACGAGGTGATGTTCCAATTCAAGAGTGGACAGATTGACGTGCTTGTAGCCACGGATATTTTGTCAAGAGGCATTGACATCGATGACATTGCCATGGTCATCAATTACGACGTGCCACACGACGCTGAAGACTATGTACACCGCATTGGTCGTACAGCCCGTGCAGACCGTGATGGTGCAGCTATCACGCTGGTGAGCAAAGACGACATCTACTACTTCCAGCAGATAGAAAAGTTCCTTGAAAAAGAGGTGGAAAAGGTTGAACTGCCTGAAGAACTGGGCGAGGCACCTGACTATACAGCCGATGGAAAGCCACAGCGAAAACGCTCTTCTGCCAAATCAGTTCGCAGGAAAAACCGTGACCAAACGGCACACAAGCGCAAGCCGCGTCGGAATAAAAACGAGCAGCGCCCCAAGGAGGTGGATGCCAAAAGTGAGCAAACAAACGAAAAGCAAGCGCAAGAACGCAGTAAGACAGCGGATAAGCAGCCTGCAAAGAATCGCCAAAAGAGTAACAAACGCAAGAACAATAGGCGTAAACAGCAAAACAACACTGACGGAGCTGGAACGCAACGTAACAAGCAACGCAATGACAAACGACAAGCGATTGACAACAAAACTGGAGACAAACAGGTGCAACCGCAAGCCAATACGAAGAACAAGCTTCGCAGAAAACCCAACAACAACCGTAAAACGCAACGCGAAGACCCACACAATGGCAGGAGGAAGTTTGAGCCTGCAAAAACTGAGACCAAACCAGAGAGTGGCATTTCAGCCATCATCAAGAAACCACTAAAATGGCTCAAGTCACTCGGAAAGAAATAAACGAATGGATGACACCCAAGAGATTCCATCCCTCAAACCGTCTATTGTGACGATGAACAGAGGACGATGAAGATGAGAGGAGAATGTATCAAGCTGACATTCTCCTCTCATTGTTTATCATCGTTGATGGAAAAGGATTTGTTAGCTACCTTGTATTCACCGCATATTCCGTGTTATCGGAAACGTTTTATTCAACTTTCTCGGTTGGTCATCAAGTGAATGAGATAACAACCAGCCGTAGGTTTGCTACATGTAAAGTAATCAAACCGAATATGTTAAATATGTGGATTGAACGAAACTATTCACTTTATTATTTGCTTTAAACACTTAATTTATTTATATTTGCACAATAAAAATAATACTATTAATATACCAAGGAAAAATAAAAGAATTTATTATATATTAAAACTATAATAACTATATATCTTAATAAGATAACATTAATATATAAATATTTTTATTATCTCAAACAACTATTACTAACGAATAAACATTTAAAATTTAATCCTTAAATCAGATTGATAAGCATGAGAACAAATATCCTGCTAAAAAACAAGAGATTTCTTTCGGTAGGTATCATTTTGCTACTTGCAAGTACACTCACATCTTGCGCGTCACCAGACCCTTCAAACGACAAGAATGACAGAAACATCAGTTTCAAAACCAAGCCATTTGAACGCGAAAAGAACGTATTTCACCATGCTGTACCTCAACACACGGTTTTAATATATAGTGGTGGAGCTCATCGGCCTTTCCAATGGGATGCTGAACATTTTGATCCTTACCTGGCCGGCAAGGTTGATGGTAAAGAAAAGTGGCTGTTCGATGGGTTTTTATTTTTAGAAATATTGGACGGCCATGGGCGTGGATTTGCTTCCGGGTATCAGAAAAAAGCAGCGAGGAAAGAAGAATGGGAGAAGTTGTTGAGTGGCTATTTTAAGAAAGGTAATGCCATTGCGGCGTTGAACGAACAGACAAAGGCGGTCAAAGAACGAATAGGAGAAAGCAAGGCAGGAAAACGGAAAATAGTATTGGTCATTCCAGAGCCCATCCCTAACCAAACTGATTGGGGTGAGATTAATGGCAAGAAAGTGGTCTTCACTGACCAAAACGATCGTTTGTCTGCGTGCAAGTGGTACATTGATCGCGCAGAGCAGTTGTTTAAGGATAGCCACTTAACCGAATTGGAATTGGTTGGGTTTTATTGGTTGGCTGAGGAGGCTACCAATACACGCCACCTGGTGAATCAAGTATCTGAATACCTTGACAAGAAAGGATATGATTTTTATTGGATACCTTACTTTTATGCGGATGGGTATAATGAATGGCAACACCTGGGATTCAACGTACCCTATTATCAGCCAAACTATTTCTTCGACGAAAAACACCCTTACAGTAGGTTACAAGAAACTTGTGACAGGGCTGCCAAATACGGCATGAACCTTGAAGTGGAGTTTGATGACAGAGCGTTGGCTTCCCAAAAGAATTGGGGCTATCGTTTAAGAGACTATCTGGATGTATTTGAGAAAAATGGTGCGTTTAATTCCTTGAAAATCGCCTACTATCAAGGGAATGATACCTTTTACAAATTAGCGAAGTCGAATCATCCAGCAGACCAAACGCTATATAAACGACTGGTGAAACTCATTGCAAAGTAATCATCGATATCATGGCACAAGAGAATAGCATGTCTTGAGGAGAATCGAAAAAGAAAAGTGAAAATATCTTTGTACCTTATTTATATATTATATTAGATACACTTAAATTTATTATCTATGGAAACAAAGCGAACCTTCTTTTTGAAAAAAAGCGCCATGCACATGTTACGTGCACTGAGTTGCTTCTTGTTTCTGCTCTGTAGTATAGAAGCATCGGCCCAAACAACGGTCAGAGGTGTGGTAACCGACGCAAACGGCGAGTACCTCATCGGGGTCCAAGTACAGGAGAAAGGAGCGAAACAAGGTGTAAGTACAGATGCGAACGGAAAATTCAACATCGCTGTGTCCAATCGAAATGCCATACTGACATTTAGCTATGTGGGATACAAAAACCATTCGGTAGCTCTAAATGGCAAAACGAATGTTAACGTGATGCTTGAAGAGGACGCGAAAGCATTGGACGAAGTAGTTGTTGTGGGCTATGGCTCCCAGAAGAAACAGCATGTGACGGGATCTGTTGCGCAATTGAATGCGGATGAGATCTTAAAGGCACCATCAGGTAATGTGTCAGGTATGCTTGTTGGCCGAATGCCAGGATTGGTTGCCCAACAGAAGTCAGGACAGCCTGGTGCCGATGGATCCAACTTGCTGATTCGTGGCGTAAGCACACTGGGCACTGCAGCACCAATGGTCATTGTAGACGATGTTCAGCGAAGCTTTAACAATCTTGACCCTAACGAAATTGAAAGTATTACCATCCTGAAAGATGCATCTTCCGCAGCTGTCTACGGTATGCAAGCAGCTGGCGGCGTAATTCTCGTGAAAACCAAACGTGGCTCCATGCAACGCCCTCGGATTACATATTCAGGAAAATTGCTATACAGCCAAAACACCAATTACCCTAAATTCCTGAATGGTCCAGACTTTATCAAATGGTTTAACAAAGCACTTGAAATGGATGGCAAAGAACCTTTGTTCACAGAAGAGGTGTACAACAAGGTTTTGAATGGAGATCCGGAAGGCAAATACGCCAACACGGATTGGTTCTCTGAATTAATGAAGAACGGTGCCACCACTACCCATCACAACATATCCGTGAATGGTGGCAACGAGACAGCCAAGTATTTTGTTTCATTGGGCTACTTCGACCAAGGCGGTATCGTGGACAAGTTTTCCTTCAAGAGATATAACCTACGCTCTAATTTGGACATCTCATTAGGCATGGGATTCAAGTTAGGATTAGATTTAGGGGCTCGTCAAGAGCGGCGCAACTCAGGATACTTCTCTGTAACGAACCAGTCCTGGAACAACCCCATCAACTTGGCTCAACGTATGATGCCTATCGTTCCTACGACCTACAAAGGCATGCCTACCGCAGCGAACATTAGCTCAAACGCCAAATTCAATCCTATCGCTTTCAATAACCAAACAGGATACAACAATTCTGTCATGAACGCTCTTACGACGACGGCAACATTATCGTGGGACGTACCTTTTGTTAAAGGGTTGAATTTGAAGTTTAAAGCTTCTTACGACAAAGATTACACGACATCTAAGTCTTGGGCTGAAATTGTTGAGTTGAACAGTTATGATCCATTCACAGAGAAATACAGTGTCATCATCTGTGATCACGGAATGAACAAAGACGATGTGGCACAATTGCGTAACACTTCTGCACAGGCAAGCCGACTGACGCTTCAACCCTCCATCAGTTACCACCGCACCTTTGATAAACATGATATTTCTGGCTTGTTACTGTACGAGCAGTCATCTTATGAAACTGAATCATTCGGTGCCGGCGTACAAGGTTTTGACTTGACATCACTACATGAATTAAGTCTGGGTAAAGATATCATGGGCAAAGAAAAGAAGAAGGCCATCAATGGTGGAAGTTATATCTTTAACCGGGCTGGATTTGTTGGCCGTGTTAACTATGCATACGATGGCAAATACCTGCTTGAATTAGCTGCACGTTACGATGGATCTGTTCGCTTCCCAAAAGAAAACAGGTGGGGCTTCTTCCCAGCAGCATCGTTTGGATGGAGAATATCAGAGGAGTCATTCTTCGAACCGCTCAAGGGCGTTGTAGAAAACTTGAAGATCAGAGGCTCGGCAGGTGTGCTTGGTAATGACCGTATCGGTGACTTTCAATATCTGAATCTCATGGTCCCAAATCCGCCTACGCTATACGTTGGCGATAGAGAGTACATCTCTATTTACTCGAAAGGTAACGTAAACCGAAACATTACATGGGAGAAGACCGGAACCTACAATATTGGTTTCGACCTGTTGTTGAACAAGGGAATTTTTGGAATGGAATTTGACTATTTCTATAAACTTACAAATGACATCTTAATCTCCAGTGGTGGTATCTATCCTCCTTCATTGGGAGGCAACTTCCCCAGCATAATTAATGGTGGAAAAGTGAGCAACAGAGGTTTTGAGCTTGTATTGACCCACCAAAACAGCATTGATCAATTCCACTATAACCTCAGAGGCAATGTGAGCTGGTCAAGAAACAAAGTCTTGCGAATGAACGAAAGTCCAAATGTACCAGACTATCAAAGACGCACGGGAAGAAAAATGGGTGAGAAAATGGGATTTATCACCGAAGGCTTGTATCAAAATGAAGAGGATATCATCAACTCGCCTACACTGAGTCACTTAGGCAAAAGCCAAATCCGTCCTGGAGACATCCAATATAGGGACTTAAATCATGACGGTAAAATAGATAGGCTTCAGGATTATACGTTCATTGGCAACAGTAATCTCCCTGAACTGTTTTACGGCTTGAGCATTGGAGCGTCGTGGAAAGGTTTCGACTTCTCTATGCTGTTCCAAGGGGCAGCCATTACTGATGTATTCTTAAGCGGAGCATATGGAAATGGAGCCACTGATGCTACCATTTTCACCAGACCATTCCATGGATTAGGCAACTCACCCTATTTCTTGATTGAAAATAGTTGGACGCCAGAAAATCGTAATGCCGAATTTACCCGTTTGTCTACCAATGCTGCCGAAATGGGCAACTGCAACGGATGGGCTTCTGACTGGTGGATAAGAGATGGCAGTTATCTTCGACTGAAGAATATCCAATTAGGATATACACTGAAAAACAGTTTCATTCACCGAATCGGCTTAGACAATATTCGTCTTACGCTCACAGGAGGAAATCTGTTTACATGGTCAAAACTGACGAAATACAATATTGACCCCGAAACTCCTGAAATAACCAATGGTTATTATCCTCAACAGCGTACATATGAGTTTGGCATCAATTTCACATTCTAATATATTATTCCAAGACTATGAAAACTATTAACAATATCTTGACAATCTTGGTATCCGCATTCATTCTATCAGCTTGTTCTGATTTTTTAGATCCTGAACCAAGAGCACAATATACCGAGATGGATGCGTGGAGTTCCGTAGACAATACCTATTTGTACATTAATGGCTTTTACAAACCTATTTACGAATACGGACCTTATGGCGTAAAATACGCTGGAGTAAGTCTTACTGACGGATTCTCTGACATTCTTCGGTACAGCGCAAATGTCATGGGCGGCTCCGGAGGTGATGTCAACAAGGTGGTCTACACCGGAGGTATCAGTCCACAAGGCAATCCCCTGAGTGATTATACATACGAATATAACCGCATCAGGCGCATTAACGAATTTTTGTATGGATTAAAGACCTATGCAAAATACGGTGACCAGGAGAAACTGATAATGGAGGCACAGGCACGTTTCTTCAGGGCTTACCTTTATTTCATGCTGGTAAGGGGGCATGGCAGCGTTGTAATCCGCGATAACATTGACGGCCCCAATGAGGCATTCAAGGAAAGAAGTCCCGAATCCACATGCTGGGATTTCATTGAAAGCGACCTTGATTTTGCCGCAGAGAACTTGCCCGACACTTGGCCCAAGAAGGATTTAGGACGCATTACAAAGGGTGCAGTTTATGGATTTAAGTCGCGTGCCATGTTGTATGCCAAGCGCTGGGAAAAGGCTGCTGATGCCGCAGCAAAGGTAGTAGCGAAAGAGGGCGAGCTATATGACCTTATGCCGAATTATGCAGACGTATTCAATCAATCTGACTTTTGTAAGGAAACCGTTTTAGGCTATCGTTTCCATGGTCAGCTAACGCATTCAACGCTCTTTGACAAGCAATATAGTCCGAAAGGTGACTTCCCTGAAACTAATACGGACGGAAAGTGTTTAGCTGTTCCAACACAAGAGCTTGTAGACTCCTATCGAATGGCTGACGGAAGCAGTTTCGATTGGAACAACCCAACGCATGCCGCCAACCCATATAAGAACAGGGAGCCTCGCTTTTACGCTTCCATTCTGTATAATGGTGCTACCTGGAAGGGAAGAACCATTGAAACCTTCGTGGGAGGTAAAGATGGATTTAAGCCGTTTGACATTGAGGCGTACCCTAACGCCACTACTACTGGCTACTATATACGCAAATTGCTGAACGAAAGCGTCAAGGACATGACCGTTAAAGGCACCACCTGTTGGAACGAAGTACGTTATGCAGAAGTACTATTGAACCAAGCTGAAGCACTCAACGAGATGGGTAAGACCGCTGAAGCTCTTATCCCATTGAACAAAGTAAGAAGTAGAGCAAAGTTGCCTGCTGTTTCATCTACGGGTCAAGAGAGTCTGCGGAATATTATTCGCGAAGAACGGAAAATAGAACTTGCCTTTGAAGGCCAACGTTATTGGGACTTAAGACGCTGGAACATGGCTCTAGAAGTATTAGGAGGAAAACGCATGCACGGCATGAAGATAACCAAGCAAACAGACGGATCCTTCAATTACCAGATAATTGACTGCGACGGTAAAGATAGGCATTTTGAAGAAAGATATTATCAATTCCCAATACCGGCATCGGAAATCAAAAATAATCCGAAATGCAAGCAAATAGATAAATGGTAAACTTAATCAAGCAGAACAATGAAAACAATAGATAAAATTACGGTGTCAGTTCTTGGCCTACTGCTCATGTTTTCGTGCCAAGAAGCAGATACATTGGTACCCACAACGGGCAATGACATTAGTGGCATAACGATTATGTTACCAGATGGCACAAAATCAGATTTCACCGTTGCTCCTGATGCCAACAACATGATCAACCTCGAAATTGACGGAAGCATCAAGACTGACCTGACAAAAATCAGAATGTCAGTAAACGCTCCTAACAACGCGATAGTAGAATCAAGCATACCACTTGGGCAATACATGGATTTTACAAAGCCTGTGAGCTTTGATGTTATTGCAGCCAATGGGGACAAGAAAACATATACAGTTGATTTGAAAGTGGTTCCAACAGCCATCCAAGTAGATGAGCTGTGGAGAAAGACAGGATCCCAACTGAATTTCGTTAAGCACAATAACGGCGGCTTGGCCATCAGTGGAGATTATTTGGTTATACACGAACGCACAAAGTTTGACTATTACAATCTGAAAGACGGAACAAAGGCAGGCACTTTGTCTATGGAGGGGGTTGACTGGAATACACTTACCCGCACCGTACCCTTATTTATAGCCAACGACGATGCAGGAAACATTGTTTCAACCAACTTCTACATGAATAGGTGGATGCCCAAAAACGGCACCAGTACCATACACATGTTTTGGTGGGAGGGTGTAAACGCCAAACCCAAACTGTTGTTTTCGTATGATGTTAACTTAGATGAATTTGCTGGAAACAAAGACGTAGGAAGAAAATTCTACGTCAGAGGCAACATCAAGGAGCATGCATTCTTGTACATGGGTGTTTCGTTCCAGAACGTTTTCCTCAGATGGGAAATCAAAAACGGGAAGCCAGTATCACAACAACCTGAAAAGATACAATATGACCCAGGTTACCAAATGGGCCTAATGCCCCAAATCGTACCTATAGAGTTTGGTAAAAATAGCAACTATTTCATTTCACGCTACGATGAAGGAAAACCTAAGGTAGCCATCACGTACATGGACGGCCATACCAACAAACCTCTTTATTCCTCGTCACATCATGTGCAAGGTATTTTCCACCAGTGGCTTGGCGGAGGAACTGCATTCGATTATGTAGATTTGATGGGAGCAAAATACATGTTTTACATCGAAGGAGATGTAAATAACTGGATGAGAGAGATTTATAATGTTCGATTGGTGATGAAAGATCCTGCTGGAACTACCACCAACACACAACTATTGGCACATACGCGCAAATGGAATGGGTGGCTTGAGTTCCCAATTGATCCCGCATACGGTGCCAATATCAATACTACGGCAGATGTCGTCACGCAAATGGCACCCGACAAGAAGTCTGTCATCGTGGCTTTCCTTTATACCAACGGAGGCGTAATGGTGTGGAAAGTAAACTTGATGTAGCGAACTTTTAAAAAATCGGAGATGCTTCAACGAACTCGTTGAAATTGCTTAGAAGAAGTAAAAGAAAATGAGAAGTAAAAAGCATGGCAGTGCTTCCCAAGCATGTAGAAAACATGCTAGTAAGTAATTTACTGACCTGCAAAAGCATTCTCGACTGACTAAGAAAATCATTCCAAGCATCTCCCTTCGATTCCTGCTCATGCAGAGCACACGATATTATAAATCGGCTGTATGGTCTTGAGACCATACAGCCGATTCTCTTTAATCATTTGTTGTTTTACCTGTTGGCAACCCAACTACTAAACTCTAAGCATCCATACTTTGCTCATTGTATGTAATGTCAATCACAACGAAATTGCACGGAACGCCAAGAACGTTCCGTGCAATTTCGTTGCAATAAAGAGCCATGTGGAGCTGCTGCTTTATCTGATTCGGTCAGCTGACCTCACCAATTTTTCATCGTGGATGATACCTCGGCGCGCCAAAACTAATGCGATGATGGCAACCAAAGGCAAACATGCCGCAAACTGAAGGTGGTAGGTATATTCATGACCAAAACCATTCAGCAGGGCAAATGCATAATAAACATACCATGCCAGACAGAAAACAATGCTCCATAAGCAAAGTTTAGCCTGCAAAAGTCGTTTGCGGTATAGAAAAACAGCGCAGGCTTCTAAAGGGATGGTCACCACCAACAGGGCGAAAAGAGGCCAGTTGCTAAAATTGATTCCTTGATCGGGTACTACTGTTCCTATATTGTAAATCAGCGTAGACAGCCCCATTCCTTGCGGTTCGAGCATGGCGACAGGCATGCACAGACACACTACCGTCACTATCAAAGACAAGAGCAGGTACAGCGTTTGTTTTCGTTGAATCATGCCTGACTGTCGTTATTATCCAAAGAAGGATCACGGTAATAAACATTACCTTCTATAAATTCCTGTGTTGCCAGCAAAGTAGGTTTGGGCAACTTCTCGTAATAACGCGAAATTTCTATTTGCTCACGATTCTCAAACACCTCTTCCAAAGAGTCGTTGTAAGACGCGAACTCTGTCAATTTTTTATTCAAATCCTGTTTAATCTCTGCTGCAATCTGATTAGAACGCTTCGCAATGATTGCCACACTCTCATAGATGTTTCCCGTATCTTCACACAATTCCATAATGTTGCGTGTAGTCGTGTTGACGGGTGCGTTTGACTTTTTGTAATCCATTTTTTATAAATCCTTATCTGTTGGGCATTGTCATCTCACTGGACAATGACTTAATCAAAATATATAGTTGATGATTTCACTCTCCTTGTATTGCCAGCATAAAAGGCAATATCCTCTTTGTTTTCTACGAGTTAGACTCTCCTGTCTTCGTAACCTCTTTGCATTTCTTGATAAACTTCTCTGCCAAGGGACGTTGCTTCGAGTCGGGATACTCGTTGATGAATCCGTAGCACTCATCTTCTGCATCCTGGTAGCGTTCCAATCGCTTCTCCTCAACGCTCTGTTCTGCCAACTCAAACTTGCTCTTCATCACCAGCACGGCAAAATTCTCACGCAGGGATGAATAGGGATAATCCTTCAATGCATTCTCTGCCGTAATGATGCAAGCTTCGTAATTGTTGCCGCCGCTGGTGCAATTTCCGAAATAAGGGCCAAGGTCATAATACAACTGTGCCGAATACAACTCCTTCTTCACCAGCTTGTCTTGCAATTCAAAGAGCCTGTTCTGCGCACTGTTTTTCAGTTTGGCGTCTGGAAAAAGATCCAAAAACTCCTGGAAAGAGGCGATGGCCGAAACTGTTTGCGACTGATCCAAACGTGGCTCTGGCGTACACATGAATAGGCTTTCGCCCACATAGTAGCTCGCCAACTCAGCGTATTTACCCTTCGGATAACTTTGAACATATCGCTTGAACGCTTGGGCAGCACTCTCATAATCACCACTTTTGTACTGCGCCATGGCCAACATGTAAAGGCTTTCCTGTGCATTCTCAGTACCTTTCTGAACAACAATCAAATCGTTCAGCAAGGTAATGGCCCGAGTGTACTTACCTTTGAAAAAGCACTCCTTCGCATATTCATAGCGGTAGTTCGTGTCGGTCGACTTGTAAACCGCATTGAACTCACTGGCACAACTGCCGAATAACAATGCGACGCATATAGTGGAAATGAAAAACAGTTTCTTCATTGACATGATCTTTGGAGTGCAAAAGTACATATAATCCATCGATTTACAAAGTAAAGAGAATGCTTTTTCGCAAATAATTAACCTTTATAACGGATATTTTTGTACTTTTGCATGTCTGGGCAGCCATTTGCATGCTTAGAAACAATCCTTCAATAGATTCAGGATGAATTTCAAACTCACGTCAAAATACAAACCCACGGGCGACCAACCAGAAGCCATTCAGCAACTCACCGATGGCATTCATCGGGGTGATCCGGCTCAGGTGTTGCTCGGTGTGACCGGATCGGGCAAGACTTTCACGGTGGCCAATGTCATCAACAACGTACAAATGCCAACGCTGATTCTGAGTCATAACAAGACGCTGGCAGCCCAACTCTACGAAGAGATGAAGGGCTTTTTCCCCGAAAACGCAGTAGAGTATTATGTATCTTATTATGACTATTATCAACCCGAGGCTTATCTTCCTACAACCGACCTGTATATTGAGAAAGACTTGGCCATCAACGACGAGATAGACCGTCTGCGATTGAGTGCGGTAAGTGCTTTGTTATCAGGAAGAAAAGACGTTATTGTCGTATCTTCCGTTTCGTGTATTTACGGCATGGGAGGCCCCTCGGCCATGACCAACAGCATCATTACGGTGAAGAAAGGAGAACGATTAGATCGTAATGATTTTTTACGCAAGTTGGTGGAAGCGCTGTATGTTCGCAATGACATCGACCTGCAACGTGGCAATTTTCGCGTCAAGGGCGATACGGTGGACATTGCGATGGCCTACTCCAACAACATTCTTCGCATCACATGGTGGGACGAAGAGATTGATAGCATCGAGGAAGTGGACAGCGTGACCTTCCATCGATTGCAAGAATTTGAGGAATACCACATCTACCCGGCCAATCTCTTTGTCACAACCAAAGAACAGACCGAGCACGCCATCCGCGCCATTCAGGACGACTTGGTGAAGCAAGTTGACTATTTCAACGACCTGGGTGACACCATCAAAGCACAACGCATCAAGGAACGTGTGGAATACGACATTGAGATGATTAAGGAACTGGGCCACTGTAGCGGCATTGAGAACTATTCGCGCTACTTTGACGGACGTGAGGCCGGGCAGCGGCCTTATTGTCTTTTAGACTTCTTTCCACAAGATTTTCTACTCGTAGTCGACGAGAGTCATGTCAGCGTGCCGCAAATCAGTGCCATGTACGGTGGCGACAGGGCCCGCAAGCAGAATCTCGTGGAGTACGGATTCCGCCTGCCAGCGGCGTTTGATAATCGTCCACTGCGCTTTGAAGAGTTCCACGACATGCTCCACCAAACCATCTATGTATCGGCCACCCCAGCCGACTATGAGCTGCAAGAGGCTGAAGGGGTCGTGGTAGAACAAATCATCCGACCCACGGGATTGCTCGATCCGGAGATTGATGTGCGCCCCAGCGAAAACCAAATTGACGACCTTTTGGACGAAATCCTACAACGCACCGAGCGCGAAGAACGTGTCCTGGTCACCACACTGACCAAACGTATGGCCGAGGAACTGACCGAATACCTGCTGAATCATGACGTGCGCGCCAACTACATCCACAGCGACGTGGCCACGCTCGACCGCGTAAAAATCATGACCGACCTGCGCGCTGGCGTTTTCGACGTTTTGGTTGGGGTCAACTTACTGCGCGAGGGTCTGGATTTACCAGAGGTATCGCTCGTGGCCATCCTTGACGCTGACAAGGAAGGGTTTTTGCGAAGTCACCGTAGTTTGACACAAACGGCAGGACGCGCCGCACGCAATGTCAATGGAAAAGTAATTATGTATGCCGACACCATCACCGAAAGCATGCAGCGTACCATCGACGAAACCGCTCGCCGCCGCTCCATACAGCTGAAATACAACGAGGAACACCACATCACACCACAGCAGATTGTTAAGGAAATCAAGAACGCATTGCCCACCTCGAAAGAGAATGAGAAGGATTGGCGCTACCCCACCCTTGCCGCCCAACAGGCGTATATGGAGGCAGAGAGTGGCGCCTTTGCAGCCGACCCGATTGTATTGCGAATGACGCGCGAACAACTTGAGAAGAGCATTGCCAACACCACTGCCTTGATGAAACAAGCAGCCAAGGACTTAGATTTCCTGCAAGCCGCCCAGTACAGGGATGAAATCGTGAGGTTGCAGGCGATGTTGGAACAGAAATAACTTCACCATTCAATGTTTAAGATTTACAGGACAGATGCTGAATCGTTACACATTATAATAAGTATATCGTCTTCTTTTTTTACCAAAAAATGCACTAAAAACGGCACTTAAAAACTTTCAATTTAGAAAAAATTGATAGGCAAACAGGGTGTATACTTGAGATTTTTCAGCAAGAAAAATCGGTTCTTATCCTAAAAGCATTGTTTTTCCACAATTAATAGCATCCTTTTGGTGCCCAATCTGTATGGTATTGTGGGGCAAAAGCATGCAAATTGCCCTCTTAAAGCTATGCTATTTTCCCCAGAAAGACATGATCTTCCAGCCTGTCCGACACAAGATTCTCATAAATTATTAGCAATCAACAATC
>NZ_ADEG01000061.1 GCF_000177075.1 Hoylesella buccalis ATCC 35310
ACTACGAGAAGATAGGTAAGTCGGTGCAGTGCATTGCTGAAGAGATTCCGTTTGAGATACCTGTAAATTGGGCATGGGTTCGACTTGATGATATTTGCTCATTTATACATAGAGGCAAATCGCCAAAATATAGTCTAATAAAGAAGTATCCAGTGGTTGCGCAAAAGTGTAATCAATGGTCAGGATTTTCATTAGAAAAGGCAAAATTTATTGAGCCACAGAGTATTTCGTCTTATAAAGAAGAGTATATTTTGCAAGATGAAGATTTGATGTGGAACTCTACAGGATTAGGAACATTAGGAAGAATGGCTATATATTACAAAAAGCTGAACCCTTATAAGTTAGCTGTGGCTGATAGTCACGTTACAGTTATTCGTCCTTACAAACAACATATCGTTTCTGAGTACCTGTATTATTATTTTGCAAGCAACACTGTTCAATCAGTTATAGAAGACAAATCTGACGGCAGTACAAAACAAAAGGAGCTTTCAACGAAAACCGTTAAAAGCTACCTTGTTCCGCTACCTCCAATGGAGGAACAAAAGCGTATTGTTGAAAAAGTTAAAGAATTAATGCAGTTGCTCAAATAGTGTTTCTATTTGAGCAACAACGCGTTGCTGCTCCGATTCTGGTGGTATGGGATACAAATACTCTTCTATGTGGCAATTATTTATGGAGGGTGAATTGTCTCCCTTCATAAACATATTAAGCCCATCAACAATGTAGCTTGACAACATCATCCAATACAGATATTGCGGATAGATACCTATACATGGTGTTATCACATAAAATCCTGTACTTGCGATAGCGTTTTTATACTCATTTGTAACAAGTGCTATATTTTTCAGGTATGGACGTACCATGGAAAACAAGACATCGTTCTCATGTAGTTTCCTTGATGCACGGCTTGGAGCATTTTCCGTTGTGATGTGCTTTGGATTGTCAATTATATACTTTTTGTTATTAACGGCATCCACATCAATATAAACAAAATCATTTTTAGGCTTCTCAGATTCCATAGGAAGAAAGATACTTTTTCCTCTTGACCAGCTCCACGTTTCGGGTATGTCAAATGGTATCTGCTCGCTTATATCCGCAACACTTTTACCTACCTGCTCATAAT
>NZ_ADEG01000060.1 GCF_000177075.1 Hoylesella buccalis ATCC 35310
AAGTGAATTAAAACTGAATGATATGAAAAGAAAAGAATTGGAAAAGAGGTATAATAACCTCGCAAAGATTAATTGTTACGATTGCCGTGACGAAGTTCATGGCTATGTGTGCGAAGTATGCCACAAGGAAGTATTTACCACCTGTGCAGACAAAGGTGTAACGCCATTCTGTATAAAATGCGATTGTTGTGGTGGAACAATGACGCATAAAAATACATATAGAAAAGGTACATTTTCAAAAGACATCAAGGTATTTGAATTTCGCAGACCTTCTTTCAAGAAAATGCTAAAAGGTGGTGAAAGTATGATACAACACGTTTTGGATGGTGGTTTGGTTTTAGATAAAAATAAATAATATGAAAGCAAGAATAATAAAAACAGGAGAAGAAGTAACGGTTATAGCTATCAGTAAAAAAAGTGGAACGGTTCAATATTATGGTAGCGATGGAATTTGCCACCAATGTAAATTTAATGACAAAGAGATAGAGTTTATTAACACTACAGGCGCTCAATCTGTTGACTGGGAGCAACGAAGATACGAGATTGCAAAAGATGTGTTGGCAGCGTCATTTGCCCAACCCATGTCCGCAGTAAGTCTACCTTCATACGCACACATTTGCGTACAGTGGGCAGACGTCCTTATCGATGAACTAAAAAAAAAAGCAAATGTGCAGAACAGAAACGATACATCATAAACGAATTACAAACAGATAAAATAAACTATTTTACAGAATTTCATTTTAATTTATTCCACGCTGATTTAATTTGTCGTGCCATACAGGACAACGATTTGTCGTTTGATACTTTCAGGAATGGCATTAACGAGATAAGAAAAGCGGAGAAAGAGGATAAAGACGAATATATACCGAAAGGATGGGAAAAAGTATGAACAGAAATAACAAAAAAAACAACAATGAACCAACTGAAATTAAAAGACATACCATCCGATTTGCTGGCAAAGATAGACGAACAATTCAATCAACATCCATCTGTTAGGCAAATGCGCATACAGCAGAACGAGTTGATGCGAAAAGGAATGTTTCAAGCAGCCATGCGCATCGGGGAGAAAATAGAAATCCTCCACACTCGCACAATAGACGAATATCTGAAAGCTGCTGAAAACGAGGCTTCCGACACGACGCTACAAAGTATAGGAATGAGCAAAGAGGATGAAGAATACATGCGGACGGCAGAAATTGCATTGTTCATGGCATGCGATGTCATTAACTGTTGTCTTATTGACATGAATGACACGTTGCATAGATACGACAAAACACTCAACTATGAGCGGTTCAATGATATGAAACAACTCATTGATATGGTAAAAGCAAAACTTAACTATCTGCGCAAATATTCATCTTACCTGCAAAACGAAAAGTGGGGTGATCTGTGCGACAATGCCTACAAAGTGCTGATGAGCAAGGCAAAAAGGATGATACAGGAGGAAAGAAAGAAGGAACCTAAAAAATGAGATTTTCTTTCAATGAATGCCTAAAAGTTAAAAATCAACCGTCACTCACCTGTTATTCTCTTTGATTTGCTCGCACACCCATGCGGATATGTTCGCAGGGTTTGCCTGTTGCAACAGCTTTTCTGTTTCTGCATCAAACGCAATAGTGCGTCTGAATGCCTTTTGCCCGCTATGCAGAGGTATGTCGTGTTCAGACAAAATGCTGTACACTCTGTTGACTGATACGCCTGTAGTTGCGACAATCTTTATAATGGCCGTTTTCTTTTTGTAAAGTTCAATAACGAGTTCTTCTGTCTTTGTCATCACTACTTTTATTTTAGTGGCACCCACCGAGTAGGCAGGTGCCATTGCTGCTTTTAATCTTCGTTATTGTTAATTAGACCAATCACATAGTTCTTTGTGTCGTAGCTGTATTGCATTGTTTTTTCTTTGATAGTCTCAACGTACACATCACCGTCTGCAATAACGATTTCATCGTCAGCGGCTTTTGCAATCGCATTGTATAGCACTCGCAAGTCTTTCATGTACTCTTCGATTCTGTCAAGACCATCTTCCTCATCTGCCAGCTCATCAATAAAACTTGCAGCACCTACTTGTTGCAAAAATTCATCTTGGCTAATGTTTGCTTCAAACTGTTGAAAATTCTCACCATAGTCGCTTGCAGAACGCTCAAAAGCATCGTACGCACTGTTGTTATCTCTGTTCCAAAACTGCCAACCGTCACGCTTCGTGAATATCTCAATATCAAGATGATATTCTTCGGCCAGCTTTTCTGCTTGCTCAAAATCCTCAAAGCCAATAATAGCTTCTTTCAATGATTGAGGGTAGCCATTCAAACCGGTAGTTGTGGTGATTACCTGTAAACCGTTCTCGCTTGCAATTTCATTGATTGATTTCATAATCTTTTATTTTTAGTTGTTATTTTAATTTTCTATGGCAAATATAGCAATTAAAAATAAAAACACCAAATATTTTATACCATATATTTTTATGTTTAACTTTTATTAAACATCAAACCGATAAATAAAAGATTTATTTACACTACACTATCTTATGCACCATCTTAGTCGCTTTTAAAATGACTAAGATAACCAGCACAGCCACTGCGCCCATTGCCCAACCGCCAGCGTTCATCTTCCACCGCTGCCATTTAGTAAGCTGTTTTTCTACCGGGTAAGGAACACGAATGCTGTCCAGCTGCATCACAGTATCTGCTTTTACATGGTACACGTTTCTAAACCGCTCACGCCAATGCATCTTTGTAAGATACACTGTATCACCTTTTGCAGCAATAAACACGCTATCACGAAAATAAATACTGTCACACAGTTGAACTGTGTCCACCCTCGTCTTATAAAGCGTATGATACTCGGGGACAGGAACAAATTTAACCGTCTTGCAGCCAGTCAGCGACATGAGTACAAAAAATAAAAATAGTATCTTTTTCATTCTACCCACCTTTGTGATTCCCACCTGCGTCTTTTCACCAGTCCGTCCAGCTTTTTCCCTCCGCTGTACACCCACTTCATAAACTCACGCTGTATCTCTGACGTTGGCGCATCGTGCATGATTTTCTTTAATAGAGTAGATCGTTTCAGATTGCCAATGCCTACATTGTATGTAAACGACACCAACGCGTCGAACTGTCCTTGCGTCTTTACCTTTGGGATGCCGTTTATGAACTTTTCCACGAAGAAAAGGTCACGCTTGAGCAGCTCTTCCGCCTTTTCCTCCGTGATACGCATTCCAGCACGCACATCGCCTGCGCTGTGTCCGTAGCCTATGGTATACCACCGCTCCGCTTTCGTGGGCTTGTAGGCTACCAAACGAAGCCCCTCAAATTCCTTTAGTTTTTGAATTAACAGATTACTTGCTCTAAATTTCATTTTTTCTAAATGTGTGTTAAAGTTTTGTTTGCTTTATTTATTTACTATATCTTTGTGCCGTAAATCATCCAAGAGAGCATCTCCTTTCGGTGAGCTACCAAAAATCACCGTCCGCATCTCTCTACGAGATTAAGCCCGCAAGCCTGTAAATTGTGGGCTTTTTTCTGCACTTTGGTAGAGTGCAGATAAGCGTCCGATACAGGTTGGGCGCAAAACAGAAAGGAGGTGTTATGAATGGATGATTTACAAGAAAGTGGCATGGTGCGTTTATTTCGCCCATACATCGTGAAAAATGGCAAAAGGATTTACCCTAAAAAATCCCGATGCTTTTCTTTCCTTGTTCCTGCGAACAAGAAGATAGCGATGTAATGTCGCTCCTCCAGCGGACAATACAGGTGTCCGCTTTTTTAATACTTCTTTCATTATTGTCTCGTTTTTTTCTTATCTTTGTGTCGCATTTTAGAAAGAGGATGTACCTCTGACGGTTTAATCCGTTACTCCACAGTCTACACTCATTTTGAGAGACTTGTGGAGTTTTTTTTCTTCACATCTCCCCACTTCTTCCTCTCTCTTGCGGTTATCACATCAAGATGTTCATCCGATACCAAGTCTTCGAGCTTTTCCTTATCCTGTCTGAAAATGAGCGAGAGGAAAAACACCACGCAACTTTTCACGCTCAAGTCATAACCATACGGCTTGAGCATATTACCAATAATGCTCATTCCCTCTATCAGACAAACGAGCAAGCACGCCCATGTGGTAATATTGAGCGAATGCCCCTCCGCACAGTCTATCATCGCCACCGCCATTACCCATGCCACATACGTCACCATTTTGCTCATGGTGGCACGCATCGCACGGCTCGGAGAAATATGAATACCTAACTTTAGGCTCTTTCTAACGCCAAACGCCAAGTCGCACAAAATAACGGCTAACATCGTGAAAAGCCATGGCAGCATCGTCTGCACTGCGTCTTGCAGAAATATCGCAGCCATGGAGGTTAAAACTCCCGCACTACATTGTTCTACAATTACTCTTGTTTCATTCATTATCTTTTAGTTTTACAAAATCGTCCCTCGATGTTTTTTAGTTCACAAGTTGATAGTTGACGAGTTCTTTAGTTGAAAGTTCAAAGTTCAAACCTCAAAGTTCAAAGTCCCATCACCGCTCCCACAGTCGCTCCTGCCACGTCTGCCAATAGATCGTTCAAGTCAAAATGTATTGCCCTCCTGTGCTTCATCGTACAGCTCCTTTCCAAAGCTGATGAGTACGGCAAAGGCAAAGCCAGCTAACATTCTCTCTACCGTGCAGCAAGGTAGCAATCGTGCAGTAAGGTAGGCAACGAACAAGCATACATTGAAATGCAGTAGCTTGTCCGTGCCTATCCCAGCGAGTTTCTCTATTAAATTACGCATAACAGACCGCTTGACAATATAGCCACACCAATGCCTACCAGCACTCTTTTCCAATTCCACGAGCCACCGTAGATGAGTACTTTACAGAATTCAAGTGCAGCCAGCGAAATAGTGCTGATGACGGCTGCCATGCCGATAATTCCCCAACCGCCAGCTTCGGCTCTGAGGTTAAAGTAATTACCTACACCAATGGACAATGCCATCATGAAAAACACTAACAAATACTTCCAATTCTCTTTCTTTACTTCATTCATTTTATATAAAAATTATTTTTTAATAAATATGCTGTATGCTTATATCATGAATCAATATCGGATTATCCGAATTAGGCATATTTTCCTTATCCTCAATCCAGTTATTCCTTTTAATCTCTATTTCAAGATTTTTATCTGAGTTTAACACAGGTATCTCTAAGTACAGCTCGTTCCAACCTTGATATACAAGTTTGTCCTGAACTGAATGGCCATTAGCAATAACTCTTATTGCTCCATAGTCGTATTCGAAAGGCTTGATATCAACAGTTGAACTGATATACTTTTTCTTCTCCTCATCAGATGAAAAGGCATTAAGATATTCATCTGCCGTTTTATCTGTCGGAAGTAATTTACTTTCAATTCCGCTGTCAAATCTCGCAGTGATTATCTTTTTAAATGATTGACAGACAATTCTCAGGACAACCATGCTGCATGGTTGCATAATGGCAATAGTACGTTTAATAGACGAATTGTTGTCTGGCAACTCAACATGCCGATTTGACTGATTATAGTCTGTATAAACAGCTATTAATTTCGGGAAACTCTGAATGCTTGCATTTCCAAGCAATGACCAACCTTCTTCCACAGAGGTGTTCTCAAGCAATTCCCTGCCACAGCGTCTTTGTTTATATTCAAACTTCCCAACAATCTTATCAAAACCATTGTAGTCGAAAAATTTAGTTTTTGAAAGCAGGAACTCACCAGTGCAATTAACAAGGAACCTCACCTTGTCATACATCTGTATGTCAGGCTCAATTCTTTGAACCAATACTGTGACCATACCGTCAGAATAGGTAAAGAAAACTTCCTCCCAACGTGTTCTTGGACTGTCTTCCCAAATACCAGCAGCCACATTGTCGTCATGGCTTAATGTACTCTTTGCTACGGCAATATAAAGTTTTTCTGGCTTTACAGAGCACCTGAAGGTAAATGAAGCCTTTTGGATTTTAATCTTGTTGGATATAATTTCGATTAACGCCCATTTGTTAAACTTCACAGGCTCGTCAAGACTCCATTGGGCAATCTCGTTGGTTCCACCCCTTGGTCCAGTTTCTCCGTTGGGGGCAAACCGGTCGCCGTCGAGGTTGTCCATCTGTTCATAGGTATTGATATCCGCAGCACCGCAACTAATAGCAGTAAAGTACCTGAGTCTTTCATTGTTAAAATCATAGACCAAGTCTCCAACGGTTGGGTTGCCTCCTTTGTAAGGGAGACGTACCCTGTATAGCTTGATATTCTGTTCAATAGGGATAGCATCAGCCATTGCCTTATGATTAAGATATGGCGCTGCCGTCCTGTATCCTGCGTGTATGCTCGACTTGAATCCATTATATATAGGATATTGAGGATATAGATTCATGCTCATTAGGGTTATCATAGAATACGGAATATTGTATTCCTCTCCAAACATCCTATATGTTCTTTCATACTCGAACGGAAGCTCAGGATTGTCGCCTATGCCATATTCTTCTGTACCTATCAGCATCTTGGCTCCAAGTGCGTCTGTAACCTGTTTGGCTATCAAGAGCATCTTCCGACCATCCTCTCCCCTTGGGGTGCTATTAGCCGTATTGTTCCACCATATATATGTCGGTGAAAAACCCTTTACTGTCTGAGCTATCTCAAAATCAAGAATGTCACTGCCGCCAAGCCTGTTGGAATTATACTGATGACCCAACCTGCCGTTTTTAATGAGCGTGTTCAGGTCACGAGATATGTTTCCACCACTTGAGCCGTTATTGGTAATGTTGATGTCAGTTAGGTCGTTGAGCCTTTCTATCCATGACAATCCTCTTGGGAAATAGTGACAGTCTGTTAGCGATGAACCCGTGAATAATACTTTACATGAGTTCATGTGAGTTATACAATTTTTAAGGGCATTGTCTTTAGTAAATTCTATGTCTGCAAATTCAAACTGAACATTAACAGTTCTACATCGACCGCCTTTAACATCAACTCCTACTGCTATTTTCTGAGTTTCATTTTGAACCTGCATAAAATTAGAAGCAGTCAAATTATAGTCAATCCGAATTGAAGCACGGGCTAATGTAAAGAAAGCTATATACCGGTTCATCGGTAATACGATATTCTTGTCTAACAAATAGGTGTTCTTATCTGTTATTTCAATATCATATAATTGTTCAACAGTGTAACCTCCTTTACGGACATTCTTGTATATTACACCTATTTTTGCCTTACCTCTATAATCTGATGCAAATGTAAGTGACTTTAGTGTTACTGGATGGTCAAAATATTTTAGGTAAATAATACCCCAAGATAAAGTGTTGCCATTAAGAAGGCTTTCATCCTCAACATAGTTTTCTGACTTATACGTTTTAGTTACATCAATAAGCAATTTAGATATAAAATCTTGTGATATGGCCTTGCTTTTACTTGAGCCAATATCATTCACAACATCTACTCTTTCAGGTAAATTTATGTTTTTTTCGTATCTTGTAATAATGTTATATGCACCACATCCTGATATTTCTCCAAAATTATCATTATAGTATCTTTTAGTTGATGTTCCACCGTAAGTGCCTATAATAGGATTTTGAAAAGTTTCTACACTTCGGAATCCAATATACTGTCCTGTGGAAATTTCAATGGGTGAATCAAGGATGATGACATTTTTACCCTTAACTACATGGACATATTTCTTTATATAAGTAAGGGTCTTTGCACCAGCTGTATCTATCAAAACTATATTGGTATATCCGTCAAAACTCGCATAAGCAACCATGCCATAACATGTACCAACATAATCTAACTTATTGACCAAAACATAATACTCTTTGGCTATTTCACTCTGCTGTATTTCCTCAGCCTTGAACGGAGTCTTCGCTATCTCTATTTTGTCTTCAAAACATACGCCAGAGCTGTTGACTGATTGCTCCCAACTGTCTGTATCCATGCTCCATTCCGCACTCATACGGTTCATCTCGCACCATGTGCCATCCTCAAGCAGGCATATTACCTTCTTGATGTGTTTCTTCTCGAACGCCGTGAGTGACGCATCAAGGGATGCGAGGCAAGTCTGAAAGTCTTTGTACCGGGTCCCGTCGAAACTTGCATCATGAATGGCCAGTGTCTTTGCATACACTTCTTGCAAATACTTTCCGTCTTCTGTCTGAATTTTCTCCGTGACTGCTTTCTGTGACATCACGCTCGTTTCACTTTCGCCGGTGGTTTGTTTTACAGTTGGAACTTGCGTAGTTGGCGCATACGTTGCCCCACTGTCCTTCCATGTTCCTGGAACTTCGCAGGTATAAATGGCGTAGGGGAGTTCCGTCCCCACTTTGGCGGAAAATCCCACCTGCGGCGATGGGTAGGCAGCTTTCAGCGAATCAATGCTGAGAAACACGCCCTTATCCATCCCTATGATACTTTTGAGGTCTGACGTGGCGGCATTAACCTCTTTTATCTTTGAACCGATATTCTCCTGCATAGAAGAGAATGCCGTACTTCTTTCTTTCTCAGACGACATCCGCTTCTTCTCGGAATTGCCCCTTTCCGTCTCGGCTTGCTTGCGCAGTTTCTCAGCATCCTGTCGCTGTGTTTCCGCCTTGGCTCTTTCCGTTTCAGCGTTAGTTCGCAGCTTTTCAGCTTTCGTCATTTCGTCAAGCGTACCCTTGATGTTTTCTTTCAAATGACCAACCTCCGTGAACGTAGAGTAATATTCGTCAATCGTGCCTTTGTAGCCGTGTTCCTTTGCCAAATCGTATGCATCAATCATCATCACATGGATCTTGGCTTTCACCACAGCACCGTCAAAGCGAGTATTGTCCTTAACTAATAGCACCGTACCCTCGGCTATCGCCACGTTCAATCTTTTGCCGTCTGCATAGTTGGGGTCGGGCGTGTTCACCTTTACTTCTGCACGCAGCTCTCCAGGGGGTAAGCCATGGGCGTCCATGAAGCATCGTATCTTGTTGCCGTCTACCGAACAACGTTCGCAAACGCCAGCAGTTCTTCCAACGGTGTAGCGGCTCGCCATTACCATGAAGTTTATCCTGAAGTCTTCATCGCCCAATTGATACGGCTTATCTCCAGCCAGCAGCTCTACCACTAACTCAAAATCCTCCTTGTAGTTAATTCTCACTATTCCCTTTGCGCTCGAGGTTTTTTCCTCTGTTCCGCAGCCACACATTTCGTTGTTCATATTCTTGAGTTTTTTTAATTCTTTAGTTCACGAGTTTACGAGTTGACGAGTTGACAAGTTCACCAGTTGATAGTTCTCCATCCGCTTTCTCTCCCCTCTTTTGGAGGGGTCGGGGGAGGCTGTTCCTATTTAATTGTCAAAAATCCTTTTACAGCTCCTATATAATTAGCTCTCATATCTCCATCCAATTTCGTTAGCTCTATTGGCACGAGCGGCACGAGCGCAACAAGTGTGGTAGTTTCCTCGCGGGTGATCATCTCAACACCTTTAATTGGCACACCAAACGCTCGAAATATTGCTCCAGGCTCTAATTCAACAAGGACATTTACTGTTTTATTAGAATATGTTGTTTCCCCTACAGCAAGCGTTGAATAGAAATTGATAGTTCCAGCTGTGTGATTGTAGATATTTAATATAGCACCGTTAAGTTCGGAAGCGAGAACATATCCACCATTGATATTATCGCCCTTAGTGATATACCACGACAGTGACGGACTTTTCATCAACATACCAAATGATTGCTGCTCCACGAACGGCTGCGCTATCTTTTGTGCGGTGATACTTTCAGCGGATATGAGTTTGGCATTGATGTGACCATTTTCGTCTACTAAGAAAGTCTGATCGCCCTTGTTGTTCTGCACCTTAAAGTTGTCAGACGTAGCAGTGAATTCCTTGTCTTTGAGACTAAAGCCACTCGCCAACAGTGCTTCAACAGTGCCGTCATAGGCACACCATGGGGTTTCCTTGTTGCCCTCCTCTAACTTGGGACGGCAGAGATACAATGTAGCGGGCTTCGTACCATAGATGTTCATCGTCACACTACCGTAGTTCAAGTCATCTGTCGTGAATGTTCTGACAAATCTAATCCATCCGTCGGTCGGGTTACTGAATGCAGGGTTCTCGTTAAAATTCAAACGGCTGGCGTTATTGGGCTTGCGCCCACTCATGGAATCTTCATTTTTGAAAGCTTCAAAGCCGAAACCGACATATCCGTCAGCTTTCTCGTCAAATTCCACCTTTACCCATGCGGACAAAGTATAAGTGGTGTGCGGTTTCAGCTTAATGTTGCATTTCGCACCAGTCTGTTTTTCCCAGAACAACCCGGGATATTCGGACACGCCCGCCAAGGTCTTGAACTTGATTGCATCACCACCACCAACGCCACGACCTTTCTGATACTCAAACCACTCTTCACTGTCTATCTTTGTGCTTGCAAGTCCAACCCCAAAATGCTTCTCGATGGCTGCCTTGCACTCATTCACATTTTTCTTTACAGTTGTTATATTATCGTTGCAAACATTTATCTTCTCCTGTAGGTCATCCCTCTTTGCCGTATCATTGGTAGAAGTAGCATCCAATTGCCGTTGCAAATCTTCCTTTTCAGCTGTCTTTTGCTTGATAATTTTACCATTGTCATAGGCAAGCTGAATCTTATCCTGAACATCGGACAAGTCAAGGTCACTTCCCCAAAGCAAGTTCGGACGTGTGCCATTATTCACGGTAAAGTTGATTTCGTCCGACTTTATCTTCATCTGCGAGTATTGCTCTTTCAGATTTCCCACCGTGTTGGAAGTTTCTTTAATTGTCGCCTTAAACGAGTTCATATCACCTTTGACGTTGGTAATATCGCTTCTTATCTCTCCATTCTTCGTGTCAATATCAAACACTACCTTTGGCTTGAACGTGATAGGAACGATGCGCTTGTCTACGATGTTACTTCCTTTTGTCAGCGTCACAATATACGTTTCGATGTTCTGTTCTTTGTATGGAGCATCTTTTTTATCCAAGACATATACGCCACCAATTGACACGAATGTTTTAGTAATGCCAGCCACAGACAATTTTATGCCTTCCTCTCCGAGAGCTAATTCTTGAGTAACTTCACCAACTGTTTTCTGTATCTTGTACGCTAAAAACAATCTTACAAGGTTTTCCCCACTCTCCGCCTTGTATGCCACGGCAGCTTCCTGCATCGGTATCAGCTTGTAGGTAACGGCATCCTTGCCTGACTTAGCTTCGGGAAAAATAGTGTCTTGCGCAAGTAATTCACCCGTCTTGCTGTTCATAAGACGAACGGTCATGCTTCCGCCCGTAAAGAAGTCGGCCACGTTCAAATCCATCTCCCACGAAACCATCTTCTCTTTTCCTGTAGCACCGTCTATGATGACCGCATAAAGTTGGTTAAAACCGTGGTAAGTTGGATTATCGTTATACCACGTTGTACTTTCCCCAACCGTGCGACCATACGTCAGTTTAAACGTCTCACCTTGCTTGCCCGTGATATTGCGAATAGAAAACGCTACCTGCCATACTACCGCATCCTTTCCGGGAACACCGTTCTTTCCGTCCATGACAACATGTATCTTCTGCTTGTCAACCAACTTATCGTTGATGAACAAGTCCACATTAAACACATCGTTCATGTCTTCTTTTTTTGCCCACAAGTTCCACTTGCCACTGATTACAGTAACAGAGTTTTCTTTAATAGGGAGGTTGTTCTCGCCCTTGGTCACAAACACTTTCACTTTTTCACTTGGCGACAGCTTCGTAAGATTCTCGCCCTGTACCTTATAAGCATAGATGGAGATGAATTCTGGTGAAAAACTCCCATCCGCTTTCACATTGAACTGCGAGCCACTCATCACCAACTTATAAGTGTTAGTTGTCAAGCCTTTCATGTAGTCTTCGATAGACTTAAGTCCACCGTTATCACTCTGCACCTTGAAGTTTCCTGTTACCTGACTTCCATTGGCGGCAAACCAAGTGTATCTATGCTTGGAAATATCATAGTCGTTTACGCCCATGTAGTGCGCCCAATAAGACGGCTTCAAATCGGGGTCAAAACTATTATAAGCACAAGACATCATGACACTCTGCCTTTCCTTGTTGTCACGATTTCCTATCTGCACGAGGTCGTCACCCACCTTCGGGATATCACCTATATCCTGTGGACTTTCATCCGGTCTTTTGTGGCGGTCAGTTTTTGAAAGTACAAGTTTCAAACACTTTTCTTCCTTACCGTCAATGGTGTGCATCACCAACTTCTTAGGTGCTTCCGTCGCCAGTCGCCAATAGTAGTGATTACCAATGGCATGTGGCTCACCTCCGTTAGTCGGTTCTCCACTCCCTTGGAGGGGCAGGGGGAGGCTATTCATCCCATTTGAACACATCATCTGGTCTTTCGGCTCGCACGTCTGCAAAAGCATTACACCGTCTTTCTCCGCACGTTGGTAACATACAAATCCGTCTGGCGTTACCTCCACCGCATCAATGTGGAAAGTACCAGCGGAGTTCACCGACATACCACCAGCCGCCTTTGCTTTTTGTATCTCCAATTCAAAGAACGTCGCCTTACCAGTCACCGTGAGGTTATTCGTCATGATGTTGCCATCGTTGATGATGTCCCCCTTGTTACGAATGTCACCATTATTCTTAATGCCGTTGAAGAAAGATTTTACGAGTGCTGTCAGCCCCTGCCAAAAAGTAATATGCCCTTTGGCTTCATCTGCAACATCCTTGCGCAAAAATCTTGGTAGTGTGAAATTCTTGATAACGTTTTCTATCTGTGATGCGTTCAATCCGCCACCACCACTGAAATTGCCAGACAGAATGCTCTTCACATCCTCCTTTAACTGCGTAATCGCACCCTTTACAGCTTGGTTGCCAACGGTAATGCTCTGAATGAAAGGAAAATCAATCTTACTCTCTATCTTAATGACACGGGTGCTTAACTCATAGCCTTGACCATCATTGAAAATCACCTTTTGACCGATGTGGAGATTTGGATTCTTTTCCTCAAACGCAACAGGGTTGGACGAGAATGTATAGTTGTTGTTATCCTTGAACCTGCGCTCAATCTCTTTTACTGTGCGCTTTGCCAATTCCTCTTGCGCTGACGTTATCTCTTGTTGTCCTTGCTTGATATTGAACAGTACGACAATATTACAAGTGAGGTCAGGCAGGTTGTTTCCACGAGGGTACAGTCCTTCCTCTTGGTTGGTGGGTATGATAATATCCCCATTTTGATAGAACATTATCTCATAGTCGCCAGCCTTTATGTTGATACCACTGTCACCGTCATTTTGGTTGGACGGTATCTCCTTAGCATCATTCTTATCGAAATAGGCAAGCTCGAAACCGTCCTGCCCATTAGGCTGTCCTACGAGCGACTGCGTGAGGGCATCATATTTTCCATCTGTGGCGTGCGTGTTGACCTTGAAAGTTCCTTTGAGCGTATGACCTTGCAACACTTGCTCCTTTTTGTTCAGCTCATAGTCGTACCAATAGTGTGTCACCTGCTTTCCTTGTTCGTCTATGTCGTTCGTTGTATTAACGAGCGTCTTTGTGTCATCCTTTACGGTTGTTGGGTAAGCAAGCCGCATGTACCATGTGGTGTACACCTTGTTTTTCCCGTTGGCATCCTTTTCTATCTCGTTTGTCTGCTTGTTCTTTAGATATCGGTAGCGTGGACGCACGTTGTAAGCATATAGATCTATGTGCGGATACACATCATCGAACGACAATGCTACCATTTGTTTGACAGCACCACTTTGCACGAACTCCTGTTTTGTGATTACGTTGCTGTCTTTGTCTACATAGATACAACCGTCTGGAAACTTGTTTTTGTTCAGTCCAAGTCGCACCAATGTAGCAACGTTACCTAAGCCCACCTGTGCCTTGCGTGACATATTCCTTGATGAGCCTTGCGGATAGAAGCAATTGTAATATGGCTCATTGGAACTGTTTACCGTTGCGGGGTTGATATTGTCGTGTACTTTCAGCAAGGGGACTTTCTCTCCCAAGTTGATGAATATCTGCCCGAAATACAGCGTATGGTCTTCCCATGACAGGTGCCATTCAGAACTGTTGTCCTTGCATGCCTGCGCCATGGAAGACAGCACCGACAGAATGTCGTTTGACGATACAGAGAAACTGATTGTAGGGTCTACCGTTCCGCACAGGGTGTAGGTGAACTTCTTGCTTTCATCAATGATGCCCAGGGCTTCATTGATAGCCTTGCAGGCATACTCCAACGCATTGGTGGTAAGCCCATCGTAAGACCACTCCTGCTGTTTGATAGGGTTGCCGTCTTGATCGGTCGTGTCATACAGGAACGGAGTTCTACTCAAAACCGCAAGCGGATTGTTGAATGCTGGCTCGTACTTCAAACTTGTGCTGCCCTCCGATGGCGTGTAGTCGTCCAACAGGCGATATTTCAGTCCGTCATCAAATGGGACGATGTATGAACCGACTGGCAGCGTTGTCTTTTTGTTACTATTCCAAGACAGCTTTACAACGTCTGTTTTTCCAAGCTCACGCTCAAGGACGGCACCCTCTGTGAGAATGGCGTCCATTAACTTGCTTCCGTGTATGTCGTAAATTACCATATCCCCAAAGTTCGTCATTTTATCACATTGCGTGAGGTTTGTTTTAATCTGAAACGTGACAATTGGATGAATGTCATAAAAAAGTGACAGCCATGGTACAAGAATATCAGATTAAATAGCTACCTCGCTTCTTATTTTCTATTCCTTGGGTTTGGCTCTATGAATTTCACGCCAACCTTGCAGAACGTCCGCTCCACGTTTTGTGCATACATGCCAGTAGTGTCTTTGAATTTAAGGTGGTAAACCTTTGTGCTATTTTTTGGAACGGATAGAACCACATCACCTTTACTCAATTCTTCGTAAAACAAATCCTTTTTACTAATGAAGTCCGCTTGATTGTCACCCATGATTGTAAACGTGAGTGTCAACGTGCGCTCGTTCATTTTAGGAATTGACTTGCAATATTCTATACCGTCCTTCGTGCGGTCATTATTTGTAATATATTCTTTCAAACCAGCTTTATCGCCAAGGGCATCGAGAAACTTATCTCCCATGTTGACACCAAATTCATTGTAGGCATCCTTTCCATTAATCAATAATTCTCCTATCATAATTTTTCCTTTATTAACCTGTTCATGCTGTTGATGTTTTCGTCTATCTGTGTAAGACACTTTGCCGAGACACCCGTGTTTTCGTTTATTTCTTTTAGTTCCATGTATGAGTTGGCAAGTATTGTCCTCGTTTCATCGGCTATAGAAACAGTGTCTTTTCCTATCAAAGAAATACCAGTGAGGGACAAATCAATGGAGCTTAGCTTCTGCGACAGTAAAACATCTTTTATCTGGTCTCTTGATATATTCCCTGCTGTGGTAAGTGCAATAAGGTTTGTAGCCTGCTCATAGGATATTTGAGACAATCCGTTTGTGGTGGCTTTCTGTTCTGCGGAAGCGACATCATAACCAACAGTCTTTGCAAGTTCGTCACGCATTTTTATCGCTTCATCTACATACCCCTTATATTCATCAGTAAGACTTTTTCTCTCGTCTTCGGTTATTCCTCCTTCCGTGCTTTTGGCGAACTTGTCGTACCAATCTTGAAGTTTCTTTTGGAATTGTATGCCTATTTGGTTTGTCAGAACGGCTTTCATAAATATAGTAGAAGCATCTTTGCTAAAATCTGCCCATGACGTTTTCATGTCCATGAGCTTGTCTACAAATCCATCGAAAAGACTATCAAATGAAATCTGCGTAAATTGCTCCTTTTGCTTTCTCTGTATCTCTTGGATACGCTCATCACCATCGATTATTCCATCAAGGTATTTCCTTACATCGTTATCAAGCTGCGCCCAGAATGTCTGTGCTCCTTCCTTTAACTTACTCAACTGCTCTGCTGTAAGGTCAAATAGGCCTGTCATCCTACCTCCAGCAATACTGTTGTAATTCAGCCCAATTTCTCTTGTAACATTACGAAGCTCTGACCATCCTTCAGAAGATATTTTTTTCCTCTGTCTTATACCAATAGAGTGTGACCCAACACTTGCACCACTGTTAAGCCTTTCCTTTCCAAGAATCCTATAGCTTTCTTGACTTTTATAGGCAAGTTTAATAGCCTCATCAGCTACCATTTGCGCTTCCATACCATAGGATGTGTTGATATATTTAAGTTTCTTGTCTATAAGACTATCCCAGATACTGTTGAGGGTATTGTACCTTTCTACCATTTCGTTATAGTGGGAATAGTCAGCTCCGAACATGCCATCTAAAGAGTTTATTACTTGTGAGATGCCGTTTATCGCTGACATAGTACCCCCAACAATATCTCCTGACATTATCTGTCCTACACCTTTCCCTGTTGTGGCTAATCCATCGAGAGCGTCTGTTGCACGTCCTATCTTATCGCCTAAGTCATTTCCGAATATCGTCCCGAATGATTCGCCAAGCTCTTTTACGCTTGGCAAAAAAGAATGAACGGCATCAGCAATAGCCATTATTCCATTAGCGATGTTTTGTTTTCCGCCTTTGTTTAATTCTTTGCCTGCTTCCTTTATTTCTTTTTTTAGCAGTTCAAATGGACTTTTTGCGCCAAGTTCACCTTTTAACCTGTCGAGTGCGGAGCGTATGCTTTCTATCTTTGTAGGGTCCTGCTCAAGATTAGAAAGTGCATTCTCGCTGATACCAAGTCCGAGTAAATCTTTTCTTGATACATTTTTCCCGTTGATAGTCGCATTTCCATTTTCATCTTTGACAGCTTCGAGATAAGATAATAATAACTGTGTTTTGTCAATTACATCCTCAATCTCTGATATGCTTTTCTTGGATGCGTCGGCAAAAAGCTGCCCCATAAGTGTTGTTGAGTTCTTAACGGAATTGTCGAGTTCGTCAAACTGATTTGCATACTGTTTGGTTAGAGTTGCTTTCTCTGCTTGTTTCTGACTTTCGGTTATGCTCTTTCTGTCTATCTCAGCCAGTTTGTCGTTTAGTTCCTCTTGTAGAGCCTTTCTCTTCTCTGCGTATGTCCCAAAATTATGGTAATACGCTTGCCATGCACCACGTGCGTTTCTAATCCTTTCATCCTCTGCTACCTTATCCTCGTTGACGTGCTTCTTGATGGTATCTGTACGCATTTTGTCGAATTTGTCCTGCTCATCTTGTGTCAGCGTGACAGATGCAGCGTTGAATTTCTTTCCTTTGTTCTTTGGGTCTTCCTCGAATATTTGTTTGGCGTCACTGACTTTCTTTTGCAAGAAGTCACGTTTGTACTTTTCCAAGTCGTCAAGTTCCTTCTTATGATTGAGTTCTCGTTGCTTCCTCTCTTTCTCATAGCCGTTTTGCAAGGAATCTATGTACACCTGTGATGATTTATCGGCAAGCTCTCGCTCTGCATCTGAACGCTCACGGGCGAGTTTGTCGTAGTCTGCTTGCTTTGGGATGTCAACCTTTGTCTTGCCGCTTTTCCTTTTATTTTCGTTAGATTTATCTTGAAACTCGAAATGGTTTATTGCTTTTTCTGAATTTGATACTGCATCGATGGCTTTTTTCATCATCTTTTCCGCTTGGTCTTTTGTAAGCAGCTCTGTAGATGATGCCAGCTCCTTTGCAGCCTTTCGATTCTTTTTTGCTTCCTTTTTCGCTTCACTACGCCATTGCGCCATCGTCTTGCGCTCTGTCTTGACATTGTTTTCAAGCAGTGTTATACGTTCCTTTATCTGCGCACGACTTAGTGGCTCATTGTTACCAATTCGAACATAATCCTTACCAGACTTATCCATCTTTTTTAAATTGGCACGTAATTTTGCAAGTTCTTTCTGCGCCTGTGCTTTTGAAAGGTTGCCAATGTTGGCATTGTACTTCGCTATTTGTTTCTTTCTATTCTCATTGATATTTAACTTGTATTCTTCCGTTGCAGAAGATGCCAAATCGTTAAGGGCTGACTGGAAAGTAAAATGACTAATACTGTTTGTATTTTTCATCACTTCCGCATGATATTTATCACTCAAACGTTTATATTCTTCAGTGCGAACAATCCCATTCTTTTGTAAATAGGCATAGCGATTCAGTTCTTCTGCTCTTGTCTTACTTTCTTTATAAGTTTTTTGATTCAGAAGTTCTGTTTTTCTCTCTATCTCCGCATTTTCCCGTTGTCTTGCCTCTGTTAGATTGTCAATTAGTTCTTTTTCTGTCTTGTATTTTCCGAAAATAGTTGGATATTTTGCAATAAGAGTGTTAAATGCAATACTTTTGCTTTCAATAGATGATGTCTCATCTTCAAGAGTGCTTATGAGTTTGTCTATTTCGTTTTTTTCCTCTTTTACTTTATCTGCATTTTCTTTTACTTTTTCATTGTATCTTTCAAGCGCATCCTCAGCTGCTGTCGTGGTGTCAGCACTAATTATCATCACTCCTACTAATGCGCCTAATGCCGATGCTGCAAGTACATAGGGATTTGCAAGCATTGTTGCATTGAGTAAT
>NZ_ADEG01000059.1 GCF_000177075.1 Hoylesella buccalis ATCC 35310
TTCAAGATATAGGCGTATGGTATCCTTCGAAATGCTACTATGCTTAACACTTTTGAATGTGTCTGCTATTTTTGGTGGATTGGTCAATCCACCAACACAGGAAGCCATAATATCCACCAGTTCTGCAAGGTCGCTGTCTTGACGCACATCATAGCGTTCTTTAATGTCACGCAAATAGGTATGCTCCATCTGCTGCTCCAGATAGTTAACCTTCTTGTCTATGTCTTGCTCAAGCACTACCTGAGGCAAGCCACCATACAGCATATATTCGCGAATTAGTTCTTGTGAATAGTTTCCGCGAAAATCTGCCACTTCTTTGAAAGTAAGTGGGCGCATGTGTATTTCATCGCCACGGCCACGGAACTCTGTAATGACATCCTTCGACAGAAACTTCGCATTCGACCCTGTCACAAACACGTCAACATTGCTGATGCTAAGAAATGAGTTCAGTACATCTTCAAACTCACTGACAATCTGTACCTCATCCAGCATCACATAATAGTGACCATCTGATGACAGACGGCTGTTTATGTACTGCAGTAGGACATCCGGATCTCTCAAACTTTTATTCAGACGGTTTTCAAGATTTACTCCTATGATATGATCTTCCTTTACCCCATGCTCAAGCAGATAGTTTTTGAAAAGTGTAAATAGCAGAAATGACTTACCGCATCTGCGCATACCTGTTATCACCTTTATTAAACCATTGCCACAACTGTGAATAAGTTGGTTCAGATACTTATCTCTGCTTATATTCATGTTCTCTACTCTTTGATTTTGCGTAAATACACATTTTTAACGACTACAAAAATACGTTTTTCTCTACATTCATACAAGTTTTACAAGAATAATCCTTATTCCTAAAACACATTTTTAACTAAAAGGCTTTCAATATATATGCTTTTGGATAAATAGCTGTCCTTTACCATTGGCAGATTGGTTCAGTAAATTCTTGCCTGTGAAGTAGGGAATTGTGTTTTGACCCACTTTTTGGGTCAAAACAAGTAATGTCAAATAAAATTCCGTGATGATTATCCTAATCGGAAATCGCCACGGAATTTTGAGGATATAGATAAAAATATTATTGGTTATTTCACTTTTAAGCGTATAGTAAAATCGCTGTAATGCTCCAAATCGAGAGTTATCAAAATAATCATCTGATTATCAATTTATTTTTTTAAAGATTAGGCATAGAGGCAGGGAAAGATTCTCTGCCTTTTGCTATATTTGTAGTCCAGAACAAAGAAAAATGAATATACGAGAACGCTTCGGCACTTTGCACTCCAGATTGGAAGTGAAAAACTCAAGTTTTCAACACCAAACAAGAGTTTTATAAAATGATTGACTAATTTTGCACTTGTTGGTTGACTCAATGCAAAAGGAGAAACGATGAACGGTTTATCCACTGGTGAAAGTGGTTTGATGGGGAAGTAGATTTTACAAACAACATAAACATTTCAATTCACGATGAAAATAAAGATTTACATTGCATCCCTTCTTTTTTCTCTTGTTGGCATGAAAATAAATGCTCAGAACGAAATACATGTTGACACTATACCATTTTGCTATTTTAACGGAATTACAAAACAAGCTCAAAACATAAATGAGATTCAAGTTACAAATAATTCAAGCGAAGATTATTTAACATGGATATCATTGGTACCAATAAATAATAAATCAAATAATGATTTAATCTACGATTTCTTTAAAAAAAGAAAGGGTGATTTCAATTGGATTGAAATGATGTATGATAACTTATTAAATAAACAATCAACCTGTATAGGCTACTCTTTTGTCAAAAACATTGCAGTCGGTAAAACTTTCTCCTATTTCATTTCCAAATCAGACACAGAATTTTATGCAAAAAGAATCGTTATTATCAAGAAGAAGGAAGTTGAAGAATGTTTAAGAATACAGATGGATGAAAGATGTTTTTTCAATTTATCTTGTATTTTTCTGACTGGAAAAAAATAATAGAAAATGGATTGTAACACAACGGCCATCCGCTATCCCGACCATCCGAAGAACAACGTGAAGTACCATTACGGCAGAGGCAAGCTTGATTTCCAGCATATTGCTTGCAGATTTCAAGTATTTTTTGGAACTTTGCCATGAGGTTGTGCATAACAATGATTTTATAACCTGATTAGTTTTGTACCACTAAGTTACTAAAAAGTCAACGACGTGTGCAACATTTTACTCATACTTATCAACTTAAATAAATTCCGCCAACGAGTAAAGATGAAGCATTTAAAGATGTCACATTCATTGCACCAAACGCTACGTTATATTCGATCAGATTGGGAGATGAAAGAGTAGGAAATATTGCAACAGGAAAAGATTTCAAAACAACAATCCCTGGTCATTGGGAGGTATACCGTAATGGAGAGAGCGTTAAAGACAAGAATGGCAGAGCAATAACATATAGTAATACTGACCAACCTGGAACCAATGGTTTCAAATATGTTTTCTGATAAGCTAAGATGAAAAAAAATGTATATTGGATGCTTATTTTAGTCTGCTTGTTTGCTTGTTCAAACAGGCAGACTAATAAAAAGATGTCATCCCCCAAATTTTATATAGAGAAGATTTGGGCAAAGGATTCACCATCATACTCTAAATTCGAAATTTTGCAAGAAATAGCAGAATGGAGAAATGGTAGGCGACTCTTGAGTGGAAAACAGAGATATAAAGAAGTGACACCAACCGATTTAAAATATGGAGATTCCCTTCTTGTAGATTTCTTGAGTGATAAATATTTAATAGATAAAGTTGTTAACAACAATGATATTCTAGAATTATATTTTCGACAATATTTTTGTTATGAAAGCAACAAGGATACAATGCTCTTAGTTAATTTATATGCCTACAAGACAAAAAAATATGATGTGCATACCACAGCAGTATTTGCAAGTAACCCTCGTAAAACAGTTATAAATCCATTAAAAGGAAATAATAAATTTTATATGCTTGTATTGATTAATCTTTCACATAAAGCAGTAGATTTTTATACGCATGTTGAGTGAAATCATAAGAGGCACCAAAACCACACTCCCTGCCAATGCCAAGGGGCAACGTATGTGGTACACCTACCACTATGAGCCGGTGATGAACATGTATGTCTCCCGCATTGATGATGCCTTTGGCTACAGCAGCGAGGCTGGCAACTTCGACTACCGCTATGGCATGGCTTTGCGCCGTACAGACCTCAACCGACTCAACTATGAGACCGACCTCGACAACCTTGGACGCATCAAGGCGGTTCGTGGTCCTAACGAATTAGCAACAGGAGTGCCGTACATCATTGCCTTTGACTATCAGCCTAAGGCTACTTTCGGTACCAATGGTATCACTGCACCGGCATACGCAGTGACCAAACATTACGACATTCAGCCCCCAAACGATGATATGGAGACCGTAACCTTCGTGGATGGCTTCGGACGTCTGACGGCCATCAACTACCCCGACCATCCAGAAAACAACGTGAAGTACCACTACGGCAGTGCCAAGCTTGCTTGCACTATGCCGAGTGCAGCCAATCGTAGAGTAAAACTCAACGCCAAGGAGCTGGATGAGGAGACTGGTATGTACTACTATGGTGCAAGGTACTATGAGCCGAGGGTGAGTCTGTGGATGAGCGTAGATCCCATCTCTAATTATGACCCAAGAAATAGTGAAAATTATCTTGACGGAGAACATAATGGAGGAATTTTCCTGGTAATAGAGTTGAACCGTAATTAGAAAAGTTAACAGATAATGACATCTTACATACTGGAGGACTTTCTCCTCCAGTATAATACTTATAAATTAATTATGAACAAGAATTATATAAAAGAAATATGGTGTACTGACTTAGGACTGTCTCCTTTCTCAAATAATCAATTTTATAATATTTTAGAATGCATAATCATAGGATGGAAATTGATTCCAATGCCTAATAAGTCTGAATATAAACCACATCTTGTTATTTACCCTTTATGGGAAAATACATTTAACAAATGCATGGATAGTCCACTGCTATTAACGCCGGTGAAACATAAAGGTATAGATTTGTGTGTTTCGTATGATGAAGAAAAAGAAAATGTTCCTCAAATAACAGCATATTGTAGTAAGATAATTGAGTTAGGAAAAGACATACGTTCAGCAACATTTATTTCTTATCTGAAAGAAAACTTCAATAATCCAAATATTAAAAGTAATTTTTTGTTGCAAATTAAACTCTTCAGACTACTATATGGCATATATTTATATCTTGACAAAATGGAATTAGCAGAAAATATCTACACAACCCTGAAGCATGAATCCTGTTTATGGGATAAGGAAATTTTTTATTATTGGTATGGAAAGTTAGATACTTGGATAAATTCTATGAGTAATTTAAAAAATAATAGAGAGCTTTTTATAGCAAATATTCAGAAGAATTCAAAAGAAAAAAAATACTTAATATAAAACGCATATCATTTATGTGATGGTAATGCTCCAAATCGAGAGTTATCACAATAATCATCTGAGTATCAATTTAATTTTTAAAAGATTATGCGTAAAGGCAGGGAAAGATTCTCTGCCTTTTGCTATATTTGTAACCCCAAACAATGAAAAATGAATATACGAGAACGCATCGGCACTTTATGCTCCAGGTTGGGAGTAAAAAACTCAAGTTTTCAACACCAAACACGAGTTTTATAAAAGGATTGACTAATTTTGCACTTGCTGGTTGACTCTACGGGGGGATTTTGTTGGTTCTGAACATCAAGTTTTATGGTTCGTTTGATAATCATATTTGATAACATTTATTTCAAAGTTAATCAAATCATATCATTTTCCAAAATGTGCCAGTAGTATTTTCCACAATGAAATCAAAGAGAAATGTTGAATTATGTTGATAATAAACTCCCAATATTTCTTTCACAAAAACTTGTCTGTTTCATGAATAATTGCTATTGTTTGCACTTACAACTATGGAAAGTGCTTAAAAGTGTAGAATATGGGGATATATTATAAATCCTTATTGTGTACCCTTCTCCATAAA
>NZ_ADEG01000058.1 GCF_000177075.1 Hoylesella buccalis ATCC 35310
AGTGAGGCTTTACGCAAGAATGGGCGACTCAAAAAACGAAAACTACAGGTGGTGGAGGAAGATAAGCCGGATGAAAACGCTGAAGAGCCTACCGCCTAAGCATCCTGTTTCTTAGCAGATGGATGAATGTTCTTACCTTCATTTATAATCCGCAACATGGGTATGCTCACACGCAATGACTGATTCGAGAAAATAAGCATGCCGAAGAAGGGAAAACCCTCTTCGGCATGTTGGTTTAAATGCGCTTGTGTCGTATGATTTACTTCTTCAGCTTTAGGTCGGTATTGGTACCTTCTCCTGCTTCTTCAAACTTGTCGGATACCAGACGCAGTGTCTGATCGTCCAACTGAAGGAAGGTCACTGAATCCATTTTTTCTGACTGTACGCGTACATAATTCTTGCCGTTGTTCTCAATCAGTCTGGCTACACCAGTGGTGCGAGCCATGGTTTCTTTACCCTTCGGGGTAACAGCAACCTGCTCGTAAGCAAACTCTTTGATGCTGTCTCCGTAGAGCGAAAGGCTGTACTGGTACGTGCCATCAGCGGCAGGACCTTCACCTTCGTAAACCAGTGTGTCGGTTACAATCATTGTGTCGGCTGCCAAAGAATCTGTACCTTCTGCATTGGCTGCTTTCTTACCATTTTGCTGACAGGCAGCGAACATAGCTGCAGCAGCGAACATAAATACTAACTTTTTCATATTTCAGTTTGTTTATAGAATGATACAAAGATAACTCTTTTTTTGCATTTATATTGCAGCTGCGTGTGGTAATATTTGTAAAAAACGAAAAGCCACCCAACCATACCGGCAAAAATGCGTATCTTTGCCGATGAAACTAAGCATAGGAGAGGCAAAAAATGGGAATCGACGTAGCTGATATCAAGGACAAACGAATCGCTGTGCTGCTTTCGGGCGGTGTAGACAGCTCGGTCGTGGTACACGAATTGGCGCAAATGGGACTGCATCCCGATTGTTTTTATATCAAGATAGGCCCCGAGGAAGCCGAAGAGTGGGACTGCTCGTCGGAAGAAGACCTGGAGATGGCCACCGCAGTGGCTGCGAAATACGGCTGCAGGTTGCAGGTTGTTGATTGTCATAAAGAGTATTGGAGCGAGGTAACAAAGTACACCATGGAGAAGGTGAAGGCGGGTTACACGCCCAATCCCGACGTGATGTGCAACCGACTCATCAAGTTTGGCGCCTTTGATGCAAAGGTTGGTCATCAGTATGACTTGATTGCGACGGGTCACTATGCACAAACCGAGGTGATTGATGGTAAGAAGTGGCTCGTTACCAGTCCCGATCCTGTGAAAGACCAGACCGACTTTTTGGCTCAGATCTACGACTGGCAGCTCAAGAAGGCCTTGTTTCCCATTGGGCATTATCAAAAGAATGAGGTGCGTGAGATTGCCGAACGTGAGCATCTTGTCAACGCCAAACGCAGAGACAGTCAGGGCATTTGCTTCCTGGGACAGATTGATTACAACGAATACCTGCGCCGCTATCTGGGCGAAAAGCATGGCGACGTGATAGAATTAGAAACGGGTAAGAAGATTGGCGAGCACCGCGGATTGTGGTTTCATACTATCGGTCAGCGTCACGGGTTGGGCTTTGGAGGCGGTCCTTGGTTTGTGGTGAAGAAGGATGTTCAGGCCAACGTGCTCTATGTCAGTAGGGGATACGACCCGAAGACGGCCTACAAGTCGGACTTTAAGGTACACGATTTCCATTTCCTCACCGAGCCTTTGGATATGGAACACATTACATTCAAGATTAGACATACGCCCGAATATCATCCGGCAACCATAGAGAAGACGGCTGAAGGCTGTTATATCGTTCATGCCGCACAGCCCATTCACGGCGTGGCACCTGGACAATTCTGCGTGGTATACGATGAACAGCACCATCGGTGCATTGGTTCTGCTGAGATTACCGTATAGGGTAAAATTGCTTGTGTTTTTCCTTCGTGACACATGGCTTTTTGCTCTTCCGTTCCAATAACATTGACTTTGGAGACCAATAGCATTGACTTTGGAGGCTAATAGCATTGACTTTGAAGGCCAATAGCATTGACTTTGGAGGGCTAAGTTAATGTTGTTGATTTTCAGATAGTTAGCCATCTTCTGTTGTTCGTTTTGAGTGAGGGACGACACACGGCGTAGGGATATTTCCATCAACTGGTCGATACGCTTTCTTCAGCATAACGACGTCATCGTTCAGATGATCCACACGAAAGCAAACAACCTTATTATTTTGGTGGATGATTGTGTAGATAAAGAGCTACGCCGATGCAAATTTTTATGAATTTTAATCAACAAAATAAAGAAAATTATAACATGTTAGTTGAAAAAATATACTGGTAGTTGTGTCGATTTGTAAGCTGTAAACAAGAAAAGTGATGTTTTTGCTTGTTTCTTCTTTCTTTTATGTTAATTTTCCTACTTTTCCTATATTATTCTTGCGTTTCTTGTTAAATTGTACTAACTTTGCGATTCATTTTAGTAAATAATTATTTTTAACGCAAGAGAGAAATTATGGAGAAAAGACTTGGGATGGTTATGGTCGGCCTGTTCCTATGCATAGGAATGGTCTTTGCCCAAACCAAAATTACTGGAACCGTAATCTCCGGTGAAGACGGTGAACCCATCATTGGCGCGTCGGTGCTGATTAAAGGGACTACCGTTGGTGGAACGGTCACTGACATTGATGGTCACTTCACCTTAAACACAGCTGAAGGCACAACCATTGTGATCAGCTATGTGGGTATGGAGACCCAAACGCTGAAGGCGAAGAATGGAATGAAAGTGACGCTGAGACCCGATCAGAAGTTGGTCTTGGATGAAGTAGTTGTTACGGGTATGACCAGTACAGACAAAAGGTTGTTTTCCGGAGCCGCTACGAAAATTGACGCCAAGGAGGCGAAGATTAGCGGTATGGCTGACATCAGCCGCTCGCTGGAGGGCCGTGCGGCCGGAGTCAGCGTGCAAAACGTATCTGGTACGTTTGGTACGGCGCCCAAGATTCGCGTGCGTGGTGCCACCTCTATTCACGGTAGCTCAAAGCCTTTGTGGGTGGTAGACGGCGTGATTATGGAGGACGTGGTGGATGTTTCGGCAGAAGATTTGTCATCGGGAGATGCCAACACGCTGATTTCATCGGCCATTGCCGGCTTGAACTCAGACGATATTGAGAGCTTCCAGATATTGAAAGATGGCTCGGCTACATCTATTTATGGTGCACGTGCGATGGCTGGTGTTATCGTCATCACCACCAAGAAGGGTAAAGCCGGACAGTCGCACATCAGTTATACCGGTGAATACACCATGCGCCTGAGACCTACCTACAGCACCTTCAACATCATGAACTCGCAAGACCAGATGTCTATTTACCGCGAGTTGGAGAAGAAGGGCTTCTTGAACTATGCTGAGACGGCCAACGCCATGAACAGTGGCGTGTATGGTAAGATGTACCAAATGTTGTCGGAATACAACAAAGAGACAGGTCAGTTTGCCCTGGCCAACACGGAGAAGGCCAAGAACGCCTATCTGCGCGCGGCCGAATTTAGAAACACCAACTGGTTTAAGGACTTGTTCTCAACAGCCATCATGCACAACCACTCGGTGAGTATCTCGGGCGGTACGGAGAAATCGCAATATTATGCTTCTCTCTCGGCCATGTTTGACCCAGGATGGACCAAGCAGAGTAGGGTGCAACGATACACGGCTAACATCAATACCACTTACAACCTCAACAAGCATTTTGACATCAACTTGATTGGAAATGCCTCGTACCGTAAGCAACAGGCACCAGGAACGTTGAACTCGGACGTTGACTTGGTGACTGGAGAGGTGAAGCGCGACTTCGATATCAACCCATATTCCTATGCGTTGAACACCTCGCGTACGTTGGATCCAAACGAATTTTACACTCGCAACTACGCCCCGTTCAACATCTTCCATGAGTTGGATAACAACTATATGGATTTGCATGTGTCCGATTTCCGTGTACAGGCCAGCATCGACTACAGGCCTATTCAGAAATTGAAGATAACCCTGTTGGGGTCGGCTAAGAGTTCTTCCACCTCTCAGGAGCATAACATTCTGGACGAATCGAACCAGGCTATGGCATACCGTGCCATGCCTACGGCCGCAATTCGTGACAGAAACCCCTTCTTGTACAAAGATCCAGATAATATCTATGCGCTTCCTATATCCGTATTGCCTTACGGTGGTATCTACGAGCGTCGCGACAACAGGTTCTTTGGATGGGACACACGACTCTCAGCCAGCTACAATGACGTGTTCAACGATACGCATATCTTGAACCTCTATGGCGGTATGGAAACCAACTTGGTTGACCGTAAGTCTACCTGGTTCCGCGGTTGGGGCTTGCAGTACAGCCAAGGCGAGGTGCCGCTGTATGCATACCAGGTTTTCAAAAAAGGTCAGGAAAATGGTTCTGATTATTTTACGATGGACAATACCCACATCCGCAGTGCCGCTTTCTTTGGTACGGGTACCTATTCTTATAAAGGACGTTATCAGTTGACTGGTACCATTCGCTATGAAGGAACCAACTATCTGGGCAAGGCTACCAGTGCACGCTGGATGCCTACATGGAACCTTTCGAGTGCTTGGAACGCACATGAAGAAAGTTGGTACGAAGGCTTGTTCAAGGATGTGCTAACACACAGCACGTTCCGTGTGAGCTACTCGTTGACGGGTGACCGTCCTGCCATCACCAACGCCCTGCCTATTTTCCGCAGCTCCAACCCATGGCGACCCTTCACCAACGTGCAGGAACCGGGATTGGACCAAGTGTTGGGTAATCCGGAGTTGACCTATGAGAAAAAGCACGAGCTGAACTTTGGGTTCGATTTGGGCTTCCTGAAGAACCGCATCAACCTGAGTGCCGACTTCTACTGGCGTAACAACTACGACTTGATTGGTATTGCCAACACCGAGTTGTATGGCCCGCAGTATGCCAATGTGGCATCCATGAAGTCGAATGGTATGGAGTTTTCGCTCTCTACTACCAATATCAAGACGGAGGACTTTACTTGGAGTACCAACTTGATCTACTCACACTCGCACAACGAGATTACTGAACTCAATGCGCTGTCTCGTGTTATTGACATGGTGCAGGGAACAGGTTTTGCCAAGGAAGGCTATCCTGTGCGCTCGGTATTCTCAGTTCCATTCCGCGGGTTGAACCGCGAAGGATTGCCAACCTTCCTCGATCAAAATGGCAATGTCACTACAACAGGCATCTACTTCCAGGAACGTGATCCGGAAAAGGTGAAGTTCTTGAAATATGAAGGATCGGCTGAACCTACAGACGTAGGCTCGCTGGGCAACATCTTCAGGTACAAAAACTGGACGTTGAACGTGTTCTTGACCTATTCGTTTGGCAACGTTGTGCGTCTGGATCCGGTGTTCTCCAACGAATATGACGACCTCTCGTCTATGCCAAAGGAGTTCCGTAACCGCTGGGAAGTGTCTGGCGATGAGCGAAAGACCAGCATCCCTGTGATAGCAAGTGCGCAGCAGAATAGGTTCGACAGAAACCTTTCTTATGCTTACAACGCATACAACTATTCGGATGCGCGTATCGCCAAGGGAGATTTTATCCGCATGAAAGAATTGTCTTTGGGCTATGATTTCCCAAACAGCGTACGCCAGTTCCTGAACGTAAACACGCTCTCACTGAAACTTCAGGCCACCAATCTCTTCTTGCTCTATGCAGACAGCAAGCTGAACGGGCAGGATCCTGAATTCTTTAATACAGGTGGTGTGGCCGTTCCAGTACCAAAGCAGTTCACACTCACACTTAGATTAGGACTCTAAAATACAGCAAAGATGAAAACAATAAAAATAACATATACAGCATTGGCCTTGACATTCTCGGCCCTGACATTGTCTTCGTGCAGCGAGTATCTGGACACTTTGCCAGATAACCGTACGACCATTGATACCGAGAAGAAGGTGGCCAATCTATTGGTGTCTGCTTATCCTCATTCCTCTAATCTGTTGATCAACGAGACGATGTCGGATAATGCAGACTATTATGGCGACAAAAATCCAAACGGTGACCGCTTTGGTGACCAGGTTTACTTCTGGCAAGACGTGACAGAGAGTGACAATGAGTCGCCCATGAGATTTTGGCTATCTTGTTATGATGCCATCGCAAGCGCCAACCAAGCACTGGCATCCATTGAAGAGATGGGTGGTGCCAAGACAGAGGCATTGCAGACCTCCAAAGCTGAGGCATTACTTTGCCGGGCATACGCACACTTCTTGCTCGTTAATGAATTCTGCATGAACTACAGTGAGGGCAGTAAGGCTTTGGGTATACATTACTCTGACAAGGTGGAAAACATCACCGAGAAACACAATCGTGGTACCGTTGCTGAGGTCTATGCGCGTATCGAGCAAGACTTGAAAGAGGCGCTTCCCCTCGTGACGGACAACTATACCGTACCGAAGTACCACTTCAACAAGCGGGCTGCATACGCTTTCGCTACCCGTTTCTATCTTTATTATGAGAAATGGAACGAGGCTGTGAAGTATGCTGACATGTGTTTGGGCAGCAATGCGGCAGCAACTCTTCGTGACTGGAAAGCCATGAGCGAAATGACCTCTGACTTCGATGCCATCTCACAGCATTATGTTGCAGCAGATGTCGCTGCCAACCTGATGATAAGTACGCATGTTTCTCAGCTGGGTGTATTCTTTGGTCCGTATACATATTTTAAGCGTTACGCACATGGCTCATATATTTCCAACAACGAAGACTTCGAGGCAACTAATGTTTGGGGCAGAGGTGGATTCTATTATAAACCGTTTTCACGCAGAGGTAACAACTTTGATGTAGTGCAAATATGGAAGTTGCCTTACCTGTTCGAAATTGATGACCCTGTTGCGAGGACCGGTCTTCCCCACACGGTGAACGTGGTTTTCACTACGGATGAAGTGCTGCTGAACCGTGCAGAGGCTTACATCATGCTGAAACAATACGATAAGGCTGCGGCCGACCTTGATATGTGGATGCATAATATTGTGAAAACTGATGTGACGTTGACACCAGAAAAGATACAGAATTTCTATAAATCTGTTCCCTATTCATACGACGATGCTTCGAAGATGGCGTCAACTGTGAAGAAACATCTGCATCCGGCATTCGCCATTGACGCAGAAGGATCCGTGCAGGAAACGATGTTGCAGTGTGTATTGGGTTTCCGTCGTATGGAAACTCTTCATCAGGGATTGCGCTGGTTTGACGTGAAGCGTTATGGTATTGAAATCGTTCGCCGAACCATGGGTCCCGATGGAAAGCCAGCTACGTTGACAGATGTGTTGAAGAAGGATGATAATCGCCGTGCCGTCCAGATACCATTGGATATTCGTCAGGCCGGTGTTGAGGCTAATCCACGTTAATTTAATCAATAAAAACGAATATGTATATGAAAAAATATATAGTATGCGCGTCGCTTTGCCTGGTATGCTTAGGGTTTGGATCCTGTTCGGAGGACAAGCTCGAGGCAGAAAGTGTCATCGTTGACTCAAATGTAAAGCAAACCGACTTCGACAAGTGGATCAAGGCAAATTTAACAGATCCCTACAACATTCAGTTCGTGTACCGGTACGATCATAATGAAACGGACATGAACTATTACAATGTGCCTGCCGACTATGAGCAAGCTGTGAAACTGGCACACATCGTGAAGTATGCCAGTATTGAGGCATATGACCAAGTGGCAGGAGTGGATTTCACCAGAACATACTTCCCCAAGTTGTTCTATGCAACAGGTGAGTTCCAGTATCGTAACAACGGTACTATGATTTTGGGTACAGCAGAAGGCGGAAAGAAAATATTCTTGGCTGGTACAAATCATTTGAATAAACTTTCTACAACGGTTGAAAGTTTGAACACGTATTATCTGCGTACCATCCATCATGAGTTCACGCACATTTTGAATCAGACGAAGAACTACACAGCTGAGTACCAGAAGGTGAACGGAAGTCTGTATATCGGCGACGCGTGGAGCTCACCCGAAGGACAGACAGGCTATCTACAGCGCGGCTTCATCTCTGCTTATTCGCAGATGGAGGCTCGTGAAGACTTTGCCGAGATGTTGTCTATGTACATCACGAATACACCTGAGCAGTGGGCGAAGTGGATGGCAGAGGCAGGAGCAAAAGATCCTGAGACCAAAGTGGAAGCACCAGGTGCTGGACACATTGCCAAGAAATTAGAGATGGTAAGGGTTTACATGCGTGACGAATTTAACATTGATATCGATGTGCTTCGCGATGAGATTTTGCGTCGTGAGGGTGATGTCATCAATGGATATGTGAACTTGACCGATTTGAAAATAGATAAGTAAAGGAGATCATCATGATGAAAACAAATAAAATATTGACAAGCTTGGCCTTGATGCTTTCGGCACTGCTGTTCCAGTCGTGCTTGAAAGATCAAGAGGATGTGTTTGACGAGTCTTCAGCCGCTCGTATGGAAAACTACCTGAATGAGGCACAGCGTGTGTTGATGAGTTCGGAGAATGGCTGGGTACTTGAATATTATCCTGAAACACACCGCAAGTATGGCGGCTTCACTTACACATTGAAGTTTACTAAGGATGAGGCTGAAGTGAGATCCGAGATTAATCCAGATGCGAAGGAAACTTGCCTCTATGCCATGAAGACAAACAATGGGCCGGAGTTGTCTTTTGACACATATAGCCCGATGATGCACTTCTTCGCAACGCCTTCGTCTGAATTGAATGAAGCCTATGGCGGTGACTTTGAGTTTGTCATCGACAGCATTGGGCAGGATGCCATCAAGTTCCATGGCAAGCGATCGCAGAATGTGATGTACATGCGCCGTCTGAAAGAGAGTGCCGCAGCCTACCAGAAAAAAGTGGTCGACGTGGGCGATAATTTCAACCTCATTGGCTCTGATGGCACTATAGGCGGAAAAAAAGCTCATTTTGAATATGATGTTGTTGCTCGCCAGCTTATCATTACGACGGACACCGACACCCTTGAAACAGCCTACAACTATACCGACAACGGGTTGCGACTGTACGAACCGCTAACGGTTAATGGCGTATCGGTTTCCGAGTTGACTTACTCTAAGGAAAAACTCTCATTGGCTGCTGACAAGATTGATTTGTCTAAGGGTTGGCAGAATCCGCAGATAGTCGTTGATGCAATCAAGAGTATCGGTTCGGATGATGAGGCCTTCAGCAGAACCTATCGCAATATTGATAAGCTAGGAGAATTCAAATTTGTTACGAGTGCCGACTGGGTAAACGTGACGACCAATGGCAACGACCTGACTGTTAGTATGACTCCAAATACCACAGGTGACGTTCGCTCAGCCGAAGTCTTTGTTGTGAATGGCAACTACCATTCATCGTTCGTCGTGACACAATGTGAGGTTGGCGATGTGACTGGCAACTATGCATTCATTTATAAGGACAATAAAGGAAACCAAAAAATGACAAAGGCATCGCTGTCTGTATCCGGCAAGGATATGAAGTTTACTTTCATGGACCCAGAGGACAAAAAGACTTACAGCATTCCTGTGGCCTTTGACCAGGCTACTGGTTCGTTGAGAATACAAGGTGGAAACCTAGGCAGGTTCAACTCTACCTATTATATGATAGGCGTTCTCTTGTTTGGCGAAGGAAGTCAGGGAACATGGGACCCCCGGGCCTATATGTCAGCGCCGTTCCAGCATGACGAGAAGAATGGTACCTATGCCATCTTCGGAGGAAAGGTTAATGATTATCCCATTGAAGGACTGCTACTCTTTGCTTCTGAGATTGAGACTCCAAAGTCTTTGAAAGATATGGCTGGCTTCCTGTTCTGGTTTCAGTCGCCTATCATTGTCAAGTTGAAGAACAAGAGTCAGCCTGCCAAGAGCTTCTATGGACTGGAAGAAAGAATTCCTCAGGTAAAGCGTTCTTCCATACCAGCATCTATCAAAATGATTGAAAAATAAATCAAGCAACATGAAGAAAATATATAGTTTCCTGCTACTTGCGGCCTTTACATTGGCTTTTAGTGCATGTAGCGACGATCAAGATCAAGTTGGCAGCGAGTATTCCCGCGCGTCTACTGTCAAGGTAACCAGCTCTAACCTTGTGTTTTCTGCAGCTGCCGGTACTGGCACGCTAGTGTTTGAAGCACCTTCAACAGCAACGGTGTCTGTTGATGCCCAATGGGCTTCGGCAGTTGTCAACGGCAACAAGGTTGATGTGAGCGTTAAGAAAAATCCTAAGTTGGAAGGGCGTTCGGCACTATTAACTATCAAATGTGGTGGTGATTCCACGCAGGTTACCGTTCAACAACGTGGAATGATGTTCAAATACGGTGGTAAAACATCTCAATTTATCTATAACGATGCAGCCAGAACCATTAGCATCCCAGTGAAGAACGAAGGGTCTAACCTCTCCATCAAGGGGCTTGATTGGGCTGAGGCAAGCATCAATGATGAAACCATCAACATCAAACTCTCTGAGAACAAGACGGGACATATCCGGTCTGGTGTCATTAAGTACACTACTGGACCTTATACAGACTCTATCTATGTGTGTCAGGGAGAGAAGAAAGACATCGTTAACAAGACTTACTATCTTGGTGGTTACGATTTGTCTAAGGTTACAGAGAACACGAAGAGTATCGATGAAGTATTCTCTGTTGTGAAGGTGATGGTGGCTGAAGTGAAAGGGCAGTTGCTGATTTATTTCCCTGATACCAACTGGATTTTACCGATGAAGCTCGATGAAGGTTCGTTGAGTTTCGATATTAACGCAGGTGAACGCATGGGTATGTATTACAATTACTACCATGTTTTCTCAGGTGTAGTTGATTATGCGTACCTGGCCTCCTTCGAGAAGAACGAGATAAGTTTTGCGTTTGCAAGCGCAGAGTCAAAGTTGAGTATCTCTGGATACTTTGACTATAGTGAAAAACAAAACGCAACAATCGCTTTTATGGGTGACAACAAATTTAATGATGCCCTTATTAAGCAGTTGACGAAGGATCCGACGGCCGAGTACGATGCCAATGCATTGGGCTTCTTTATCTTCAATTCCAATAAGGTAACGAAGAAAAGTTACCAGGGCGTGGCATCTCTCTTTTATAAGCCTTTCATGTTGGAGATTACTCCAAAGTCAGCCAAGGGTACCATTCTCGAATTTGGCAAGTCTGCCAATCAAGACGAAGTTTCTAAGCAAGCGGTTCTCGAAAAAGTGAGAAAGCAGCTTCGTAACCATCCACTTTCTGGTAAACTTCCATCAGAAATTCGTAAGGTATTGAGGTAGTCGCTGAGTAAGACGTATATTGAAAGCCTGGCTTGAGCTTGTTCAAGCTAGGCTTTTTGCTTGGATTACATCCGTTAACGCCCTTGAATCCGTCGCATAGATTGGCTATCTTTGTTTCTGTTATTGCACCAGCGTTCTGCTCCAAGGGGCACTATGCGCTGCGTGGAGAAATGTTCCGAAGATTTACACGACTGTTAATTTATTTCAAAATTTACAAGTTGTGAAATAGAAAAAATATGTTGCCTGTCAGCTTGTTATGAAGCGTTGAAAAGCAAAAAACAAGTAAAAAATGAGGTCATTGTATGCTTTTTAGTGTGCTGTTTGTATGATTTGAGCTCCATATTTACATGCAATAGAATCCTAAAAGCATAGAGTTTGAGGGCCAATAAGCATGCTTTTGATGAAGTAAAGCAATGCTATTGAAAAATGGCAACTGACGAGATTCCGTAACATCTTGTATGATAATGAGATGCGAAAAACGCGAATTTTGAGCGTTTTTTTGTTCAGTCCTTCTGTTAGTCGCAAATACGCGAGTATTGAGGGTGCTTGGCAAAATATTTCGTTGTTCATTAGTTGCTACACATTGTTTATAATATTTTCTGATGTGTTGACCAGGTAGTCATCCTCAATCTGTTCTGTCATCTTACTGAAAGAGGTGGTGTGCATGTTTGTGCTGTAAGCGTTGCTGATGTTGATTGTTTCGATGACTTGGGCAAGGAAGTTGCGACTCTCGACGCTGTGGCAGATTGCCGATTTTATATGCGGGGGTACAACTAGGAAGATGCAATGTATCTATAAATCTGTTAAGATTGAAGAAGAAACTGTAATTATAGTTATTATTCTCATTTTTGTCGTTAGAAGTTTCTTGTTTTTATCATTTAATGATTAATTTTGTAATAATTACAAATGGTAAGTTATCCATTCATTGTTTAATATTAAATAAATAGAATAAATATGGAAACAATAATCAATGCACAAATTCCTGAGTTTAAGGTTCAGGCATTCCAAAAAGGAGAGTTTAAGACGGTTTCAAACGAAGATATCAAGGGCAAATGGGCCATCTTCTTCTTCTACCCAGCCGACTTCACCTTTGTATGTCCAACCGAGTTGGTTGACTTGGCAGGCAAGTACGAAGAATTAAAGAAGATGGGCGTAGAGGTGTTCTCTGTTAGCTGCGATACCCACTTTGTACACAAAGCATGGTACGACACATCTGACAGCATCAAGAAGATTAACTACACCATGCTTGCCGACCCATTGGCAGTATTGGCAAAAGGCTTTGGCGTGTACAAAGAGGATGAAGGTGTAGCTTACCGCGGTACTTTCTTGGTAGATCCAGAGGGCAAGATTAAGATTGCAGAGATTCAAGACAACAGTATTGGTCGCAATGCTGACGAGTTGGTACGTAAGGTATCAGCAGCACAGTTCGTAGAATCTCACCCAGGTGAAGTTTGTCCAGCTAAGTGGAAGCAGGGTGAAGAGACATTGAAGCCAAGTATTGATTTGGTAGGAAAACTGTAGAAAGAAACAGGAACCCAACTTGAAAGGTAGCTGAGAGAAAACACCTACGAACTAAGTATCGTCGTTGCTTTCTCAAGCTACCTTTTTTTATACCTTTTACATTTCTGTTAGAAACATAATAAAAAATTACCCATATATAAACAATTTATAGCACAATGTTAGATTCAACCATCTTACAACAGGTTAAAGATGTCTTCAAAGATTTAACCCATCAATATACTTTCAAAGTAACGGCGCATCCGCAACATGAAAAAGCCGCAGAACTAAAAGAATTCATCAATGACTTTGTCTCCACATCCCAGCTTTTTACGGCACAATTTGCGGAGACCGATGACATGACTATTCAGTTCTCTCTGCTGAAAGACAATGAAGAAACAGGCGTTATGTTTCGTGGCATACCCAACGGTCATGAGTTTACATCACTTCTTTTGGCTGTCCTAAATGCCGATGGCAAGGGCAAAAACCTGCCCGATGATGCGATTTGCAAGCGTATTCAACGTCTCAAAGGAAACATCAAACTGCAAACATACGTCTCGTTAACCTGCACCAACTGTCCCGACATCGTACAGGCGTTGAACGTCATGGCGCTGACCAGTTCAAAAATTTCGCACGAAATGGTAGATGGTGCCTTGTTTCAAGACGAGGTGGACAGCTTGAATATTCAAGCTGTACCAACTGTATACGCCAACGGAGAATTATTGCACATTGGACGAGGCAGCTTGGGAGAGCTGCTCACCAAATTAGAAGACATGATTGGCAGCGAAGAGGATGAGAACCAAGAACCTGTAGAACGCCGTTACGATGTCGTGGTTGTGGGAGGTGGTCCTGCTGGAGCGTCGGCAGCTATTTATTCTGCACGCAAGGGTTTGCATGTAGCTGTCATTGCAAATAACATCGGTGGACAGATGAAAGATACGGTTGGTATCGAAAACTTCATCTCTGTTCCCAAGACAACAGGAGCGAAGATGGCTGACAATCTCCTTACACACCTCAAGGAATACCCTATTGATGTGTTTGACAACAGAAGGGTTGACAAGGCATTTTTCGACGAAGAACTAAAAAAGGTACATGTAAAAGGCGGTGAAATCTTTATCTCACCTGCGGTCATCATTGCTACAGGTGCAAGTTGGAGAAAGCTCAACGTACAAGACGAGGCTAAGTATATGGGGCATGGTGTACACTTCTGCCCCCACTGCGACGGTCCTTTCTATAAGAACAAGCATGTGGCAGTGGTCGGAGGAGGTAACTCTGGCGTAGAAGCGGCTATCGATTTGGCGGGCATCTGCAAACAGGTAACCCTGCTTGAATTTGGCGAGTCCTTACGAGCTGACACCGTTTTACAAGAAAAAGCGAAGAGTTTGGATAACGTGGAAATATACACCATGGCACAAACTACGGCTATCTTGGGCGACGGACAGAAAGTAACAGCCATTCGTGTGAAGAACCGCAATAACGATGAAGAACGTGACATAGCAGTAGACGGCATCTTTGTACAGATAGGATTGGCTGCCAATGCCGACCCTTTCCGTGAGGCTCTTCCGTTAAATCAACGTCACGAGATAGAAGTAGACAACTATTGTAGGACTTCCGTATCTGGTGTTTATGCCGCTGGAGACGTGACCAACGTACCTTATAAACAAATCATGATTGCCATGGGCGAAGGTGCCAAGGCTGCCCTTTCAGCTTTTGACGACAGGATTAGGGGCGTAATATAGTTTGTCGTTTGTTTCCTGAAGTTGTTACTTCTTAGGACAAAATGTGATTAAATTAAAAAGAATGTACGAATAAAGCAGCTTGTATTGCTTTTCATGTGTAGATAGGATGGCACTCCATGCGAGTGCCATTCGGTCTATAAGGTCGTGTGTGAGGATTTTGTCCGGATGGCTCTATGCTAATAGGCCGCACGATATTTGCTGTCATCTTTATCTTCCAACATGTTGAGATAACTCTGATAGCGGCTGACGGAGATGTAATGATTCTCAATAGCTTGTATCACCGCACAGCCAGGTTCATGTGTGTGTGTGCAATTGTTGAATTTGCAATCTTTGGAAAACTCGAAGATTTCCTTGAAATAGCTTGTCAGTTCTTCTCGCTCGATGTCAAAGGTTCCGAAGCCTTTGATGCCCGGTGTGTCAATCAGGTAACCACCCTCTGCCAGTTCTATCATCTCGCTGAAAGTGGTGGTGTGCATGCCTGTGCCGTGCGCGTTGCTGATTTCGGCCGTACGTTGATCGGCGTGTGGGATGATGGCGTTGATGAGGGTCGATTTGCCTACACCGCTATTCCCGCTGACCAGCGTTACCTTTTGTTTTAGGAGTGTTTGTAACTGGTCGATGCCCATGCCCGTTTCAGCCGATATCTCGATACACGGATAGCCGATGGTTTCGTACAGTGTCACCATTTGTTGTTGGTAGCGACGTTCGTCATCGTTGAGCAAGTCGGTCTTATTGAACACCAAGACTACGGGTACCCGATAGGCTTCAGCTCCGGCGAGGAATCGGTCAATGAAAGTAGTGGAGGTTTCCGGCTGCTTGATGGTGATGATGAGAAGAGCCTGGTCGAGGTTGGCAGCGATGATTTGGCTTTGCTTGGAGAGATTAGATGCTTTGCGTATGATGTAGTTTTTGCGGTCGTCTATGGCACTAATTAGTGCAGTTCCCTCGGCGTTCATGATGATGTCAACATAGTCGCCCACCGCTACAGGACTGGTGCTGCGGATACCTTTCAATCGAAAGTTACCTTTCACCTTGCATTCTACGATACGTCCGTCATCGGTCTTGACGGTGTACCAGCTTCCTGTATTCCTGATAATGAGGCCGTGCATGGATGGATTTAGTTTAAAGCCTCACCCCTGCCCCTCTCCAAAAGAGAGGGGAGTGGATAGACTTTTATACGGTTGGATAGTCTTGTGACTTTCTCTTTTATCATTCTTCACAAAAGAGTTGGAATTTTGAGGGACGAGTAGTTCATGACTCAATAAACGGATCAACTTACAAACTCATCAACTCACAAACTTATATACTCATTAACTCATCAACTTACAAACTCATCAACTCAAATTCCCTACACCGTCATGATTTCTTTTGTCTTGTCTTCCAGCAGATTATCTACCTGCTTGATGAACTTGTCGTGAATCTTTTGCAATTCGTTCTCGGCGTCCTTTCCCGCATCTTCCGACAGTCCGTCTTTAATGGCTTTCTTGAGTTTGTCTTTGATTTCAGAGCGCACGTTGCGCACTTCTATCTTCGATTTTTCGCCTATCTTGTTGCACTGCTTCACCAAATCACGACGACGCTCCTCAGTAGGTTGAGGGATTCCCAGGCGGATTATCTCGCCATTGTTCTCTGGTGTGATGCCCACGTCAGAATCCATGATGGCCTTTTCGATGTCCCGAATGGCCTTTCTGTCCCACGGTTTGATGGCGATGGTGCGCGCATCAGGAACAGAAACGTTGGCAACTTGGTTGAGAGGAACCATGGATCCGTACGAACTGACCATCACTCCGTCCAAGATAGCTACGTTTGCGCGTCCCGCACGAATGCGGTTCAATTGCTCTTCTAAAAATGTGGTAGCCATCTGCATGCGCTCTTCGGCGCCTTGTAATGTAGATTTTACGTCAATCATATCTTTTCTTGCATTAGAGTTAGTATTGTACAAAAATAAGCAATTACCAGGAAATAAACAACTGTTTGCTGGAAATTGTTTTACGTTATGGGACTAACGAGGGGCGGTGTAGTTGTTTTTTTTCAGTCTGTAGAGTTGTGTTTTATCCCTGTTTGAAGGTTTTTTGGCTCAGCATGATCCTTGTTGATGGAGGCGCTTCAGCTCGACTTCCACCTGGTTTGTCAATGCGACGAACTGTGCCACGGACAACTGTTCGGGCCGTTTGGTCATCAGTTCTCCTGCATAGAATTCGGCGGACGCACCCTCACCCGGGAATAGCTGTCGCAAGCTTACCCGCAACATTTTGCGCCGTTGATTGAAAACGGTTTTGACAACTCGTTTGAAGAACATTTCGTCACAACCCAAATCGTGCACCTCGTTTCGCGTCATGCGTATGACCGCACTCTTTACTTTGGGTGGCGGATTGAACACATGTTCGTCTACCGTGAACAGATATTCCACGTGATACCACGCTTGTATCAATACCGACAGGATGCCATACGCCTTGTTGCCAGGCTCAGAAGCGATGCGTTGTGCCACTTCGCGCTGTATCATGCCGGTGCAGCAGGGGATGAGGTCTTTGTAGTCGAGCATCTTAAAGAAGATTTGCGAGGAGATGTCATACGGATAATTACCCGTCAAAACAAACTGTTGGCCGTCGAACACCTGGTGGAGGTCCATACGTAGGAAATCCTGTCCGATGATGTTGTCACGCAGTTTGGGAAAGTTCTCCCTAAGATATGCTACCGACTCGCGGTCTATCTCGACCGCTTTTACTTCCCGTGGTTTCTCAACAAGATATTGTGTCAGCACGCCCATGCCGGGGCCTATCTCCAGTATGGGGATGCTTGGACATGCGTCAACGGTATCGGCAATGCGCTTGGCAATGCTCAAATCGGTCAGGAAGTGCTGTCCTAAGTTCTTTTTTGGTTTTACTATCTTCATGGGTCAGTTGTTTTCAGTAGGCAGGTATGGCGCTACAACTCTCTGCGTTTGAATAGTCATACATGCCTTTTTCGCAGGACAAAGATAAATATTAAAAATGAATTATATAGGTGCGGCCGTGAAAATATCACCCAAAAGATCAAAGCTGCAGCTAATCGTATTGGTTCACTTACAACTTGATAGCTGTGATTGTTGGTTACTTTCCAAACGGTGTGCCGTTGTAAATATTAACTATTTTTTTGACAGAAACACTGCCTTTTCCTGTTATTTTTAGCTATATTTGCAAACACTTAAATTTTTAATAACTCAAAATTCTTTAGGTAATTTTTTCGGATGAAAATAAAAGTTGCGATTATCGGGTTCGGTCGAATGGGAAGGTTTTACCTTCAGGAGTTTCAAAAGAGTGCCCGATATGACGTAGTATATATATGTGATATTAATGAAGGCTGCTGTAAATTGGCGCGTGAATTGTCTCCAAGTTCAAAAGTTATCACCAACAGCGATGTGGTTTTCGATGACCCTAACGTACAGCTGGTTGTTTTAAGCGCATTTGCAAGTGATCGTAGAGATCGCATTGCCTTAGCTGTAGCCAAGGGAAAACATATCATTGCAGAAAAGCCTATTGCTGACACTGTAGAAGCAGAAGAAGCCTGTGTGCAGATGACAGAAAATTACGATGGCATCTGTACGGTGAACATGTACTTGCGTAATTCTTGGTATCACAGCGAGTTGAAGGATATTGTGGCTAGCGGAGAATTAGGTGATTTGGCCATTCTTCGTATTTGTCACATGACGCCAGGCTTGGCTCCGGGTGAAGGACATGAGTCGGAAGGACCGTGCTTTCACGACTGTGGTATGCACTATGTGGACGTGGCGCGATGGTATGCTGGCAGCGAATTCAAGACCTATCATGCCCAAGGCATTCGAATGTGGGATTACAAGGATCCTTGGTGGTTGCAGGTACATGGTACCTTTGAAAACGGCATCGTGTTTGACATCACGCAAGGTTTTGTCTACGGACAGCTTTCGAAGGATCAGACACACAATTCTTATATAGACATTATCGGAACAAAAGGTATTGCTCACATGACGCACGACTTCCAAACAGCAGTTGTTGACGTGCGAGGGGTGAACGAAACACTGCATATTGAAAAGCCTTTTGGTGGTAAGAATATTGATGTGCTCATTGAGCGCATGGCCAACTCGATAGAAACAGGAGTACGTGACTCGCATCTACCCACCTTCAAAGATTCGGCCATCGCATCCAAATTCGCATGGGATTGTCTGGACGATGCGGCCAAACACGACCTTCCAGCCATCGGAAATCTAGAAACATTGGAACAAATCAGGTACCGCAGAAGGCACATGACCGATGGATATGGACTACTACCTAGTAACTCAGAAGTTTAATCAACGTAAATTGTATATCTATATTAACCAAACTAAACAATTATGGCAGACATTTCAAGAAGAGACTTCCTTAAGAGAGGAAGCGCCGCATTGGCGGGAATGATTGTGGCTCCAAACATCGTACCAAACACGGTGTTGGGTAAAGCACGCGGAAAAAAATCACCAAGTGACAAACTGAATATCCTCGGTGTTGGTATCGGAGGACGTGGTGCCGCTGACCTCAGTGCCATGGAAACAGAGAACATCATTGGCCTTTGTGATGTTGACTGGAAGTATGCTAAGCATGTCTTTGACAAGTATCCTAAGGCAAAGCGCTACAACGATTATCGTAAGATGTTCGACGAGATGCTTAAAAGTGCAGATGCTGTGATGTGTGCTACGGCCGACCATACACACGCCATTATTTGCGCCGATGCCATTACAGCAGGCAAACACGTATATGTAGAGAAGCCAATGACACTCTATCCTTACGAATCGCGCTTGCTGGCTGCGCTTGCAAAGAAATATAAGGTGGCAACCCAGATGGGTAACCAAGGTGCTTCCAGCAGTGGTGCCCGTCAGGCATTGAACTGGCTTTGGAACGGTGAAATTGGTGAGGTAAGGCGCATTGAAGCATTTACAAACCGTCCTATCTGGCCACAAGGTATGCCAACTCCTACAGAGAAGATGGCTATTCCTTCTACGATGAACTGGGATGCCTTTATTGGTCCGGCACAATACCGTGATTTCAATGCAGCCTATACACCATGGAACTTCCGTGGATGGTGGGACTTTGGATCAGGTGCTTTAGGTGATATGGCTAACCATATCCTGCAAGTAGCCTTCAAGGGATTGAACCTTGGCGCCCCTGCTGAATTGATTGGCAGCTCAACCATGTTGATGACCGACTCTTGTCCGTCTGCAGAGAAGATTACTTATCGCTTTGCTGCTCGTGAAAACATGCCTAAATTGGCTCTCCCAGAGGTTGAGTTGGCATGGTATGATGGTGGGTTGATACCACAATATCCAGATGGAATGCCTCAAGGAAAGAAGCTAAAGGCTGACGGTTGCTGTATCTTCTACGGTTCTAAAGATACGTTGGTTGCAGAGTGTTACGGCTATGAGCCTTACTTGTTGTCTGGCAGAAAGCCGGTCGTACCCGAACTAAACCGTATCGTTAAGAACGATAATCACCAGCAAGACTGGATTAGAGCTTGTAAAGAAAGTCCAGAGAACCGTATTCCTAGCGAGTCAGATTTCAAGTTTGCGGCTCCTATGAACGAAGCGATTGTCTTGGGTTGTGCTGCTGTTCGTCTGCAAGACCTTGGGCAGTGGCTGAAGTATGATGCAAGGAACATGCGCTTCACCAATATCCCGGCAAATGCAACTTTGCGTAGTGTCATAGAGGATAAGTTTGAAATTCATGACGGTCATCCAACATTCGACCGTACATATACCAACCCAGTTAATGCTAATGAATGGGCTGCACGCCTCATCAAACCAGTATATCGCCAGGGTTGGAAACTTCCTGAAATACCTAACGTATAAAAGAAATAGGATCATACATGAAACATTTGTTATTAACTGTTGCATGGTGCTTTTTGGTGTTGAACGCTTCGGCGGCAACACCAAAATCAAACTATGGCAACAAAGGAGCGGTTACATTGTATTTCTCGCAAGGCTTTCAAGGCCCCGAGAAGTGGGAAAAACATACTTTCAAGGTCGACAAAAAAGGCTTTATCAACATCTTTGACGGCAAAACGTTGAGGGGGTGGCGTGGCTATGGCAAGACATACGTGCCTTCACGCTGGATTGTTGATAATGGTACCATTCACTTTATCGGCAACGAGAGTCCTGAATCTAAAGGCAAAGAAGGTGGCGACTTGGTGTTTGCACACAAGTTCAAGAACTTTGAATTGGACATGGAATGGAAGGTTGGAAAGGGAGCTAACTCTGGAATTTTCTACTTGGCACAAGAAACGGTCAATGAGAAGGGTGAGTTGCAGCCTATCTATATCTCCTGTCCAGAGTGCCAAGTTCTCGATAATGAGAACCATCCAGACGCAAAATTGGGCGTTGACGGCAATCGTAAATCTTCATCGCTTTACGACATGATTCCTGCTAAACCACAGAATGCAAAACCTTATGGACAGTGGAACCATGTAAAAATCCGTGTATTGAACGGTACAGTTACACATTTCCAAAACGGCGTTCAGGTATTGCAGTACAAATTGTGGACACCCGAATGGACTGAACTCTTGCAGAAGAGCAAGTTCAGTGAAAAGGCATGGCCCATTGCTTTCAGGTTCCTCAACGACTGTGGAGGTGCTAACCGTGAAGGATTGATTGGCATACAAGACCACGGAAACGATGTTTGGTTCCGTAACATTCGTGTGAAAGAATTATAATAACCAATTAAAATACAGAATGATGAAATACACATTATCAACATTAGCAATAGCTTCTTTGCTATTCATATCTTGCGGAAATAATAAAAAGTGTAATTGTGGATGTAAGCAATGTTGTGACAATGCCGACTCTACAGCTGTCGCTGCCGGTGCTTTAGATTTTAAAGTAGCTGACAAGCAGAACGTCGATTTGAGCAAATATCCTGTAGACAAGGATGGTTTTATCACGCTGTTCGATGGCAAAACTTTGAATGGTTGGCGCGGATATGGCAAGGATGCAGCTCCTGAAAGCTGGAATGTAGAAGACGGTGCTATCCACTTGGTGGGTTCAGGCACAGGTGAAGCTCAGATGGAAGGTGGAGGAGACCTCATCTTCGCACATAAGTTTAAGAACTTTGAACTTGAGTTTGAATACAAAATATCAAAGGGTGGTAACTCTGGTGTGTTCTATTTGGCACAAGAAGTTACGACGAATGTTGATGGCAAGGACGAATATCTTCCTATCTGGCAGTCAGCTTCAGAATATCAAGTACTTGACAATGCCAACCACGAAGATGCCAAACTTGGTGTCGATGGCAACCGTCAGTCGGCTTCCTTGTACGACATGATTCCTGCCAAACCACAGAATGCGAAACCATTCGGTGAGTGGAATAAAGGAAAAATTACCGTCTTCAAGGGTACTGTTATCCACGCTCAGAATGGTGAAAACGTTGTGGAATACCACTTGTGGACACCAAAATGGAACGAAATGTTGAAGAACAGCAAGTTCAAAGAGGATGGTGAATTCCCCATTGCTTACAAGCTATTGAAGAATATGGGCGGTGACAAGCATGAAGGATATATCGGCTTCCAAGATCACGGAGACGATGTTTGGTATCGTAATGTACGCATTAAGATTATAGACTAAATCAAGAACGACATGAAAAATAAGATAGTTTTATCACTTATTGCCTTGATGCTCCTTAGCAGTACCACCACTTTCGCACAACGTCGTGGCCGAATGCAGCGTCGAGTGTTGCCTCAGAAAGAACTGGCTTTGCAGCTTTATTCCATTCGTGAGGTAATTGGTGACGCCGATAAATATGCCAAAAACCATGTTGACGTGTTCAAACGTCTTAAGGCTATGGGTTATACAGGCGTTGAAGCAGCTAACTATGGCGATGGAAAGTTCTATGGCGTGTCTCCCGAACAATATCGTAAAGATGTTGAGGTAGCTGGTCTCAAGCCCATTTCTTCACATACGACTCGTGCATTGAGTGATAAAGAATTGAAGAATCATGATTTCACAGAAGCGTTGAAGTGGTGGGACGAAGCAATCAAAGCGCACAAGGCTGCGGGCATGAAGTATATCGTAACACCATGGGCATCTGTTCCAAAAACACTCAAAGATGCTCAGACACTTTGTGACTATCACAACGCAATTGGCAAAAAGTGTAAAGCGGCAGGACTTCTTTATGGCTATCACAGCCATTCACACGAGTTCGTCAAGGTGGAAGGGAAGGACTGGTACGAATACTTTGTGAGTCACACCAACCCCGAATACGTGTTCTTCCAAATGGACGTGTATTGGGCCATGATGGCGCAGCAAAGTCCTACGGAGTGGTTCCGAAAACATCCTGGACGTTTTAAGATGCTCCACATCAAAGACAAGTATGTACTCGGAGAGAGTGGCATGGTAGGCTTTGACGGCATCTTTAAGTATGCTGACAAGGCCGGCTTGCAAGATTTCGTTGTCGAAATGGAAGGAACAGAGGGCGGAATGAACATTATGGAGGGTGTCAGACTTTGCGCTCGATACATTCAAAAAGCCCCATTTGTCAAGCGAACTTATACAAAACAATAACCTACTTGATTATGTATCCAATAAAATCCCGGATTCTCCATCGAATCCGGGATTTATTTTTTATCTTTGCGTTTGTTTGTGTTTGCGGATGCTGACAAATGTTCTATCCTGCACATTCTTATATAATGAAAAAACTATTACTCTTTTTTCCCATCTTCCTATTCATCTTAGGATTCTCCACTTCTTGCAAGTTTGCACCTTCACAAGAGTTGGGCGACACTGTTGCAGCCGAGGTCTTTGAACCAATCGACACAGCCGTTTTGAAGCAACAGCAAAAAGAAAAAATGTCGAAAGCAAAAGACAGTGTGGACATCTTCATTATTGGTGAAGGCTCTACCCGTGACAAACTACAACTCATCTCATACCCTTCGCACCGCGACACCATGCTCTTTGGCAAGAAGCGCCCAGTGAAAGTGACGGGTAGCGCAGACTATGGCCGCGTGGTCCGCATTGTTTTTGTGATGGGAAAAGACAGTACAAAACTTGTTAAACAGGTAGAAGAAATCAAGATGGATACTGCTGTTGCGGCTCCATGATTACATGTCGTTTTCTGGTAGTGATTCCAGCAGTAGTTCGATGAGGCGTGGCAAGGCATATTGGTCCAGTTCACTTTCTTCCACCCAGATGTAGTCATCTGGTAATGCCGGTTTTTCATTGGCTTTTAAAAGGTAAAAGTCAGCCTGCAAGATGCGGTGCGTCAGCACGTGCTTCACACCTTTTTTTAGCAACAATAGCTGTCCGGGGAAGTCGGGTAGTTCTTCGTTTTCATATAACAACGGTTCCCATAAGCCCTGCCAAATGTCACCGGCCGCTCGGCGATGAATGGCTGTTTTTCCTTGCCATCGCACATACACATATACCAATTTGCGCGTCTTAATCTTTAAAGTTTTCAGTTTGATGGGCAGTTCATCAACCTTACCTGTCCGCAAAGCCATGCAGGAGTCCGTCAAAGGACATATCAAGCAGCGAGGCGATGTGGGTGTACACTGTATCGCACCGAAGTCCATGATGGCCTGGTTGTAGGCCGATGGCTCAGTTGCGGGCAACAACGATTGTGCCAGTGCGGCAAATTCTTTCTTTCCTTCGGTGGTGTTGATGGGCGTATAGATGCCGTAATGACGTGCCAACACCCGATACACGTTTCCGTCAACTACTGCCACCGGTAGTCCGAAGGCGATTGAGCCAATGGCTGCGGCCGTATAGTCGCCCACGCCTTTCAGGGCCTTCAGTCCTTCCATCGTGTTGGGAAAATGTCCCAACTCCACCACTTGTTTGGCTGCATGATGCAGGTTTCGCGCCCTGCTGTAGTAGCCCAGCCCCTGCCATAACCGCAGCACCTCGTCCTCAGAAGCCGCTGCCAAATCTTCCACTTTCGGGAAACGAGCCATGAAACGCTCCCAGTAGGCCCAGCCTTGCTGTATGCGTGTCTGCTGCAAAATCACCTCACTAATCCAGATGGCGTATGGGTCGGTTGTCTCACGCCATGGCATGCTACGCCCGTTCTCGCTGAACCAGCGCAGCAAGGCCAGTGTGAACGGGCTGCTTCCCATGTCGTTTTCTTTCTTCATTTGTTGGAGATTCCTGTTTTCGTGCTGTTGGTGTGGCTTGCTGATCCACAGCCAAGTGACGGAAAAAGAGATTATCATCCCCCTGTAGGGCTGATAATCTCTTCTATGTTACATTACATGTCTAGGGGCTATTTCATGCGTGAGCCGTACTGCTGGTCAAGGTTGAAGATAGCCGTGTCGCCCATACGCTTGATACGGTCTACAATACCGCTGGCGGTAGCTTCTTCCTCTACCTGCTCGCGTACAAACTGCCAGAGGAAATCCTGGGTGGCCTTGTCATTCTCTTCTACAGCCTTGTCGAGCAACTTGTCAATCAAGTGGCTGATGTGGCACTCGTGCTTGTAAGCGTCCTCGAAGGCATCCAGTGGGCTGGTCCATGTCTGCTTCACAGCCGGAATCTGGTTAACAACGGCCTCACCGCCACGCTTGATGATGTAGCTTGCCATCTGATAGGCATGATCCATTTCCTCTTCCGACTGTCTTTTCATCCAGTTTGAAAAACCGTCAAAACCCTCTTTCTCTAAGTAGAAAGACATGGAAAGATATAAATTAGCTGAAAAAATCTCTTCAACAATCTGTTTGTTGAAAGCATCTTGCAATGTGTTTGAAATCATATTCTATAATATTTTAGTGAAACATTCTATATGCAAATATACTAATAAAAATGCAGAAACGTGTGCTTTTGTCATGATTTTTAGTTTTTTTCGGTCAGAATCTCCACACCTATACAGCCTACAAGCTGCTCTTGAGTATCACCATGCTTGTCAAAGAGCGTTTGTTGTCGTTTTAAAGGTGGGCGACGAGATGGGCCTCATGACACAAGTGAGTGTAAGAAGTGATGAAATCACGGACGACCCTGTGGTCTACAAAAAACGAAAAGCAGGGCGGTGGGTGGTTTTTGATGGCCGCCCTCGCTCAATCATCGTTATCGTGCGTTTGCGTTTTAGGCCAATTGACCAAATACAAACGCTCGGTGGCGCGGGTAAATGCGGTGTACAACCAATGCACATAGTCGGGCGTAAGCATGTCGTCGGTCATATAGCCTTGATCCAGATAGACATGCGCCCACTGCCCACCTTGCGCCTTATGACAGGTGATGGCGTACGCATATTTCACCTGAATGGCGTTCAACAACTTGTCTTGTCTCATCTTTTTGAGCCGTTCCCGCTTCAAGGGAATGTCGGCATAGTCGGCCATCACCTCCTGAAACAATCGCTCGTTTTGCGCTTGCGTCAACGCCGGTGCCTCTGTGTTAAGGCTGTCCAGCACGACCGTTGCTTGCAATTCGTATTGGTCGTAGTCGGGGAATTGCAACCAGACGTCAGCAAAACGGAAGCCGTACACTTCGCGCACGTTCCTCACCCGCTGCACCAAAGCACGATCTCCGTTGGCCAAAAAGGAGATTCCGTTGGTGTCATTCCCATCTTTTTCCGCCTCACGCATGGCCGAAGAGGCGGCGGCATCACTCGCAAGCGGCGCATCGTTCACCAACGATTCGATGGATTGTTGCAACCAAAAATAATTGTTCCGCACCACCATGAGCCAATCACCGGAGCTTAGTTCCTCCTCTCTGTCCAGGATGGTGTTACGGATGCCACGGTTATAGATGTTGGCTCGCTTGTTACTTCTCGTTACAACGATGGTTTCGTCCATGCCCACTTCCGTGTAACTGTCATTGAGCGTCTCAATCAATTCATCGCCTGGCACCATCTTGATGTCAGCGAATCCATGGAAATGTATCTGGGGTAATTCGGTCAACTCGTCACGAGTGATCATCCGCCTGATGAGCGTTGCATTGTACAGAATGCCGCTCTGTCGGCTCTGTCGCAACACCTCACTGAGCGTACACTCGTAAGTTTTCAGTCCATACCCTTGTAAGAAGTCGGCGTTCAGCGCCGGAGATTCGGTCTCACCGATAGGCGGCAACTGCGCCTGATCACCGATGAGCACCATCTTACAGTTGCGCCCACCGTAGACAAACTGCACCAAATCGTCTAACAGACACCCGCTTCCGAACGACGAGTCGGGCATGCCGCGGTTGGCAATCATCGAACATTCGTCTACCATGAACAGCGTGTCGCTATGGCGGTTGTAGTTGAGATTGAACACGCCACCATCGCTTTCAAAGGTTTTCTGTCGGTATATCTGGTGATGAATGGTGTAAGCTGGGTGCGTGCTGTTCATGGCAAACACCTTTGCGGCGCGTCCGGTAGGCGCCAAGAGCATCACCTTTTGCCCCAGTGTCACCATGGTACGCACGATGGCCGCAGCCAAAGAGGTCTTCCCGGTGCCTGCGCTTCCACGCAAAATCATCACCGCATGGGGGTCGTCATCCATCATGAAACAGGCAAAGGTGCGCAGAGCATCGGCCTGTTCGGCAGTAGGTTCGAGTGCGAATTGTCGTTTGATTTGGAAGATAAGTTCGTCTGTGAGCATGTGTTCAGAAAGAGATAGAATGAGAAATTTACCGATTTGTCGGTTTATTGGAAACTATTTTGTACTTTTGCAAGTGTAAGATGGTTCGCCATACGCACAAAGATACAACAAAAAATCGGTCATGAAAGTCAAAATAAAGCATAATTATCTTTTAACCTGCTGCGTCTTGATTCTGGCCATATTGTGCATCTTGAGCATCTACGATCCCATTCACTTCAAGCAGCAACAGACTGAACGGGAAACAGCAGTGAAGCGCCATTTGGTGCAAATACGCTTGGCCGAAGAGAAATACCGCATGGCCACGGGAGGCTATACCGCCAGCTTCGATAGCCTGATACGGCGGGGCTTGCTGACCGACTCCCTGCGGTTTGTTCCGCATACCAACCACAAGCAGTTCGAGATAGAAACCACCATGCAACTCACTAAGTCGGGGCGACAGCTGCCATTGATGGAATGCAGGGCCTATTATGCTGACTTTTTACAGGGATTGGACCAGCAAGCCATCCAACAATTGATAGACGACGAGAATGCAGCGGGACGCTTTCCCGGACTGAAAATCGGAGATCTCAACACTTCAAACAACAATGCCGGAAACTGGGAATGACATACAAAGAAAGAGAGCAAGGTTGACTTTCAGAGTTAGTCAGCACTCCTTGAGTTTCTCCGTGATAGACAATTCCACGGAGAGCCAATTGGCTTTCGAGCCTTATATCCTCAAGAGTGGCATTTCGTTGGCTGCCAACTTACGCGAAGCCTTTGAAGAAAGCGACCTGCTCTCGTATGGCTACCAACGGGCACAGGTCATGGTCGACTCGCCCGTTCTGATGATTCCCATTGACGAATTTGATGAAAGTGCCATCGAAATCCTTTACCATCACACCTTCATCGGGCATGGCGACAGCGCAGTGTTGCACGCCATTCTGCCCAATCTCAACGCAGTGGCCGTGTTCTCCATGAACAAAGACCTGAAATTGGTTATCACAGACCACTTCAACGACGTGCGTTTCCACCCCATGTTGCAGCCGGTTTGGAGCTATCTACATAAGCGAAGTTTCACAGGAGCGTACCAAAAACTGTACGCATACTTTCATGATAAGAAGGTAGACGTGTTCTGTTTTCAGCACAACCGCTTCAAGTTTTGCAACACGTTCAATGCGGCAAGTGCGCAAGATGCCATCTACTTTCTGCTGTATGCATGGAAGTTGCTGGCTTTGGACACCGAGAAAGACGAGCTGCATATAGCGGGCGACGTTCCCGAACGCAAATGGTTGACCGACAACCTGCACCGCTATTTGCAAAAAGTGTATTACATCAATCCCGCAGCAGAGTTCAATCGTGCCCCCATCATCAACATCAAAGGAATCACATTCGACCTTATCACCCTCTTTTTGAAAGGAAAATAATGCGCATCATCACAGGCTTATACAAGGGAAGACACTTCGACATACCCCACACGTTCAAAGCCCGACCCACGACAGACTATGCTAAAGAGAGCATTTTCAACGTGCTGAACGGCTACATTGACTTTGAAGGAGCCATGGCTTTAGACCTCTTTGCTGGCACTGGCAGCATCTCCATGGAACTGTTGTCGCGTGGGTGTGAGCAGGTAGTGAGCGTGGAAGCCGACCGTGACCATGCCAACTTGATTCGCCATTGCATGCAAAAATTAGGAACGGAGAAGAACGTTTTGATTCGAGAGGACGTGTTTCGCTTCTTAAAAAATTGCCACCAGCGGTTCGATTTCATCTTTGCTGACCCTCCATACACTTTGCCCGAACTGGAGAAGGTACCCGAACTTGTTTTGCAATGTGACCTGCTGAAGCCAAACGGCGTATTCGTATTCGAACACGGAAAGAAGAATGATTTCAGCACATTGCCGCAATATGTCGAACACAGACACTACGGCAGCGTCAACTTTACCATATTTCAATCCAAAGACATGTAGTTGCTGACGAAAGGAAGCGTCATCATAGAAGCGGAGCAAGCAGACGTACCAGCGACTCCCAAAGCCTGTTTAAGAACGGCCTACGCATGAAATCTGCCAGCCTGTCGACAAGCACACACGATTCTTGATCGGTCAAAAAGACCTGCTTCATGCGCAAAGCCAGTTCCTCATCATAAAAGAAAATGTTAGCCTCGAAGTTGTTTTCAAAGCTACGGAAGTCGATGTTGGTGGATCCACACGTACATAAACTGTCATCAGCCACCAAGAGTTTAGAATGATTGAACCCCGCTTTGTAAAAATAAACCTTCACGCCCGCCTCAATCATGATAGGGATATACGACCTGCTGGCCCATTCAACTAACTTCACGTCCCCATGCCTTGGCAGCATCAGTCGCACGTCAACACCAGTCAAGGCCGCTGTGCGAATGGCGAAAAGCACTGGTTCCGTGGGTAGAAAATAAGGTGTTTCCATGTAGACATAATGGCGGGCTTCGAGCAAGATGCGCACATATCCCTGCATCATTTCAGGCCAAGGGGAGATAGGACTGCTGGTCACAACCTGCGCAAGACAATTGTTTGTAATGGGTTGTTCAAAGGGTGGATAATACTTTTGACTGCTGATGAGCGTCCTATCCACGAAATACCAATCTACCAAAAAGGCACGCTGTATGGCGTACACAGCTCCCCCGCGCACCTTCATGTGCGTATCTCTCCATGGCTGTTTGGCCGAACCGCGTATGTAGCGCATGGCAATGTTCATGCCACCGATAAAACCTATCTGCCCATCTACGACGGCCAGCTTGCGGTGATTGCGGTAGTTTACCTTGCCAGTGAATGCCGGAAAGTGCACTGGCATGAAAGAACGCACATCAACACCGGCGTTGCGAAGCCGCTCAAAATACCTGCCTGGAACCTTCCAACAACCCACATAGTCGTAAATCAGGCGCACCTCAATGCCCTCCCGCGCCTTGTCAATCAAGGCATCGGCAATCAACTGCGACAGCGGGTCTTCTTCTATGATATACGTGTCGATGTGTATGTGATGTTTGGCACTGCCTATCGCCTTGAGTAACCCCAGGAAGAAGTCGGCCCCTTCGGTATAGATTTCCACCTCGTTGTCCTTGAATGGCAATGACATGTTTTGATTGGCGAACAGCTGTATTAACGGTTGGTACCGTTCGGGCAGCATCAAATCTTTCTGTTCGGCAAACTCCAACATCGAACGCTTGGTGAGTTGGTCGATGCTTCGCTGACTCATCATACGCTGCTTGCGTGTGTTTTGGCCGAAGAAGAAATAAAGAATGATGCCCACGATGGGTAAGAAAATGAGCACAAGCAACCACGCCATTGTCTTCGACGGCTGTCGGTTGTCCAACAAGACGGTGACAATGGTGCCGATAATGATGATCAAATAGATCAAGATAAGCGTCCAATGAAGGTAAACCATAGTATTGTTTATGCTGCTGGCAAGTCCGATTTGCCGGTCGGTTGGCACGACAAAGTCGCACCAGCGTGTCATTTTCGGTGTTACACGATGATGTTGTTGCCCAACTGTTTGGCCAAGGCATTGCGTATTTGGTGCATGTCTTTATATTCCAGCATGAGCTGTTGCATGCGTTCAGCGTCGTTCGACGCCTCAGCTATCTCGCGCATCAGGTCTTTCAACCGCTGTTCAACATAGTCCATGCGGTAGTCCTTCACCAAGTGGATGGTATGGTTTCGGAGATCCTCTTGCGCCTCTCTCGCCAATTGTTCCTCGTCGACGTATTTCGTTTCAGATGCTGGTTTTTGTGTTTCCATCACCTGATAAGCATCCATGCTCAACCTGCTGGCCAGTTTGCTGATTTCAATATCATCATGATGCACGAAGTATTGTTCAGCCACAAAGCCTTCTTCTCCGCTGTGACTGACAGCCTCTGACAGGATGCGCCTGTAGAGTTCGTTGCCCAATTGCAGCTGGTCACCATTCAGGATGTAGTCGATATATTGAGCCACGGTGAAGTTTACGACGTTGTGATTATCATCTTCCACGCCCTCGTAAATCAGCTGTTCGCCCTTCCTAATCACCAGTTGGATGAGCATCAGTTCTACCTTCGAAGCCTGTGCCATGGGTTTTGCAGACGGTGTGGGGTGGGAAACGGGCACGGATTGCGCCGCCTGCATGGCCGTTCTTTGCTGCTCTGTGGTTCTGGCACCTCGATTTTCTCGGATGTAACGATTCATGGTGTTAATCAAAGTCTGCTCACTCATCCCGATTCTGCGCGCGCAATCCTGCACATAAGTATCACGCAGAATCTGATTGGGTACCACGGCAATGCTGCTGATGATGGAGTTGATGCCCTCCGAACGCTTGAAGGGGTCGGCGACGTTGCTCACCAGCATGTCGGTCTTGAACTGTATGAAGTCAACCTGATGCTTGTCGATGTATGCCTTGAAGTCATCGGCCGAATGTTTTCGTGCAAAGCTGTCAGGGTCGTCACCGTCAGGCAAAAGCAGTATCTTCACATTCATGCCCTCACTCAAGAGCATGTCCATTCCTCGGAAGGCCGCATGGATGCCGGCAGCGTCACCATCATATAATAAGGTGATGTTCGACGTGAATCGGTGCAGAATGTGAATCTGATGCATGCTGAGCGCCGTTCCTGAGTTGGCCACCACGTTCTCAACGCCACACTGGTGCATGGAGATGACGTCGGTATAGCCCTCCACCATGTACACCCAGTCTTCTTTCGCAATGGCCTTCTTGGCCTGGTAGATGCCGTATAGCTCACGGTCTTTTTGGTAAATCTCTGATGCCGGCGAGTTGACATATTTCTGATTAACCCCCTTGGTGCGCGAGTCGAGCACCCTACCGCCAAAACCAACCACCTTACCATTGAGCCCTATCCACGGAAAGATAACCCGCCCGCTGAATCGGTCGATTAAATCACCACGCTCGGTTTTATAACAAATGCCCGTCTTCAGTAAGAACTCTTCCTGATAACCCTTGCCGATGGCCGTGCTGGCCAACCGCGTTCGGTCTGGCAAGTCGTACCCCAATTGGAACTTCCTGATGATGTCGTCGCGAAAACCACGGCTGCGAAAATACTGCATGCCAATGGCTTGTCCGTCCGGGTGGTTGTGCAACAAGTCGCTGAAATAGCCCGCCGTCCACTCGTTGACGATGAACATCGACTCGCGCTCGCTCTGTTCGCGCCGTTCCTCATCCGTCATCTCGCGTTCATGGATTTCGATATGATACTTGCGGGCCAGCCAACGTAGGGCTTCGGGATAATTCATCTGCTCGTGTTCCATGATAAACCCGATGGCGTTTCCTCCCTTTCCGCACCCGAAACAATGGCAGGTGCCGCGGGCAGGTGAAACGATGAAAGAGGGTGTCTTCTCGTTATGAAACGGACAAAGGCCCTTGTAGTTGGCGCCACTCTTGCGAAGTGTCACAAACTCACTCACCACATCCACGATGTTGGCCGTGTCTTTTATCCGTTCAACGGTGGCTCTGTCTATCATAGTCATGCAAAGTTAACGAATAAAATATGAAGCGCCGAATATTCTCTTCCCTATTTTTCAGAATATTTATCTGCGTCTGCCGCTGTTTCATTTCATACGTCATGGCCCATCCTGAGCTTGCTGCGTCCCATTTCTTTGCCATGAAGAGCTACCGGCAACCATGTCATCACGCCTCTTGAAAACACGCAAGTGGGGCACCCTTACAAAGCGGTTTGCGATACCGCTCTATGTCTTTATCTTATTCATAATGAAGTACTTATCTTGTTTTTCTACTTGATACATTCCCCTTGGCCGTGACTTTCCAATCCAAACTCATTGACTTTGGCAGTCAAAGTCAATGAGTTTGGGCATCAAAGTCAATGGGTTTGGCACACAAAGTCATTGCTATTGGAAATCATGTAAATAGCGGCTTGATTTATCATGTTTCGCCCTTGATGCATAAGGAATGTGAAACCGAATCCTGATTGTGCATTTATGCACCCATTTTTTTTGGTAAGAACCAAAAAGTTAGTACATTTGCGAGCAGACAAAAGTCCTAAAAGGAATCTGTTAACGACCATTATATTATAACACAGAATATATTCTATGAAACTGAAAATCGTTGTACTTGCCAAACAAGTACCTGACACAAGAAACGTCGGAAAGGATGCCATGACCGAGCAAGGCACGGTGAATCGTGCCGCACTGCCCGCCATTTTTAATCCCGAAGACTTGAATGCCCTGGAACAAGCACTGCGAATTAAGGAGCAAAATCCAGGTTCTACCGTGGGCGTGTTGACCATGGGACCACCGCGTGCAGCTGAAATCATCCGCCAAGGTTTGTTCCGCGGCGCTGACACCGGATGGCTGCTGACCGACCGTTTGTTTGCCGGAGCCGACACGCTGGCCACGTCTTACGCGCTGGCCACGGCCATCAAGAAGATAGGACATGTAGACTTGGTGATTGGAGGTCGCCAGGCCATCGATGGCGACACGGCACAAGTAGGTCCGCAGGTTGCACAGAAATTAGGCCTCAACCAAGTGACCTACGCCGAAGAAATATTGAAGATAGAAGACGGTAAGGCAACCATCCGCCGCTTGATTGATGGCGGTGTCGAGACGGTAGAGGCTCCGTTGCCCGTGGTTGTCACGGTGAATGGAAGTGCGGCCCCATGCCGTCCTTGCCATGCCAAACTGGTGATGAAGTACAAGTACGCCACTTGTCCGATGGAACGGAAAGGCGATGAGCCATGGACCGAACTCTATGAGCAGCGTCCTTACCTCACATTGAACCAATGGTCGGTGGCCGATGTGGACGGCGACCCAGCGCAGTGTGGTCTTTCAGGCTCGCCAACGAAGGTGAAGTCGGTGCAGAACATCGTGTTCCAAGCCAAGGAGAGCAAAACACTTACCTCATCTGATGAGCATGTGAAAGCACTGATGAAAGAGTTGATTGAAGAAAAGATTATTGGGTAAGTAAAAGGAGCCTCTCCCCCGACCCCTCCCCAAAAGGGAGGGGAGTAGTTAGCTTTTCTAATAGAGAGGTTGAATGGGGAGGGTTAAACAATGACTACCAGAAAACAAAACAAGAGGGGGCCTCTCCCCCGACCCCTCCCCAAAAGGGAGGGGAGTAGTTACCTTTTTTAAACAAGGAGGTTGACTAGGGAGACTTAAACAAGGACTACCGGAAAACGAAATAAGAGGGGGCTCTTCCCAAACCCCTCCCCAAAAGGGAGGGGAGTAGTTACCTTTTTTTTAACAAGGAGGTTGACGGGGGGAAACTTAATCAATAATTATCAAAACAAGGAATTAAACAATAGAAAGTCCTCATCACCTACAACCAACGAGTCTAATCACTCCCCTCCCTTTTGGGGAGGGGTAAGGGGGAGAGGCTTTTTTGGGGGGAGAGGCTTTTTAACACCAAAATGTATATGAACAACGTATTTGTATATTGCGAGATAGAAGGCACAACCGTTGCCGAAGTATCTCAAGAACTACTCACCAAAGGGCGCACGCTGGCCAACCAACTGGGCGTTGAGCTGCATGCGCTGGCAGTGGGCACGGGCATCAAGGGCAACGTTGAGAACCAGATATTGCCTTATGGCGTCGATAAATTGTTTGTCTTCGATGGAGAAGGATTGTATCCTTATACGTCGGCACCACACACGGACATCATGGTTAAACTGTTCCAGGCAGAGCAACCGCAGATATGTCTGATGGGTGCGACGGTAATCGGTCGCGACTTGGGACCGCGCGTGTCGTCATCGCTCACCAGCGGACTGACGGCTGATTGCACACAACTGGAGATTGGCGATTACGACGACCGTAAAGCCCAAAAGCACTATGACAATTTGCTTTATCAAATCAGACCGGCCTTTGGCGGCAACATCGTAGCCACCATCGTCAACCCCGACCATCGTCCACAAATGGCCACCGTGCGTTCGGGAGTGATGAAGAAAGCTCTCTATGAGGGCGAGGCGAAAGGCGAGGTGGTGTATCCCGTGGTAACGGAATACGTCAGCCCTGAGTCGTATGTCGTCAAGGTACTCGAACGACATGTAGAGGAAGCCAAGCACAACTTGACGGGTGCGCCCATCATTGTGGCTGGTGGCTATGGCGTAGGAAGCAAAGAGGCATTCCATCTTTTATACGAATTGGCCGACGTGTTACACGGTGAGGTGGGTGCCAGTCGTGCGGCTGTTGACGCAGGTTGGATAGAGAACGACCGCCAGATTGGTCAAACGGGTGTTACGGTGCATCCCAAGGTGTACATCGCCTGCGGCATCTCCGGGCAGATTCAGCATGTGGCTGGCATGCAAGACGCGGGCATCATCATCGCCATCAACACCGATGCCGACGCCCCCATCAACCAGTTGGCCGACTATGTCATCACTGGCTCAATAGAAGAGGTGGTGCCCAAAATGATTAAATATTATAAGGAGAACAGCAAATAAATCAAGAGGGGCCTCTCCCCCGACCCCTCCCCAAAAGGGAGGGGAGTAGATAGTTTATCTGACAGAGGATGCTGATTTGCTCCTTTACGGTTTCATTTCTTGCTCAGAGGTTGAATATCATCTTTATGATAGTGTAACGATGCACAATAAAAAGCATGATTTTGGATATGCTACGGCAGCACCCGACCGATATCAGATGCTGAAAGAATACGCCAAACAGCTGAGAAAGAACATGACAGAAGCTGAAACTATTTTGTGGGAGGAGCTTAGACAGCTTGATGGTTATCATTTTAGGAGACAACATCCTATCAATGATTATATTGCCGACTTTATCTGCCTGTCAGCTCATCTCATCATAGAGGTAGACGGAAAATATCATGACGTGCCTCAACAACAGACAGAAGATGATACGCGAACCGATGCTTTAAGCAAGATGGGATATACGGTTGTAAGGTTTACCAACGAAGAGATTATAACCGATGTAGATAGGGTTGTAGATGAAATCTATAATATTTTAGATGAGCAAGATGAGTAAGCCACAAGTGAATATGGTATATTACAATAATAACGAATAAACAAAATGGTCTCTAAATCTCCCTGTTAGCCATACTAATCACTCCCCTCCCTTTTGGGGAGGGGTAAGGGGGAGAGGCTGATTATCAAACTATGTCCAATTACTATACTGACCATCCGGAGATTGAATTTCACTTAGATCATCCGTTGATGAAGCGAATCGTTGAGCTCAAGGAGCGCAACTACCAAGACAAAGAGCACTATGATGATGCTCCGGTAAATTACGATGATGCCATCGAGAACTACAAACGCATTCTCGAAATCACAGGCGACGTGGCGGCAAACATCATCGAACCCAACTCGGAAGACGTGGACAAAGAAGGTCCGCATCTTGAGAATGGGCGCATGAAGTATGCCAGCAAAACGCTTGACAACATCAAAGCAACCCAGCAGGCTGGCCTGTGGGGCGTATCGATGCCACGATGTTATGGCGGACTGAACTTGCCCAACGTCACCTTTTCGATGATGTCGGAGATGATAGCCGCAGCAGATGCAGGATTTCAGAACATCTGGTCGCTGCAATCGTGCATCGACACGCTGTATGAATTCGGCTCGGACGAGCAGCGCGAGGAGTACATCCCACGCGTTTGCAAGGGTGCCACCATGTCAATGGACCTGACCGAACCCGACGCTGGCTCTGACCTTCAGCGCGTGATGCTCAAGGCTTCTTACGATGAAAAAGAAGACTGTTGGCGACTGAATGGCGTGAAACGCTTCATCACCAACGGCGACTCGGACATCCACCTGGTGCTGGCACGGTCGGAAGAGGGTACGAAAGACGGCCGAGGACTGTCCATGTTCATCTACGACAAACGCAATGGCGGGGTGGATGTGCGCCACATTGAGAACAAACTGGGTATCCATGGCTCGCCAACCTGTGAGCTGGTGTACAAGAATGCCAAAGCCGAACTGTGCGGAAGCACGCGCATGGGACTGATCAAGTACGTCATGGCACTGATGAATGGCGCCCGTTTGGGCATCGCTGCACAGTCGGTTGGTGTTGAACAAGAGGCATATAACGAGGCTTTGGCATACGCCAAAGAGCGTCAACAGTTTGGACAAGCCATCATAGAGTTCCCTGCCGTGTACGACATGCTGTCGCGCATGAAGGCCAAACTCGACGCAGGCCGTTCCTTATTGTATCAAACGGCTCGTTACGTTGACCTCTATAAGGCATTGGAAGACATCCAACGCGACCGAAAACTGAGTGCCGAAGAACGTGCGGAGATGAAGAAATACACACGTTTGGCTGACGCCTTCACGCCATTGGCCAAAGGCATGAACTCCGAATATGCTAACGAAAATGCTTATGATGCCATCAGCGTACATGGCGGTTCGGGCTTCATCATGGCCTATAAGTCCCAGCGTTTGTTCCGCGATGCACGCATCTTCTCCATCTACGAGGGTACAACGCAACTGCAGGTGGTAGCCGCCATTCGCTACATCATGAACGGTACCTACCTCAACATCATGAAAGAAATGCTCGACAAAGAGGTTGAAGACGCATGGAAACCTTTACACGACCGCTTGGAGGTGCTGGCCCAGCAGTACGAAGAAGCTGTCAACATGGTGAAAGAGGCTGACAACCAAGAGATGCAAGACTTCTTGGCTCGTCGCCTATATAACATGACAGCCAATCTCTTGATGTCGGTATTGCTCATCGATGACGCTTCACGTTCACCCGAATTGTTCGGCAAGAGCGCACACGTCTACATGCGTCACACGGAAGAAGAGAATACAGGGCACTACACGTTCATCAAGAACTTCCGCGCTGAAGACTTAATCAACTATCGTTCCATGGAGCAAGAAGCAGAGTAAAACCTCTTCTTGATGGCAAGAAAATAATGGCTGTTCGAATCTACTTCGAACAGCCATTATTATTTATCAATCATGTCATGGACGGTTGTTGCATCAGATGTATGGACAACTTTCCATGAAACACAGGTCATGTTCAATTGGTCACGACAGACAATCCGCACACACCTGTGCTACTTATCCACTTTGATTTCGGCTATATTCAACGTGCCTTGCTGGCAAAGTACCCTAATATCACTAACCCCAGACCGATTGATTTGCAGCTTTTGTTCGTGTCCCGAAACCTTTCCTGTGAAGACATCCAAGAACTGACCACCACCCGACGATAGCTGAATCGTAAATTCCGCATCAGTTGAACAGCCTTTCGCAAACACAATAGTAAGGCTTCCTAATTTCTCAGAGGCTGGCACAGATACCGTCAGAGAGGCGTTAGTCTGCCCCTGCCAGTAAGTGGAAGCGTTTCCATCCACCGCATATTGGGCGGTTGGAGTTGCAGGAACTGCCACCACATCCAGGCGATGAGCACGATTCTTGGTAACCATTGAAGTGTTAGGTTCGATGACCGTAAACGTATCTTCCAATCGTATATCCTCTGATGAGGCACCCATCATCACCTTGAAATCACCGGGTTCAACCACATGTTGATACTGCTCATTGATGAGCTGCAAATGCTCTGGCTTGATGACAAACGACAAAGTGCGTGTTTCACCAGGCTTAAGATGCACTCGTTCAAAGCCCCTGAGATTCTTCTCATACGTAGTCACCGTGCTCAACACATCTTGAATATAAAGCTGTACCACTTCATCTCCGGCACGTTGACCGGTGTTCGTGATGTCACAGCTTACCACAACTGAGTCGGTAGGACTGATGTTTTGCGCAGACAAACGCAGGTTCGAATATTTGAAAGTCGTATAACTCAAACCATGTCCGAAATAATAAAGGGCACCATTTGCGCGCGAAGCATTGCCATGCAACCCCAACTTGTTTCCGCCATCGACCAAGGCAGCCGGCTTAGAAGGGAAGTTGAAAGGAATCTGCCCCACTGTCTTTGGAAAAGTAACGGTAAGTTTACCACCAGGATTGTAGTCGCCAAACAGCACATCGGCGACAGCTGTTCCGCCCTGTGAACCAGGATACCACGCCTCAACAATGGCCGGAACGAACTTATCAGCCCAGTTAACAGACAGCGGTCGGCCATTAATCAACACCAATATCACCGTCTTTCCCGTAGCCTGAACGGCCTTTAATAGTTGCAATTGTCTGCCTGGCAACTCCAAGGAAGAGCGTGACTTGTTTTCGCCACAAGTACGCGAATTGCCACCAAGTACCACCACAGCCACATCACTCTGCCTCACCTGCTCCACGGCTTTGTCAATCTCGTTCTGCTCATCAGCCGTCATGGGATAATCTACCAACTCTGATTCGGGCCAATGCGCATCCACAAGATCACAGCCTTTGGTATAAGTCACCTCAACATCACTTCCCACCTTGTTGCGTATTCCTTCAAAGACTGTTGTCACCTCAACAGCCAACGGACCATAATGGGTAAGCGCATACGCTGCGTCATTGGCATTAGGACCACATACAGCAATCTTTTTAATGGACGCCTTGTTTAACGGCAACGTGTTGTTTTGGTTCTTCAATAACACAATGCTCTCGCGTGATGCCTGCAACGCCACTTGCTGATGACTCTTCCCATCCACTTCCTTGTCGGCTGCTTGCAGATTCATTTGATACGGACGATCAAAGATACCCACCATGAATTTCACCCGAAGAATATCTCTCAACCGCTCATCAATCACCTTCATTGGGATGCGGCCCTCTTTAACCAGCTCACGCAATGGCAAAACAAATGAATCGGGTGAGCGGAATGTACACCGCACATTCAAGCCCGCCATGACAGCTTTGTACACGGCTTCTTTCATGTTAGCAGCGGTGCGATGCTTGGAAAAGAGATATTCCAACGCATCACTGTCGGACACCACATAACCTTTAAAGCCAAACTGTTGGCGCAACACCTCAGTGAGCCAATGAAAGCTACCCTGTATAGGTACCCCATCATAATCGTTGTACGAGCTCATCGCACCCAACAATCCCGCTTCTCTCACCACCCTGCCCCATGGGTATAGGTGTATATTCTGCACCTCGCGGGGTGACATCTGCGGATCCACGCGAGCCATACCCTCACGCGCTCCTTTGTTATTGCTATAAGCAGCAAAGTGCTTGCCTGTAGAGGCTACCTGGTAATTGGTTTGCAACCCTCGTGTCATCTGTATGCCAAGCTCGGCTACGAGAAACGGACTTTCCCCATAAACCTCCTCATAACGCCCCCAACGTTGGTCACGTCCCACGTCCAAAATAGGAGCATACACATTGGTATAGCCCAACAAACGAGCCTCACGTCCTGTGATATAGCCTACCTGATGAATGAGCTTCCGGTTCCATGTCGTACCCAATCCCAACTGTGTAGGAAAGTTGGTTGCCTTGAAACTCTCCACGCCTCGTATGCCCTCATTGGTGAAATCAACGGGAATCCCAAGACGCGTTTGCTCCACAAAGAATCGCTGAACCTCATTAATGGCCCATGCATGCTTTGAGGCAGGCCACACCCATGGATTGTCTGAAGGCGGCAAACCCCATTCTTGAAAGCCATTGAGGTGCTCGTCAATGGCACCAATTCCATCTTTCCACAACTTTTGTTTCCAACTTTCGTTGGGCAAATCGTCTTGCAACACACGTTTGTAGCCATAGAGAGTCACCATCTGGCAGGTCTTCTCCTCAAGCGTCATCTGACTGATCAAATCGTTAATACGCTCATCAATTCCGGCCGTAGGATCTTCGTAGACATCTTTTTTGCCATTCTTGTTGTAGTCTATCCAGCCTTTGTGGTAGATTCTGTTTTTCGGCAGGTTATAGAATTTCAGTTTGGCACTATACTGATTAGGCTTCTGCGCCCAAGCTACATTCCCACATGATGCGGCCAATCCTAACAGAACAATGAGTATGTGTTTCATCATATTAAACGGTAATGGTGTAAAACGTTTCTGCAAATATATGAATATATCTGTTCAAAAACGTATCTTCGGTTGTGATAATTTACAACGTCAACCTGGAGTATCATCGTGTGCGGGACAGCGACATATACCCAAGCAGACGGATTCTACTTCTGATAGTTCAACTTGACCATCACCGGATAGTGGTCAGAAGGCAAGCGATGTACATACTGACGGAAGTTCAACTCCTGTGGCGCAGCACCTTCTTTGCTTACCTCACGACTGGTTCCCTCAGTCCAATAGCCATTGGTTAAGATGCCATATTGGTTTACTTGGAACTTGTTGGAAACAAAAACGTGGTCGATGCGACTGTCTGTCAGTAAGGAAGACTTGAAACCTTGGAACGTTCCATTCTCGGCAAAGCGCATTCTGGCAGCGGTGTATGAATCTTTCAGGAGACCCGATTGGGTAAAGATTTGATAAATCTCGTCATGCTGATCAACATTAAAGTCGCCGGTGAGAATGACAGGCGCATTGCTGCCTGCAATCTCTTTAATTTTCCTTACAACCAGTTTGGCAGCCTCTCTGCGAGCCACGACACCCACATGATCCATGTGAAGATTGAAGAAATAGAACTTCAACTTGGTCTTTACGTCTTGAAACTTTCCCCAGGTGCAGATGCGAATGCAGGCGGCATCCCAGCCTAAAGCGGGTTTGTCGGGCGTTTCATTCAACCAGAAGTTGCCATAGTCCAGACGTTTGAGCTTGTCTTTCTTGTAGAAAATGGCCGAATACTCACCAGCCTCTTTGCCATCGTCACGTCCCACGCCGATGCAATCGTAGCCGTCCAGTCCTTGTTTCAAATCACGAAGTTGCCCCACGAGCACCTCTTGTGTGCCAAAAATATCGGGCTGCTCAAAATTCATCATGTCGCATATCACCTGGCATCGCTTGGGCCATGCGTTACCTTCCTTACGGTCATCCGAATTGTCATTGCGAATGTTGTAGGTTCCAACAAACAGATTTTGTGAACTAACGCATAGCGTTATTGCCATAAACAGGAGTGTGAGTGTGTACTTTTTCATTGATTGAGTATTTAAAAGATGATTTTCTAAGTGGTACAAAAATAGAGATTATTCATGGAAGCGGCAAGACGTTTAACGCTTTTTCACCCGAAAATCAAACCAGATAACAACATAGTAATGTATTCAACATGCCGTTGTCGTAGTTGTGTCTTGTCGCCGTCAAGCTGGCATGACAGCCAGTTTTCACGATTTCTTTTTGAGTGAAGCGGTCACTAAGTTAATCTCTTCGAACGTCACGTCGGGTGAACAGAGGGCCTTGATGGCCGCCTTGCCGTTGTCAAGCCCCACTTTCTCAATGACCTGCCGGATGTTTTGAAGATGTTTCTCGTCTATCAATTGCAGCAACTCAATGTCGCCTTGCCGGACAAAATGGCCCAGATGCGTGTATATGGTACCCATGGTCAGCTGTCGTTCAGCAGCGATTTGAGCAGGCGACAGCCCACTTTTGTAGAGTCTGAAGGTGATGTCTTTCGTTTTCTCTTTCTTCTTTTTGGGTGCCTTTTGCGCCTTCGACCAGCTTTTGGCATGCGGTGTCAGCTCGTCCATGGCCATCAAGAGTGCTTCTTGTTTGGCCTTAAGATAACCTTGAACGGTAAACCCGTTCTCAACGATGTGCCCGAGTAAGAAAGTTTTGGATAGATACAGCTCGCGCAAATCAGTGAGATAAGTGTCCAAACGGCGCATAGCCAACTTGTTGTTCGACGTGACATCCTGCGATTGCTCAAGGATATCACCCAGATACTGCTTCAATGTCTTGCGAAAATAGTCGGCTCCCGCCACTACTCTTTCCAAGAATTGAGGGTCACGCAGTTGCGCTGTTGTCAATCGGCCGATATGTGATGTCCACTTGTATGCAATGACGTTCACCTTGTCTTGCAAGGCCTTGACGGTAGCCTTGTGTATCAACGTGAGCTTGGGATAGGCATGGAAGAACTCGATGAACAGGCGGCACAGCATGTCTTCGGCCCGCCAAAGATCTAAGAAATTGAAGAGTTCGATGAGCTGATGACGCTCGTATTCATCCTTGAGTTGGGGCAATTGCTCGATGCTTCGTTGGGCCTCATCCTCCTGCTGACGGATGTAGGACATGACGCGCTCATCGTTCATCACCGCATGTGCGGGGATGGGCGATGCCAAGACCAGTCCTTCCAGACTTCTACAGCGGCTCAAAGCCACGTACACCTGTCCCGAGGCGAACGACGATGCGGCATCGATGATGGCATGGTCGAAGGTGAGTCCCTGGCTCTTGTGGATGGTGATGGCCCATGCCAGGCGCAGAGGATATTGGCTGAAGGTGCCTTGTACCTTAGGTTCTATCTCCTTGGTCTGCTCATTGATTTGGTAGGTGGTGTTCTCCCACGTTTGTCTTTCCACCAGGATAGACTGCTCATCGCCTGGGCAGAGCACTTCGACATGGTCGTCATCCAGATACACAACGCGGCCGATGCGACCGTTATAATACAGTCGTTCCAACGAACTGTCGTTCTTGATGAACATCACCTGAGCACCAACCTTTAACGTGAGCAGCTCGCTGGTGGGGTAAGAGTACTCCGGGAAGTTGTCTTCGACGGTGGCTTTGTATTGATAAGTTTTGGTGGTAAGACTGTTCAACTCACGTTTGTTGTAGCTGTCGGCCATGCTGTTGTGCGTGGTCAGTCGAATGTATCCATCCTCCTGTTGGGGGCGGAACGTTGGGTTATAGCGGCTGTTGAGCAAGTCGAGGTCACGCTGCGTCAACTGATTGTCACGCAAATGGTTGAGGATGTCCAAGAAAGCCGAATCCTGCTGTCGGTAAACCTTTTGCAGCTGTAGGGTGACATAAGGCGTTTGTCGCAGCGCATGGCTGCCAAAGAAATAAGGCGTGTCATAGTATGGACGGAGCAACTCCTCATCGGCAGGCGTGACAACGGGTGTTAACTGTTGCAAGTCTCCAATCATCAAAAGCTGCACACCACCAAAGGGTCGGTCGCGATGACGATATCTTCTGAGCACCGCATCAATGGCATCGAGCAGGTCACTGCGCACCATACTGATTTCATCGATAACGAGCATGTCGAGCGTGCGGATGATTTTGCGCTTCTCCCTGCCAAAATCATATCGGTTTTGTACCACTGCATTGGGCACGAAGGGCGACAACGGCAACTGAAAGAACGAGTGGATGGTGACGCCTCCGGCATTGATGGCAGCCACACCCGTGGGCGCAACCACCACCATGCGCTTGCTGCTGCGCTCCTTGACCTTCTTTAAGAATGTGGTTTTACCTGTTCCCGCCTTTCCCGTAAGGAAGATGCACTGGGCGGTATGTTCCACAAATTCCCATGCAAGTTCCAGTTCTTTATTCTGTTCCATATCGTAATTGTCGTGGATTAAGCTGATTGACATCCCAACGAACGATACAAAGGTAATCAAAAAAACGATGAGTAACAAACCGCCACGAGGCTATATCGATAGCCTCCGATTTGTATGAATTTTCTTGACAATGAACCTCTTTATACTTGAAGAATTTGCCAACAACTGGGCGTCTTGTCGCAAATACGCTCAAAATGAGATGGTTTTGTAAATAATTAATACATAATTTGTTACGTTAATATCTGCTCGCTGCATGCCTACTTTTGCTGCTTTTATTCGTGAAAAGCATTGAGTTAAGGGTCCAATAGGCATGTTATTGCGCAGCAAACCTATGTTCATTGCGAGCCAAAGGGATGCTTTTAAGCGAACAAAGTCAATGCTTTATGGCAAAAAAAGGATTTTTCTTGCCAACTTAACTCCTGTCTTGCTCCCTGTTTGCCTATCGTTTTTTTCTAAATTGAAAGTTTTTATGTGCCGTTTTTGGGGCGATAATTGGTAAAAAAACACAACGACCTAGGCGGCATCCTACTTGTATTGTTTGAATGGATAGGTTGGCCTATGCGTGCACAAAGCATGAAAAATAATTCACACTTCCTGGTTTTTTGTGTACCTTTGTGGTGCAATTCACATTCATGTGCGGATGAGAGCGGAGGACAGCGTGCCTGATCACCCTCTTCTTACGCACAATTATTTTTCATTCATGAAACTCTGGGGCATTCTTTTTCTGGTGGCTCCCTTGCTGGGAAGTGCCTATGTTTTCTGGCGAAGCTGGCAGCTGTTGCCATTCTGTACGCTTGCCAAAACGCTCATACTTCTCCTCATGGCATTGGCATTCATGCTGGTTTACGTCACTTTCAGCGGCACCATCGACAAGCTGCCTATATGGTTGGCCACCACGGTTTATCACGTCAGCACGTCATGGCTCATCATTTTGTTTTATCTCTTCATGGTGTTTTTGGTGCTGGACGTGGGAAGATGGGTGCATCTCATCCCCCAATCGTTTACTCATCACAGCATGGTAGGTACATTGAGCGTGTGTGGGTTCATGGTAGGCATCTTCGTTTATGGTTATTTCAACTATCGCCATAAGGTGCGAGTCGCCATAGATTTGAAGACCGAAAAACAGCTTGAACGGCCGTTGAAGATGGTGATGGTCAGCGATTTGCATTTGGGTTATCACAACCGTCGGGCTGAATTGACTCGGTGGGTCAACCTGATGAATGCCGAAAAGCCTGACATGATTTTGATTGGTGGCGACATCATCGACCGCAGCATGCGACCGCTGCTGGAAGAGAGGATGCACGAGGAGTTTAAAAAGCTACAGGCTCCCATCTATGCATGTTTGGGTAATCACGAATATTACAGCCAATACGAAGAAGCACTGCAATTCTATCGTGACGCAGGAATCCATCTGTTGATAGATAGTGTCACGTTGGTCAATGGGATTCAGGTAGTTGGACGCGACGACAGGTTCAATGTTCATCGAAAGTCTTTGCCCGAATTGATGCAGGACGTTGACGGCTCTCGGTACACCATCTTGCTCGATCATCAGCCTTTTCATCTTGATCAGGCCGAGAAGGCTGGTGTAGATTTCCAGTTGAGTGGGCACACCCACTATGGACAGGTGTGGCCGGCATCGTGGGTGGAAAAGGCCATTTACGAGAATGCCTACGGATCTTTACAGAAGGGCAAGACACAATATTACGTGACAAGTGGCCTTGGTATTTGGGGAGGAAAGTTCAGAATTGGTACGCAATCCGAGTATCTGGTAGTAACTTTGATGTCCACGGTTGCAGTAAATTGATGTCAATATGAATGATATGGTTGTGATTGATGAGGCCTGGTTGCATGCGTCTTTTGACACTTTCAACCGCTTGTATTTTGACAATGCGTTGCCCCGTCCCCGACTCTCGTTATCGCAGTCGCGCACAAGGCTCGGCAGTATGTCGTGCAAGCATAAGCTTACCTGGAGAGGTTACAAGTCTTACCAGTATGCCATTCACGTCAGTACCTACTATAATCAGACCGAACGGCAGTATCAGAACGTGCTGTTGCACGAGATGATTCATTATTACATCGCCTACAAAGGCATCGCGGACACCTCGCCGCACGGCAAGGTTTTTCGCCAGGTGATGAAAAACTTGAATGAAAAGTATGGTTGGGAAATCAGCGTTAGCTCTCGGATGAGTGAGGCAAAGCCAGCCTCGGTGCAATCATCAGCCACGCCGCGGCTCATCCTTTTGCTCGAGGTACGGGGACGGGGGCATTTCGTTTCGGTGGTCAACCCCAAGTATGCGTCTGCGATGGAACACGAGCTACAACGGCTGTCAGAAGTGAAACAGCACGCATGGTACCTGTCTACAGATGCTTATTTTGACAGTTTTCCGGTGGTAAGGAGTCTTCGGGGCAGAAGGATAACAGTGGAAACGCGAAACGAACTCATTGCCAAACTCACACCTTTGAAGCAAGTTTGACTTGTTTTGTAGTGTCCCTTTTGATGCTACTCGTGTTGTTCGCGCTACGCACCATGGTTGAGTTTGTTCTGTTGTTCTTTCATTCAAGGGCGGTTCTGTAAATTAGCTTTGACAGATTGTGAGACTGTTTTTGAGGTCAATTTGTTTGTGAGTGAAGGAGTATAGCGAGCTATACGACTGAATGAACAAGCAAATTGAACCAAAAAGAGTCCACAAGATGACAAAACGTAAAAAGACTTACATAAAAAAAACCTTACGGTGGTAATTTATAGAACCGCCCTCAAAATAAGAAAACAGACCCATCCCGCACCGATGGTTTGGTGATAGGGATGGGTCTGTTCTATGCTTTATGAGAGATTATCTCTTGACAATCTTCAATACGGCAGGGCTCTTGTCACACATACCCCTTACGATGTACATGCCCGTTGGCAGTGCTTGGAGGGATACGTGAGTGTTGGGATGCTTTTGTATCATCACTTTTGTACCAGAGGTATCAGTCCTGTATGTTGATAAAACATGTCAAATCCTGACTTATTTTCTCAACATTTCCTCGACAGCTCGTTTTAATTGTTGGTCGTTGCCATTGATATAATCCTCGGGAGTGTTGTACACTTCGATGTCAGGATTGAGTTGTGTGTTCTCTCCAAAGTTGCCTCGCATGTCTCGGCAACCTACCTGTGGGATTCCAAAGACCATGGTATTGTCGATGAGTGTCTCCCACCAAACGGCGGTCATAGTACCCGCAACTGGCGTACCAATCAGCTTTCCAATGCCCAACTCCTTGTACACGAACGGGAATCCATGTCCATTGCTGTAATCGTCTTCGCACACCATGACGCACGAAGGCTTGGTCCATTTGTTCCAAGGGTCTTTGCCAATGAACTGTCCGCGTGGGACAAAGCTCTGATATTGCTTGCCTGAGAGCAGCGTACACAAGTCATCGTGCAGCCAGCCACCACCATTGTGGCGCTCGTCTACAATCACAGCCTCGCGATTTCTGTTCTTATCGCTCAGCAATTCATGGAACACAGTGCGGAAACTCTCGCTATCCATCGCCTTCACGTGTACGTATGCCAACCGTCCATGCGACAGACTGTCTACCAATTGGCGGTTCCTGTCCACCCATCGTCTGTACAGCAATTCGTCTTGATAGCCCTTGCTAATGGCTTTGACCGTTACATCAAAACGCTTTTTGGTGGCGGGATTGTACACCGATACCCTGACATTGCGACCCGACTTTCCGTCCAACATATAGTAGTAGTCTTTGTCTTTCAATATCGGTTCACCGTCTATCTTTTCAATGATGCAGCCTTTCGTAACCCCTGTTTTCTTCACTGAGAAAGGTCCACGATTGATAACCTCTTCGACTTTCAGTCCATCTCCATCGTATGTCTGGTCGTAGAACAAGCCCAAGGTGGCAGTGCTAAGGTTGGCACCACCGCCAAAATAGCGCGCACCTGTGTGCGATGCGTTCAGTTCGCCTAATATTTCGCTCAGCATTTCACTGAAGTCATAGTTGTTATTGATATAAGGTAAGAATCGTGCATAACTCTTTTTGTAGCCTTCCCAATCAACACCGTGCAGGTCGACCTTATAGAATTTATCCTTCACCTGCTGCCAGATGTGGTTGAACATGTACTCCCTTTCTCGATAAGGCTTGTAGTTGAAACGTGCCTCAAAGGTGACATTCTTCGACGAGTTGCTACCTATATCTATCTTCTTGATACCTCCTCCAGAGCATAGGTACAGATTTTTGAAGTCTTTGTCAGCCAGCATACCGCCACCTCCAACACCTTTCAATACAATTTTTGTACTCTTATCTTGTAGATCATGCTTCCATAAGTCGTAACCACCTTCGAAGGCAGCTTGATAATAGAGGGCGTTTCCGTCGTTGCTTAGCACAGCATCGCCCAATCGGCATGAGTTGACAGTGAGCCGAAGCACACGGTCGCGACAGTTGTCCAAGTCGAGTTTGATAGGCTCTTCCTTCTTTTCTTTCTTCTTCACAGTCACGTCTACCGTCTTTGGCTCTTCGGCTTTCTTCTTCTCTTTCTCGGCTTCGGCAAGGAGGGCCTTTTCCTCTTTCGTCATCTTGAACTTCTCATATTCGTCCAAATCGAAGAACATGATGTACACATCGTCCTCCGTTCCCCAACTTCCATGACTGCGATAGCCTGCTCGATCGCTTTGGAAGATGATGGCTTTTCCGCCTAACACCCATTTTCCATTACCGGCATTGTAGCCACTTTGTGTAAGGTTGTAAATGGGCTTTTTACCTTCTGCGTCAATCAGGGCGATGTCTTGGTTGTTCCATCCCCCTGTTCCGATATAATTGGAGATGAGCCACTTGCTGTCTGGACTCCATTCAAACCAAATGTCTCCGTCGCTATAAGAGTAAACATATTTACCGTCCATCACGGTTCTTACTTTCTTGCTCTTTACATCAAGTACCTTGAGCGTACCCCTGTTCTCAAAGAAGGCAATGCTTTTCCCATCGGGACTGTATTGCGGTTGGAAAGAGGTATAAGCCGAATGGATAAGGCGTTCTTCCTGTAAGTCGGTGGCATACGCAAACTGTTTCTCCGCTTTATTCTTCATGGTTGTTTGGTAAATCTGCCACAACCCTTCTCGTTCTGATGCGTAGACAATTGCTAAGCCATCGGGAGAGAACTCAATCGAACGCTCTTGTTCGGGTGTATCGGTAATTTGTTTGGTGGTTTTGTATTCGATGTTGGTCACATACACGTCACCATGCAGCACGAATCCTATTTCTTTTCCGTTGGGGGAAAGAGCAATCTCTGTCGCTCCCCATGTCTTTATCTGTCGACTCAAGTCGATGTCATTACGGTCGGCAGTAATGCTCACGTTTACTTTTTGTGGTGCAGCCGACCCCATTTGGGTATATATCTCACCGTCGTAACTGTAACAAATTCGCCCATTTTGTGCCACCGACAGATAGCGCACGGGGTGTTTGGTGTGGTGAGTGATTTGTGTCTTGTCTGCGCTTTTCACCCCTCGCTTGTACACATTGAAGGTTCCGTCTTCCTCACTTAGGTAGTAAAAAGATGCACCGTCGGGTGCCCAGCGTGGTGTACGATCCTCACCATTGAAGGTAGTAAGTTTGCTAAAGTTGCCATTTTGGTTGAGCCATATATCCCTTGTGATAGGCGAGTGGTGATGTTTACGGAAGGCATCCTCGTATCCTTTCTTGTCATGATATAATATCTCGCCCTTTTGGTTGATGCTCAAGTCCTCCATAGTCACTACCGAGAAGAGCTTTGGGCGATCGCCTTTTAGGTTTACCTCGTACACTTGTGGGAAACTGCTACTCGCAAAAAAGATGGATTTTGCCGTTGGCATGATGGCTGCACTGAACAGGATGTGTTCGTTGTCACGCCATGCAATGGGAGTTTCGTTGGTGCTTCGGGTGGTCAACCGCTTGGGTTCGCCACCGAATTTGTCCATTACGAAGATATCTAAGCTACCTTCACGGCTCGATGCGAAAGCAATCTTCTTGCCGTCAGGGCTCCAAATGGGGTAGGAATCGTATGCTGCATTCGAGGTAAGCTGTCGTGCCTGACCGCCCGAAGCGGGTACGGTGAACACGTCTCCTTTGTACGAAAATGCAATGGTTTGCCCATCGGGAGAGATTGAAGTGTGTCTCATCCACAACGGATTGGTTTGGGCTGCCACGGATAGAGATAGTGTGAGGGCAGCCAGAATGAGTGTTTTTTTCATAAATGTAGGTTTTTTATTGTTTTAGATGTTTTCTCTTTTAAGTTATTGTTAGTCCCATTTGGATTTGCCACAGAGTTTCCGCATCCGATTGATCATTGCTTCTTTGATGCGTTTGAAGTTGCCTTTACGCAAGTTGATGAACAGTTCTTCTACCGATCGTCCTATCTTGAGCCATGGATGTCCCCAGCCCATGATGCGGAACATGCGGTGCTTGTAGCCCACATTTTCAATGACATATCGTGGGTGTTTCAGCGGAAACGACAGTTCGTGGCGTTGCATGGTGAAGATTCCTCGAATGGCTTTGGGCAAGTCGTCGTTGCTCCCACTGAGGTGAACACCGTCTTCGGTAGCTCCAGCATTGCTGATCATGTTCACTCGGGGAACGATACAGAGTTGTGAATGGAAGAAGATGGCTGCATGAAAAATCGTTTCGTAATAAGCTTTCCCCACCGAACGGTGATACTCGCAAAACTCGATAAAGTCGCTTTGGTATTTCCTTTCTTTAATAAGGGCTTCCAACTGCTGCCGATTGTACTTGTCGTCAAGGAACGAATATGTAGCGTCCCATTTGTCAACTACCCGTTTCCACGATGCCCAACCACTGATGCTAAAGGTAGTGGTGAAGAAATAATCATCGGGAATCCCCTGTGTTTCTTCATCGTAATTCATGCCCGCAATCATGCCGATGCGCTCATCATGAGCATATCTGTCAAGCAATTCTTTGCAAAAAGGGAAGAACGAAAGGGCAGGCACGTTGTCATCTTCCAAGACAATGCACTTGTCTTCATGGCTGAATGCCCACTTTTGGGAGAGATATTCGGAAGGGTCGCAGCCCCTGTTCACCTCTTGGTAGTTGCGATGCACTTCACATTCCCAGTCAATCTGTTCATCGTCGAGCAGCTTTCGGCACGCTTCCATGCGTGGCAAGTCGCTGTCGTTGCGTGGTCCATCCTGATACAGATACAACTTGCTGGGGCGAGCCAGTTTGATTTGTTCAAACAGGTTGCCCAGTTCCTTGGGACGGTTAAAGAAGAGTATCAGTACCGCCACGTCTGTTTTTGCAGGCTCTTTCATATCCTATCAATGTTTATTGGTTTCGTTATTGTATATTTCAATGCTGCCTGTATGAGGCTTCAGTTGGCTTAAATCGGGCAGCTTCATATAGTCGCCATAAATGTGTCGCAACATACGGTCGCTGTCATGGGGAGCCATGAAGGGTCGGTTCTCAAACATAATGGTTGTCAATGGGAATATATCCTCCTCGTATCGGGGATTGTGAAACGGAATTCCAAGTCCGCTGGTGATGGTCTTTGCGCCCGTGATGCGATTCACCAAGCGCAGTAATGGGTAGATAAATCTTACATTCCACGCATACAGTCGTTTCACTTTTTTCATGCACTCCTCGTCGCTTCCCTTGTAAGTACGCATGAGTTTATACGCATGACCGAAGGAAAGTTCCGAAAGTTTGTGTGTCCACATGTGTTGCTTCTCCAAAGGGAAGATGTCTATATAGATGCCACGATGCTTAAAAAAGCGGTCGTAGTTGGGCTTCTCTTCGATATAGGAACAACGGTCGCGCACCTTTGCGTAATGGTAACAATAATTTGGGTCGGTGCTATGGGCTTGTAATGCTAAGTCATCGGGCAGTTCGTGGGGTAGTATTTCCAAAAGTCGCTCGTAGTCCGAGCGCATCATCTCAATGTCCAAGTCATCATCCCAAGGGATAAAACCGCCATGCCGAACGGCACCTATCAATGTTCCACTACTGAGCCAATACCGAATGTTGTGGCGTTGGCATATCTTGTCAACCTCAACAAGGATGTGCAGCATGCGCATCTGTTGGCGACGCAGCAACGATCCGTCGGGATTATATCGTTGGCGCAGTTCCTCGTGTGGTATGAGTGGTGTGTTCATGAGTGCTGTTTTATTTTGACAATTGACGCATACCCCATTCATAAACTTTGTCGATATGTGGAACCTCTACACCGTGTTGATGCACCAAACGGTGAATGATAGCCAGCCCATAGGGGAAGTCTTCTGTGAAATACCTACTGGAAAAGTCGGGTTGATAACCTCCCTCAACGGCTTTCATGGGTGCAGGTATGCCTTGAAAGGCAGCAATGGACGACAGTTTTTTGCTTAAACTATGTGCATCCGTACTCTCGTAATAATCAAGAACAGTGGGTATTGCGCCCTGCTTTACCTTTAATTTGCTCAATAGAGTTTGAAGTTCTTCATCCATTTGGATGTATAATTGTGCGGCTTCATCGGTCCAATCAGTGTAGAAAAGCGGCACCTCTTTATATATAATCTCCTTGTGCCAAGTGTGCCATAGCTCGTACAAGCGAGCGGTGTGCAACAGCGGATTGCTATTTGTTAAACTCGCTTCGTAATAGTTATCTAACAAACTGATGGGGGTATGCAACATTTCTTGTAATGTTTCCCTTAATGCTTCGGTAGCCTCGTCACCTCGTTCAATTGCTAAATTGAGTTGAGGTTTATAGCCCAACAGCGATGCTCGATGTCCATATTGAGTGGTTCGTGCAATGAAAGGTACGCGCTGAAAGCCAAAGAGAGGTGTGGTATCGGGCAATATGTTCAACGCCTCAAAGAAGAATCCCGTACTCGACACGATGCTTCCCACAGGTACGTGGGGCGACAGGTACTTACTTATTTGCTCCAGTGTGTCGTGCAGTGCATCTCCAGGGAGACACAGCAAAACCAACTCTGCAGAAGGTATTACTTCTTTGGCATGCGTACTGATGTGGCATAACTCTCCCTTCAACACCTCTCCATTGGGGGTGTCAATGAGCAAATGATGCGTCCACCGTTCAGGATGTCGTGTCAACAAACTCACCTGATGAGTGGGCTGTGCAGCCAAAAAACCAGCTACTACATGCCCTAAGTTACCTCCTCCGCAAATACATATTTTCATTTATATGGTTTCGTTTTGTAGGTTGAGCAATGCTGTAATCAGTTGATCGTTGTCCACTTGGTTGCGGATAGAGATGCGAATATAATTCAATCCCTGAAGCGATGTCTTGCTGTTGCAATCTTTTATCATGATGTCAAAGCGTGCCAACAGTTGTTTAGTCAGCTCGGCTGCGGTATAGGGCGGTTTCACCTCACAACAGAAGTAGTTGGCTTGGGTTGGCAGAACACGCAAAAAATGTATCTCCTTCAAGCGTAGGGCAAAGCGATTGCGCTCGTCAATAAATTGCTGACACGCCTTTTCGTATTGTGCTTGATATTTATTGTATATCTGCATGAAGAACTCGGCAAACGAGTTGATATTCCATATTGACACGTCTTTCTTGATGCGAGCAATAGTTTCTCGTTGCGAGGTAGCCAAAATTCCCAACCGAAGTCCGGGGACGCCGTACGATTTTGAGATACTTTTCATGACCAACAGGTTGGGATATACTTCCAATGTCTCATCACAGAGAAGTGAGTTGTGTAGAAAATCATCACTAAAGTCAACAAACGACTCGTCAACCACTAACTGTATATTTCGCTCCTTGCACCATGCTGCCAGTCTCACAACGTCGGCTTTGGGTATGAAGTTACCCGAGGGATTGTCTGGATTGATGAGCAACAGCATGTCTATGGAGTTGTCTTTGTAGAAATTCATCAAGTCGTTGGCAGTATATCGCAGCGTGTCCAAGGGCGGAACAAACGATACTATCTGCTCTTTTCGCAGTCGATGCGGATATTCCTCGAACGTGGGGAACACCATACCCACATGACCTTTAACGTTCTCCATGAGGCTCTTGATGAGTTCTGCTGCACCGTTGCCCACCACCATGTATTCTTGTTTAATGCCAAAACACTTGCCTGCCAACAGCGAGTTGACATACATACCCGAAGGATATTCGGTCAAAAGGGTGTCAAAGTTGGCTTTCATCTCGGCTTTCATCTGCTTACAAGGAAAGTAGGGGTTTACCAAATAGCAATAGTCCAGCATCTTTGGAAAACGCCAATGCCCACCATAGCGATAGTTATACCGCTTGAGCATCTCGTCGTCTTTAGCGAAAATGGTTTCTGCAATGTCCAAGTCTTGCACATCGTCTATCTCGTACCACTTCTCATTACCAATGTCAAGTGCTTTGAGGTTGGTTTTATCTAACAACGTAATCACGCGCAACACCTGTTCGTAATATTCGTTATTTCCCAAAGCTTTACAATAAGCATCAAGAAAAGGAACGTACTGTGTTTGCGAAAACGTTTTGCTAAACTTGTAAATGTTCACCGTTTTATAATACGAGTCAACCTCCTGATAGTTGAAAGCCTTTTTAGGAACAAAGTTCACGATGTTGCCATCGCCGTCAATGCGCACCATGGTACCGTCCATCCATGTCTCATATTTGGCAACGAGGGCAATGTTGGGATGCTCATCTGCAAGTATCATGGAGAAAAGTCGGTCTGAGAAGATGAGGTCCGACTCTATCAAGAGCGTGTCGTCTTCTTGCATTTGCTCCTTTACCAACGACAATGAATAAATATTATTGGTGCGGTCGTAAATAGGATTTTCTACATATTCTATCTTTAGAGCGTCTGCATATCGCTCTCCGATGTGGTGGATGAGTTCTTTTCCCTTATAGCCCACCACCATCAGTACACGCTTTAGATGCAATGCGGAGAGTTGCGTAAGCATGCGGTCAATGAGTCTTACCCCATTAACGGGTACCATACATTTGGTGTTCTCCTTGGTGTAGCTTCCTAAACGACGCCCCATTCCTGCGGCTAATATAATGGCTTGCATGTGTTAAATTTCTGCTTTGATTTTCAACAATGAGCAAATATACATAAAAATATGGATTAAGTGGATGTCCTTAGCGCTTTTTCTTCCATTTAGAAAGAATGGCTGTCTGGCATTCGCGGAGTATCTCTGCTTTGGCAATGCGCATGATGAGGTAATACAAAACAGCTGCCATTACCACCCTGACGACTAATAATGGGAGCAGATGAGTGATGCCCAACGTGGCATAATAGGTCACAATCATGACCCCTGATGCACTGACTGCAAAGGGCAACACATCCTTAAAAAACTGCGGAAGCGTATATCCCGTGGACATTCTCACGAAGTAGAACCACACAAAAAGCCAACTCACATTGAGGCACACATAGGCAATAACCATGTTGCGGATGCCATAGGGCCACAGCAATAGCATGAGGACGATTTGTAATACGCCCAAGGCAACGGTGCAACCAAGGTAGATATTGGCTTTCCCTTTGCTGATAATGAGGTTCGACATCAGTGTGATGAGGGGGAAAATAGCCCCACTCACGCACAACAGCCGAAGGAGTTGGGCGCTGGGAAGCCATTTCTCGGTAATGGTAAGCACGATGAATTCGCGCGATACCAGTCCCAGTCCCAACAAGAGGGGGAAACTGAGAAATGCCGAAAAGCGCATCATCTTGCGAAAAGCATGCAGCTGTCGGTCGGTCTCGTTCTTCAGTTCAACGAGTACAGGTTGTGCTACTTGGTTCACTATGCTCTGCACCAACTGAAATCCCTTGCTGTCCCATTGGTAGGCTTGGTTGTATTGTCCCACGTCGTGTTTGGTGTATAACCTGCCCAACAGAATGTTCAGCACGTTGTTGTTGACTTGGGTAATGAGCGTGGTGAGTAGGATTTTGAATGAGAACTTGAACATTCGTCTCACGGGAGCAAACGAAATGTGGTGTATGGAGGGTCGCCAAGGCGAATAATGCCAGTAGAGTAGGGTACACAGCAGGATGTACACCAAACTTTGAGTGGCTAATGACCAATAACGAAAACCGCCCCACGCCATCAGTACTCCCGTGATGCTCGACAGCAATACGGCAACGATGTTGGCTTTGGCTTGTTGCTTGGCGTGTAAGTTCTTGAACAGCCATGCCGATTGGGCGGTGCCGAACGAGGCGAAGAGGATGCCTAAAAAACTGTATCGGCACAAGGATGTCAGGGCTGGCGTGTCGTAGAAAGAGGCTATCAGAGGAGCGGATAGGAACAAAAGGATGTACAAGGTGCCGCCAACCAAGATGTTGAACCAAAACACAGCGTTGTAGTCATCGTGGGTAGGGGATTTCATATTGGTGATGGCTACTGTGAACCCACTGTTTTGAAGGGCAATGGCAACCAACTGAAAAATGGCTATCATCGCCATCATGCCATAGTCTTCGTCGGACAGGATGCGACCCAGCATGATGCCAAACACCACGCCTACCAATTGCAGGGTGATGTTGCTCATCGCCCCCCAAAATATACCTTTTGTCGTTTTCTCTTTGAGTGTCTCTGTCATCCGCAGGGAATTTGGTTACAAAAGTACTTGTTTTTAGGCAGAAGTACAAGTTTTTTTCTTTTATAAGGTCTTGTCGTCACACTTCTTTCATTTATTTTGAACAGGTTGTTTAGTTGTAAGAATATGATTTATGTTGCAACGGAGTTTCACGGAATTTCACTGCATATCCGTGACGTTCCGTGTCATTCCGATGCAATGAAAAATCGTCTTAAAAAATCTGAAATATATTGACAAACGCTCTCTAAATACGGGCATATTTGTAACGAGATGGATACTTGCTCGCAAATATGCGAAAAATAAGAGTGGTTGATAATCAGCGTGTTATAGAAATAGGGGCGTCATTTAGCCGAAAAAACGGTACGAAATGGCCGTAAAAACCATGATTTTGCGTTAGAAAAGCAAAGGGTTAGGCATGTTATTGCATTGATATTGGCCAGTTAACTCACTGAGTTAACCCGTCAATGTCATGCTTATAGCCCAATTAAGGCTACGGAACATCCAAAATATCCCCTATATTTTTTCTATTTGTGAGGTTCCAGAAGTGTTAAAATTAGGGAAGAAAAACGGACAAAATCTGTGCTTCACACCTTTTTATCGATTCTCCATGTCACGTTGTACTGGGCTTGTTGGTCGTGGCACAGGTGCCATGCCATGCAGGTGGGGCATAGAGCGCAGTTTTTTAGTGAGCCGACTTTTGGTAGACCTTACGGCTTGTTCTGAGCAGCAGAACGCCTTTGCTTTCTCGCTGTCGGCCATGCCGTTGCGTTCCATGATGCAGAAAAATGTTTCTTTGGGTGTCAGTGCCAACGACTGGTTGTTGAGCAGTTCAGCCAGTTCGGCATCGATATTGGGCATGATGCAGGTCACGGCAACCTGCTCTTTCTTCCCAAACTGGCTGATGTTGCCATTGTGTAGGATGGCATCAAGCACGTCGATGCCCAGCTTGATTTGTGCCACCGACTCATAATTGCGGTCTGCCTGCATGGCTGGGGGCAGCTTGTGTTTCAACTGCTCCAACTCTTTTAGTCGGCTGTCCATCGCCTGTTTCATCTCTTCTATCGTGAGGTTTTTGGCCGAGAGCCGTGTGTGCAGTTCGTCTTTGATGTCGGCTATTTGCTCTTGGAATCGCTTGTATAGCTGATGGTTGCGTCGGTAGTACCAGTAGGAGAGGACAAACAATAGCAGCAAGAGGGCGATGATGACGACCGAGTAGCGGTATCGTTGGCGGGCACGATCCAATTGTAGCACGGCGTTGTCATAATCGTTTTGCACTTTGATGATGTCGGTGTGCGTTTTCTCCGAGTAAAGCGAGTCGTCGAGTGCTTTGAGGCGCAGCATCGATTCGTATGCCTTGCGGTAGTCACCGTGTGTCTCGTGCAAGTGCGTTTCGGCGAGCAATCGGTTGTACGCCATGGTGGAGTTGTTTTTTTTCGACATCATCGACATGACGAGCCTTACCTTCTCGGGCTGGTCTTGCCGAGTGTAGATTTGGCTGAGTAGCGTGAGTGCGTTGCCAAGTGCTGACGAGTCTTGTGCCAGCATGAACGCTTGGTAGGCGTGATGCTCGGCTGATGCAAGCGAATCGCGCAGCAGGTCGTAATGAGCCAGATGCTTTTGGATGACCGATTGTTGCCCTCTGCCAACCTTGTGGTAATACAGCATGGCTGTTTTGGTGGCGTTGCGGGCGCTGTCGGGCAGCTCCATATTGAAAAATGTATTGGCCTTGTTCACCAGAACGTCGACGATATGTTCGGGCTTTCCATACGTCATGGCATATTTTAGGGCGCGGTTCTGGTATTGCAAGGCCAGTTCGTTGGCACCGCTGTTCTCATTGATCCACCCGATGTACTGGTAAATATGGAAGATGGTTTTGGCACTGTCGAGTGCGGGAATCAGTCGCTCGGCTTGCTTCAGTTGCACCATGGCAGCCTTTAAGTTGTGTTGGTCGATATACTGCAGGGCGCTGTCAATGTAGGTGCGGGCTTGTTGCTCGGGTGCGGGGAGGGCGCTTTTTTGGCTGCTCGGGTTGCATGCGCCGAGTAGAAGGGTGGCAGAAAGCAGCATCACGAATATCTTTTGCATACGGCTGTGTTTTGGTCTTTTTTGTTCAGGGCAAAGATATAAAAAACAATTCATATTCGTTCTTTGATGTGTCAAAAGAGATGTTGGCGGTATTTTAAATACCTGCTAGTCAGATGTTTGCGTTTTCTGCGTGTGTCAATGTCTATCGGTCTATTGACAAGGGCAGTCTGAAGTTGTATCTTTGTCTGCGAAAGCTATATGCAAATCTGAAGTACAGTTCGCACCTGTCTTTGGTTTCCTCGGTCATAGACGGTGCGGATGTACTTTTTGAAAGGATGGAACAATGTTTAAAAAAGATAAGATATGAAGAAATATGGTATTTTGTTGGTTATGTTTTGCTTCGTTGTTTTTCAGATGACGTGGTCGCAAAGTCACAAGAAAAGCTTGCCACGACCAGATGGAAACATATGTTGGTCTGTCATTGACGACATACCTGTTTATCCTGGTGGAACAGTCGCCTTACGCCAATGGATGATTGATTCTGTGGCTCCCGGGCTGGACAGTATTAAAAGCTCGGCAGAAGGAAAGTTGTTGATCTCGTTTGTCGTTCTGGAAAATGGCGCTTGTGATAGTTTTAAAGTGGTAAAATCGGTGGCTCCCGAGATTGATACCTTTTTTTTAAACGGACTGAAAAAGATGCGGAGGTGGACCCATGGTAAGTTCAAAGGCAAGGCTATGCCTGTAAAATTTTGCTTTCCTATCACGATTAAGAGGGAGCGTGAGAATGAAAAAAATACTGTTTCCAAAACTAAAGAATAAATATGATGAAGAGAAGAAGTGTATTGTTATTTTGGCTTATGATGGCTGTTTGGGCGGCAATGTCGGCACAGTGTGTGGACTCATCGAAGTATGTTGAACCGTCGGATAAGATATTTTCCGATCCCGAGGTGATGCCAGTTTATCCCGGAGGGGAAAAAGCGTTGATGGCATTTGTAAGCGATAGGGTGATTCCTAAGCTGATGAAGGCTGACTCTACGTTAACGGGAACCATGATGGTGAATTTTGTTATCGATAAAAAAGGTCGTTGCAAAGATTTCAAAGTGTATCGTTCGAAAGGCCCAAGGTTTGATAAAATCATTATTAGAGAAATGAAACACATGAAACGTTGGACACCTGGCATGCTAGTGGGTAGACCAGTCAGTATGCGTTATTGCGTACGTATCAGAATGAAAGTGAAGCAAACACAGAGGGTGAAGAGCATGGAAAAGCCTTGATCTGTACGTCAATAACGCTGATACTTAGTTGGATGAAAAGTCTCAAATAGCTGACATAATGGCTTGGTTTTTGGGCTAAATAATGGAATATGCGCCATAATGGCACGATTTCTTCACTGGTACGCTCCTTGCAACAATGGTAAGTGAACTCGAAAGAGCAAATAAAAATAAACAATATAAAAATAGGAGGAAATGATTATGTTACCAGTAAGAAACAGAAATTCTTGGTTACCAAGTGTGTTTGATGACTTTTTTGATACAGGTCTTGCACCAAGATTGAACAGTACAGCACCCGCCATCAACGTCATCGCTCATGATGGTGATTATATAGTAGAGTTGGCTGCACCTGGCTTGAAGAAAGATGATTTTGTCGTGAATATCGATAACGATGGAAATTTGACTATCAAGATGGAAAAGAAGGTGGAGAACAAGGAAGAGGACAAGAAGGCTCACTACTTGCGTAGAGAGTTTAGTTACTCGAGCTTTGAGCAGACACTGATTTTGCCAGATGACGTAGACAAAGAGAAAATTTGCGCAAAAATGTCGGATGGTGTCTTGACAGTAACCTTGCCGAAACGTGAGGAAATCGTACAGACATTAGGCAAGCAAATCACCGTAGAGTAATCAATCTCTTAGGTGTCTATATAACCGCAGCCCTGCAATCCTAACAGATTGTGGGGCTTTTGCGTGGATGAAAATAGTGAAGTATTCTTGTATTTATAAGGTGTAGATGATGCGTAAGTCAGAAAATTGCAGTACCTTTGCCAAAAGGAAAATTATATATTAGACAGGTAACAATAATTATGGCAAAGAAAGCTTTATTGATGATCCTCGATGGATGGGGAATAGGAAACAAGGGTAAAGGTGATGTGATTAACAATACGCCTACACCTTATTTGGATTATCTGAATGCTACATGTTCGCATTCGCAGTTGCAGGCTTCGGGTGAGAATGTAGGATTGCCCGATGGACAGATGGGTAACTCGGAGGTAGGACACTTGAATATTGGTGCAGGACGTGTGGTTTATCAGGATTTGGTTAAGATTAATAGAGCCTGTAAAGATGGGTCAATTCTGCAAAATCCTGAAATCGTTTCTGCCTATACGTATGCACAGAAAACGGGAAAGAAGCTCCATTTAATGGGATTGACCAGCAATGGCGGTGTTCACTCTTCTTTGGATCATCTATATCAGTTGTTGATCATCTCTAAAAAATACGGTCTTAAAAATACGTATGTGCATTGTTTCATGGACGGACGCGACACAGACCCGAAGAGTGGAGTTGGCTTTATCGAGGCTTTGCAGCATGTTTGTGAAACGAACGATGCGCACATTGCCAGTATCATAGGGCGTTTTTATGCCATGGATCGTGACAAGCGATGGAATCGAGTGAAAGAGGCTTACGACTTATTGGTAAGTGGTGTGGGTAAGAAAGCAACGGACATGGTGCAGGCGATGCATGAGAGTTATGCCGAAGATGTGACCGACGAATTTATCAAACCCATCACCAACGCTGCTGTTCAAGGACAGATAGAAGAGGGCGATGTGGTGATTTTCTTCAACTTCCGTAACGACCGTGCCAAAGAACTCACTCAGGTGTTGACCCAAACCGATATGCCCGATGAGGGAATGCACACCATCAAGGATTTGCAATATTACACGATGACGCCCTACGATGCTAACTTTAAGAATGTTCATGTGCTGTTCCCGAAGGAAAATGTAGAGATGACATTAGGCGAATATCTTAGCAGTCTGGGTAAAAAACAATTGCATACAGCGGAGACAGAGAAGTATGCACACGTTACATTCTTCTTCAATGGAGGACGTGAGGAGCCTTACAAGGGAGAGGATCGTATCTTAGTCAATTCGCCCAAGGTAGCTACTTACGACTTAAAACCCGAGATGAGTGCCTACGAAGTGAAAGACAAACTGGTGGATGCTATTGGTACACAGCAGTACGATTTCATTGTGGTGAACTTTGCCAACGGTGATATGGTGGGACATACGGGTGTGTATAACGCCATTGCCAAAGCGGTTTGGGCCATTGACCATTGTGTGAAAGAGGTGATAGAGGCTGCCAAAGCCAACGATTATGAGGCGATTATCATTGCCGACCATGGTAATGCTGACAACGCAATCAACGAGGATGGAACGCCCAACACGGCACACTCGCTCAATCCTGTACCATTTATTTATGTGACAAACAACAACAGTGCCACCGTGAAGGACGGCAGATTGGCTGACGTGGCACCGTCTATATTGCACATCATGGGCTTGGAACAACCGGAAGCCATGACAGGTGAAAATCTGATAGTGGATTAAATCGGGTTGTGCAATTGCCCTATTTTCTCGAATTTTAGGGAGAAGAAAACAAAACAGCGATGACCCTCGAAAGCTGATAGGCAGCGGACGAGGGTCATTGCTGTTTTGATATCCGTAAGAAGTTAATTACGTTTGATGATGATTTTTGAGCGAGTGGTTTGCTTGTCCGAGGTGATTTCCAACACATACAGCCCGGGAATGAGCCGTTGTTGGAAAGTCTTGGAAAACATACGCTCAACGACTTTTTGTCCGAAGACATTATAGATGCTGACCTTTGTGCGAGTGGGACTAGTCATACGGATGTGCAGCGTTTGCCCCGATGTTGTGATTTGAGCAGCTTCGTATGTATGGTTTTTGATGTTTGTGCTAACTTGTAGTCTTCTGATGGGTGCGAATTTGCCACCAAAGCGTGCTGCATCAATGGCCTGTACGGTCCACTCATAGGTTCCAAGAGGCAGAGTAAGAGTAATCTGTTTGTTTAGAAACAAGTTGCCAAGTTGGTTGATTTTCCGCCATCCGTCATGTTCGCCGCCTATCACGGCCATAGGGTTATACAACCATTTGCCTGTGTTGACATCCTTAAGAGCTAAATTGTAGGTGATTCCTTGCTGGTGCCTGATGTTGTTAGGGGCGTCCCAGCTGAAGGTTACTTGGTAGGTTCGGCCGTGCAAAGTTGTAGTGGCATTCAGGTTTTGAGGCGATTCCAGCGGAACAAACTCATGGGCTTTGAACGACTGATGAGAGGGACTGGGTGACCATCCGGCGATGACTCGGTTGGGATGGTAAGGATTATCTTTGTATCCTTCCGCAAACCCTTGATAGATAAAGTCGGGTTTCATGTCGCCATCCACGTCGGCTATCTCGAAGTCTTGCTCTGACATGCCGGGGAGATATTGGTTGCTCAAGAAAAATTGTTCGTTAAAGTCTTCATATTCTAACGTCTCATCCCGGTTGTTGTTGACAAATACAAATGTTTTCTGTCGTCGTGAGGGTAGCAGTCGGTCACAATATCCACCAAACAGAAAGTCAACGTCTCCATCGTTATCAATATCCTGCAAGATGGTGGCTCCTCCCATTGAAAATTGTCGACATCGTTCGTATTTGAAAATTTCGGTCATTTTTTCATGGTCATTTTGATAGATGCGAGTCGTCCAGTCGTTAGGTTCGCTGCTGCCTTTTCCTTCACCATGGATGATAAGGTCGAGCCATCCATTGCCATCCAAGTCGTTCCAATCGGCTGAACCAAAGCATTTTTGCTTAATGTGAAATGTTGGGTTGAGGGTGAATCTGCCTGTTCCATCATTCATGAAAACGCCTGTGAACGGTTGGGAAGATGTGCCTTCTGGTGTAGAGGGAGTATAGGCCATGATGAAAACATCCATCTTTCCATCGTTATTATAATCAATAATTTGAACCTGTGGGTTGATGAATCGATAGTTGGAAAATGCAGTCTTGTCTTCTATGAACTGTCCGTTGGCTTGCTGAAAATAAATGGCAATGTATGAATCGGGATAGCTGCCTGCACAAAGATAGTCCATCTTTCCGTCGTTGTTGAAGTCGGCAAACCCGTTACCTGTAATCTTTGCGGGGGGCATGGGATATTGATGGGTAGATCCCAATGTAAACACTCCCTGTCCATTATTCAACGCTATGCCATTCGAATACGTGCATCCCGTGTTTGCTCCTCCATTAAAAATCACATCGATGTCACCATCTCCATCAATGTCAGCAGCATTCATGGTGGCCATCTTACCAGGAGTGATGGGGCAGTTGTGTTGTGTAAAATGACCTTTACCGTCGTTTTTGAACAGTCCTCCTTGATATAAAAAGGGAGCATCGCGTTGCTCTCCAGCCAGCAATACGTCCAGGTCGTGGTCGTCATCACAGTCAAAGACAAGGATATCCCCATGTTGTGGCCGCATGGTTGTGTTGAATTCTCTTGTGTCGGGCCGTAAAAAAGGATTGTCAGGAAGGTATACTTCTCGTAGAAGTGCTGTTGGTTCCATCAGTTCTGTCAATGGTTCAGAGTTGTAGAAGAGAGCTACTGAAGTGTAATCAACGGGAAATTCGTTACCAACCGGTCCATGTTCGACGGCATGTCGAATGCTTTTCTCGAACGACATCTTATCAGCGAGGAACAGACGGTAGCCTCCTGTTCTGTACAAGGCGGCATTGTATTCCAGCGAACCGTGAATGGGTGTGCTGTATGCTCTGTCCCATCTTCCTTTTTGGTTGTACCATCCGCCGTTAAAATAATCTTCTGTTCCAGTCCCATTGATGGTTCTTTTCCCATCTATTTCCGTGATATCATCGCCTTCAAAGAATAGGGTGACGCCGGGTCTGAGGCCTTGTGCTGACAAAATGGTACCTACATAATGACCTTTACCTTTGGTTTTTAGAAAATCATAGTAGCATCCTGAAGGGGGATTGATGACCCTTCTCCATACCGCATAGAACTTTCCTTCTTCTTCTGGAATGCGCGCTACGTCATTATAGTATACCTTGACAGAAATGGAGAGGGGAGGCTGTTGGGCACCATCACGCTTCTTGTAAATTAGCTTTAGCTGTGCCGATTCATCGAAAGGCATGGGTAAGTAACAGTAGTTCCTAGACTGAACCGTGCCAAGCACGACGGATTGCATGCTTCTCTTACCGTATGCATAGCCCATGAAATCAGCGATAGGTGCATGGATGGCTGCAAATTTCTCATGGTCCCAATGTGCAGAGAGAATGATGTCTTTATGAATTCCTTCAAATAATTCGCCGCCATCAATCTCGAATCCAACAATGCGTCCACCTGTTTTTGTATCAAAGAAAACTTTTTCCTGGCCGGCATTCAAAATAAAATGCTCGGCATGTATGCTTGGATTGGACGATCGTCCCGTGGTAAAAAGGTCGATGGTAGGGGTGTTCGTCGTCCATACTTTCTTGGTATGGTGAAGTGTCAGTCTGTCTTGGATTGAGAAGTTGCCAGTGTAACTCTCCACATCAGCTTGTGACATCTTGCGGTATTGAATCTGAATAAACTGTATTTTCCGCCCATGGAAAAGTATTTTGCAGGACTTCTGATAGGGAATGGGAATGTAAGAGAAATGTCCTCCAAGAATATGGTCGGCCAATGGAGCCATGAAAGGGTCTTTAGCTTGATTGAAAAGTTCACAGAACTTCATGGTGATCCGTGGCGTCTTTTCGCCGTCGAAATAGAATGAAATGGAGTCGTTGGTTGGCGTAGCAGTCCATATCCGGTTGATCACTCCAGGTCCAGATAGGTCGGCCAGTACCAACTTGTCGCCTTCTTTCCTAATATACGAATACTTTCCAGAGAATCCATCATCGTTTCCGCCTGTCCTATCATAGCTGGAAACTTGCTCAACGGTTGTGTGGGACCGATAGGATGGCAGCAGGTCAATTTGGCTCAATTGCGCCATTTCTGTGCTAAAAGTTGTTTTTTGTGCATTTAATGCTAAACAGCATAAATTGAATAAGGTGAGTACAAGGAGTCTAAATGCTGGATGATGTTTCATTGACTTGGTGATTCTAGAGAACAAATTTTGGGGGAGATAAAGGTCAGTTTTCTATATTATTATCAAAAATCCAGTTGCAAGAATTCTTTTCCTGCAACTGGATTGTTTAGTGACAGTGTTCACTTTGATTCGAGGAAAACTGCCTGTATATGGCTTATCAAAGACAGCTTACTTATTTTACTGTAACCTTTTGGTGCAGAACTTGGTCACCGTTCTTTACCTCAACGATGTACAATCCAGTAGGAACGGTGATGCGCAGACTGTTTTTAAATAGTGCATTCTCCACTTCAACACCAGTTGTGCTGTACACTTTAGCTTGCATGGCGTTTGTAGTTTGACTGGTGATGCCTATGTATCCCTTACCAGTTGTGATGACAGGTTTGGCAACTGTGAACTCTTGTACGTTGGTTGAAACACTTAAAGTTTGCATTGGTGCGAAGCTACCTCCAAATTTAGCAGGGTCAATAGCTTGTACGGTCCATTCGTATTCGCCTTTGGGAAGCGTTAGTGTCCATGATTTGTTGAGGTAGGTGTTGCCCATCTTCACCACCTGTCTGAAACCGTCTTTCTCTCCACCGATGATGGCCATTGGGTTGTACAGCCATTTACCAGTTGTCTTGTTGCGCAAAGCAAGGTTGTAAGTTACACTTTTCTTCGTCCCAATGTTGTCTGGTTCACTCCAAGCAAACGTCACTTTCATTTGTTCGCCGTCTGCAACTTGTGTGGCTGTTAGGTTGCTCGGTGCGTTCAATTTAACGAAAGGCTTTACGAAATTTGGATCGTTGAGGCCCGGAGTCCATCCGCCAAAGTTCACATCTAATTTATCCGTTGGTGGCATGTTCTTGTTACCTCCCTTAAATCCCATATAGACATAATCAAGGATGTAGTCGCCGTTGAGGTCGGCAGCTTTATAGTCATGTTCCGAAAAGCCAGGGAGATAGTTGTCACCCAAAGTCTTGTTTTCAACGAAATCTTCTTGTGTAATGTTTCCGTCAGCATCCTCATTGGCATACACAAAGGTTTTTTGTTTGCCTAATTTGTCTGCGAATCCGCCACAAAGAATGTCGACATCTCCATCATTATCCAAGTCTTGAAGGAGGTTGGCGCCTGTCGTAGAGTATGGTCTTGCACGATCTGATACAAATGACTCCTTAAAGACCATGTCTTGGTTTGTAAACAATCTATGATACCATGTGGCGGCATCCCAACCCGTCTTGCCATTGAATGGGCCGTCGCCTACGACGAGAAGATCAAGAAAACCGTTGCCATCAACGTCTGCCCAGTCGTGTGATCCATGTCCCAATGGGGGTAATTCTGTGTACTCTTGACGGCTAAAATGTCCCTTTCCGTCGTTTACGAAGATGTAACCTGTCCAGTTCGATTTGTCCAGTCCAAAAGGTGTGATGGATTTATCTACACGAGGATAGTACCCTTGGAAAAAGATATCTACGTCTCCATCATTGTCAAAGTCACCAAAAGAGCAAACTTCATCCCTGAAATAGTTGGAAAATTGGTTTTCATCCATCTTGAAAGTGCCATCTGGCTGTTGGAAGAACAGCGTCCACTTGCCTTTATATTCAATCCTTTTATTAGCCTCCCAGTCAAAGTGTCCCTGCATATCGGGTGGCGTGAGCATGTAATCCAGCAATCCATCATTGTTCAGGTCGGCAAACAAAGCATTGTAACAAGGCTGTGTTATTGTGGGGTATTTGGCAGGATCTGCAATCGTAAAATTGCCCTTCCCATCGTTCAAGGCCAGTCCGCGGGCACTGGCTTCCGGTACTTTGAGGTTCTTGTGTCCAGTAAAGATGATGTCCAAGTCGCCATCACCGTCAATGTCCCCAAAATCCATGTTGCCCTTGAAGCCTACCATGATCGGACAGTCTTTCTTCGTAAAGTTACCTTTACCGTCGTTGATGTACAGACCACCGCGTTGCAGATGAGGGTCTTTTCTTTGCTCCCCACCGATGAGTACATCCAAATCACCGTCGTTGTCAACATCTCCTATCAGGATACACCCGTGCTGTCCGTCGGCATTTTCAAAATAATTGTAAGCGTTACCTTGTGCTTGCATCCCCATTGCAACGATGAAAGACAAAGTAAATAATGAAGTAAATCTTTTCATGATAAAATGGTTTTAAATGGTTGTTTCATTGAGTTTTAGCAAAAATACAATTATTAATTGCGCTAAAGATTTTGCTAAAAGTTAATGTTTGTCAAAGGATTACTTTTTATAAGAATTCCCTAAGTTTAGTCTGCGACAAGGATTAAAATGAGCCATTTTTACGTTTTTAGCTTCTGTTAGGATGACGCTCATTTTGCATTCTGACAGATTCTTTGTACTTTTGTATCCATCAACTCCATCTTTTTATTGTTTCGTTTGATATTTGTGTGCGATAATCATTCATGGAAGTACAGATAGAACAGAGCTGGAAAGCTCATTTACAGCAAGAGTTTGACAAACCTTACTTTGCCAAACTAACCGAGTTTGTGCATGCCGAGTACAGCCAATTTGCGTGCTATCCTCCCGGAAAGCTCATCTTCAACGCCTTTAATCTCTGTCCATTCGATCAAGTGAAAGTGGTGATTATCGGGCAAGACCCTTATCATGAACAGGGTCAGGCGCACGGTTTGAGTTTTTCAGTTAATGACGGTGTGCCGTTTCCACCCTCGTTGCAAAACATCTTTAAGGAGATACAAGCCGATATGGGGATGCCCATTCCCACAACAGGAAACTTGACTCGCTGGGCGAAACAGGGCGTGATGCTGCTCAATGCAACACTCACCGTGAGAGCGCATGCAGCAGGAAGCCACCAGCGAAGAGGGTGGGAAACGTTTACAGATGCTGTCATTAAGTTGTTAAGCGACCATAAAGAGCACTTGGTGTTCTTGTTATGGGGCGGTTATGCGCGCTCAAAATCCTATCTTATTGACAAGCGCAAACACTGTGTTTTAGAAAGCGTACATCCCTCACCGCTATCTGCCAATCGAGGTGGCTGGTTTGGTAATCATCATTTCTCACGCTGCAATGAATACTTAATACAGCAGGGCATTGAACCCGTGAAATGGTAAAAACTCCTCAATGTATGAATCATTCATATCCTCCCATTATACAAGTAGGCAACGTCTTGGTGTCTCCAGATGTTTTCACGCAAAAGTTTTGTTGTGATTTAGAGGTGTGTCACGGCGCTTGTTGCATTGAAGGCGATGCAGGAGCTCTTGTCACTATTGAGGAAATTGCAAGCATAGAAGAGAACGTGGATGCTGTGTGGAACGAGCTTTCTGCTTCGGCTCAATCGGTCATTGACCAGCAAGGCGTGGCCTATGTCGATAGAGAGGGCGATATGGTAACCAGCATCGTCGGCCGCAAGGATTGTGTTTTTACTTGTTACCAGCAGGGCACGTGTCTGTGTGCGCTTGAGAAGGCCTACCGAAATGGGCAGACCAACTTTTGTAAGCCCATCTCCTGTGCGTTATACCCTATTCGGGAAAAGGCGTTGGGAAATGGACTTGTTGGGCTGAATTACCACCGTTGGAAAATTTGCCAATGTGCGGTAGAGAAAGGTAAAGAGCTCAATTTGCCACTTTACCAATTTCTCAAAGAGCCATTGATACGCCGCTTTGGGCAGCAATGGTATGAAGAATTGTGCGCCGTAGCCGAACAATTGAGTCGTCAAGACTTTCTGTAATCAGATGGCGACTGACCTGTTCGGTCTTTAAAGTACTTTCCTAAGAAGCTCTGGTTGGGAAAGTTCATCTCTACAGCTATTTCCTTTATGTTTTTGGAAGAATTCTTCAACAGCAAACGAAGTTCTTTCGTTACGTAGCTGTCTATCCAACTATTAGGCGTTTCCTTACTGACTTTCTTCACCGTTTCCGACAAATATTTAGGCGTAATGCACAGCTTCTCGGCATACCAGCTTACTCTTCTTATCTCCCGGTAATTCTGTTCGACCAGCTTAATGAAATCGGTGAATATTTTTTCACCACGACTCAGGCGGGCATCACCTCCTATTTGTTGGGTGCGCCAGATGTGGTTACCCATGTCGTATACTAAGGTTCCCAGCATGGCACATGCGCTTTCGCGACGAAAGTGATGTGACTTGTCGTCAACTTTCCGTTTGGTTATCTGGAAAAATTCATCAAACGCTTTGGCTTCTTTGCTCGTTAAATGTAACACGGGGTGCGTCTTTGTAAAGATAAAGAGCGATGACATCTCATGGATTCCGCGAGCGGTGTCTTGCAGAAAGTTTTCCGATGCCAGGAGGGCGATGCCTTTACAGTCGCGACTCAGCATGTAATCACTGATCACTTGTCCCTCGCTCAGGACAATCATATCGTTCGCCTGAATCGTACACTTCTTGGTGTCTACCAGATATTCTGCACGCCCTTGGACACACATTCCAATCAGCAGACAGCTCATTTTGTGCGGTTCTAGCGGTAAGGGCAAATCCTCAAAGTGTTCAAACAGTATCAGGTCGTTATCAATGTAACAGCTTTCTCCTGTGACAGACTTGATATGTTCAATCGTCACTTCTTTCATTGTCTTGTCCTGCATATTCCAATTACTTTTTAATTCTTATACGTTCTGAATTCCATCTGGTATTTCCAAAAAAGAAGAATGCGCTTTGATGTTCACCTTGCAAAGATAGGGGAAAAATACAACAATCAACGAAAACAGATGTTAATATTGCAAGCTTTCATGGAAATATGGAACAATTTCTATGCCTTCTACCGATTGAATCTGTTCGTTTTTGAAGTTTTGGTCGCCATTAATCAACACTCTTCGATGATCAGCCACGGTAAATTTCCGGCATGCTTGCTCGTCCATTTCACCCGTGCAAGTGTATTCCAAACCGTCAATGTATATCTTTTGTCCGCGTTTGGCATCGCGCAACGTAATTCTTAGTTGGCCTTTAAACGTTTTGTCGAATTGATAATACACGCCGTTACCTACCAAGTCGAAATAGCGGGGCGTATAGGTCATGTTCCTTTTTACGGCAGGGTAGCCCGTTAGATGATAGCTCGAAGCAATGGCAGGCATGTTGGTGTTGCGTGCAGGTTGCCACAATCCCCAGTCAACATCATCTGAGTTCCATTTCAATGGGTAGGCGTTGGCATCATACCGCTCACCACCATCTCTGGTAAGTGATACGTTTGCCCGCCTCGTCAGCCACCCATCATCCGAGCAGAAGGCCCTCTTCTCCCCGTTCTTCATCCTTCCGCAGAGCGAGAACGCCATCTGTTGCTGGTTGATGTGTGGAAAAGTGGGCGAATACCAGATGGCTATTGTGTTGATGCCTGGTTGCAGAAACCTGGTCACCTCCATGTTGATACTCACCGGAAGATTGTCGTTACCCATCCTGCAGGGCATCCAACTGGCGGTAGATACATTGCGCTCGTTGATGTACACGTCCACCTTGCCCGTGGTGGCTATTGTCGCAGAGGCAAATACGGGCAGTTCTTGTAACCATATCTGTTGCCTGAACCAAATCTCAGAAGTGCTGTCTACCTGCTGGGTGGCAATCCAGTGCGTGTGGAATGATTGTGAATGAGCAATCAGTACACACAACATTGTCATCGCAAGTATACTTATTTTTCTCATGAATCAATCGTCTATTGTGCTTCAGGCCAATGCGCTCTTGCAGTCTTATTCAAGAGGTTCAGCCTGCTTTTGTCTTCATTTTATCGTGGTGGTCTTGTCTCGTTTCAGACCAACTCTTGTCAGTTTCCCATTCATGTACACGGTTACGGTTTTAACATGATGCTGGGTGCCTGGTTTTAATTGAACCCATTCCACTTGTCCGTTCCTCCATTTCATGCTCACTTCGTAGCCTCCCCGCGCCCTGATGCCCCGCACTTCTCCGTCTTTCCACGCATCCGGAAGGGCGGGAAGAAGATACAATTCGTTGTCGGTGCTTTGCAACAACATCTCGCAAACGCCGGCGGTGCCACCGAAATTCCCATCTATTTGGAAAGGTGGATGTGCATCCATCAAGTTGGGATAGGTGCCGCCGCTGCTTCGTTTGTCGGCACCTTGATATTGATCAGGCGACACGTAGGTCAGCAATTTCTGGTACATGTGGTACGCCTGCTTGGCTTTTCGCAGTCTGGCCCACAGGTTGATGCGCCATCCCGTGCTCCATCCCGTGGTGTGGTCGCCTTTCTGTAGTAGCGTTTTTTCAGCAGCCAGAGCCAGTTGGGGCGTTTCTTTCAGCGAGAGGTGATGACCTGGAAAAAGTCCAATGAGGTGCGATTGGTGGCGGTGCTTGATGTCCCAGTCGTCCCAATCGTAGTACCATTCGTTGAGATCGCCCAGATGTCCTATGGTGTAGGGATGCAGACGTTTGAGCGATGCCTCAATGTCTTTCAACAGTTGTGACTGTCTTGCGTAGTCGGCCCCCTTCTTGTTGATGGCCTCCGCCGTGTTGATGAACAACTCGCGGATGATGGCCAGGTCGGCTGTTCCGCCATAACAGGTGGTGCCATGGTAGCCCTCGGGCGTCTTGTATTCGTTCTCGGGTGACGTGCTGGGTGCGGTAATCAGCTCACTGGGGTTCTTTGGGTTTTCAACAAGCCAATCCAACATGAAGGCAGAAGCGCCTTCCAGCAGAGGTAGGGCTGTGTCGTTGAGGAATTGGGCATCGGGGTTGAACCGATAATGTTCCCACAAGTTCTGCGTCAGCCACGCGCCTCCCATGTTCCAGTTGCTCCATTCGGGACTCTCACGCTTCTCGCCTACGGGGTTGGTCATGGCCCACACGTCCGAGTTGTGGCTCGAGCACCATCCCCGGTTAATGCCATAATAGTTTTTGGCGGTATGCCTTCCGTTCGCAGCCAGCGCCTGCATGAAGGTGAATAGCGGTTTTGCCATCTCGCCGAGGTTGGCCACCTCGGCCAGCCAGTAGTTCTCCTCGAGGTTGATGTTCACCGTGTAATTCGACCGCCACGGTGCCCGCAGATAGTGCGACCACAATCCCTGCAGGTTGGCCGGGATGCCTTTGGTGCGCGAACTGGCTATCAACAGGTAGCGTCCATACTGCATGTACAGCGTCTCCAGATAAGGGTTGTGTCCGCCTTGGTCGGTATAGTCTTTCAGTTGTTGCTCGGTTGTGCGACTGCAATCGGTCACCGATCCACCCAGAAACAATTTCATCCGGTCGTAGTAATGGGTATAGTCGGCCACATGCTGTTTCTTGATAGTTTGGTAATCTTTCTTTTCCAAGGCCTTTTGATGTGCCAGAGCCAGCTGCTCGCAGGGCTTTCCTTGTCGTACGGGGTGCTTGTCAAAACCGTTAAAACTGGTTTCGTTGACAAAAAACAGGGTCGCTTCGGTCGCATCTATAATCAGCAGCGTAGAGTCGGTGGCTTGAATCTTTCCTTGCTTGGTCACTGCCCGAAGCACCGAACAGAAGTGAATGCTGTTCTCTGGGTTGCCCATGGCGTGTCCCTTCATCGTGATGAGGTTGCCCGCGGCCTTAACGCTATGCGGTATCTGCGCTGACAGGTTGACCTCCAGGCTGATGCTTCTGGGCTTGTTGGCTGTGATGTGTATGCAGATGACGCTGTCGGGATGCGATGCGAAATATTCTCGCTTGATTTTCACGCCGTTCAGGCTATAGCTGTCTGTTAGCAAGGCCTTGTCGATGTCGAGCGTGCGTGTGTAGTTGGTTGCTTGCCCGCCCCGAGGGTCCAACAGGTGCAGCGTAGCCAGTGGTTGGTAATACTGAGAGTTGGGACCTTGCACGCGAAGCTGCAGCGAGTCGGCCTTTCGGTAGTCTTCTTTGAACAAGGCCTCGCGGATGGCCGGTATCCATTGGTGTGCGTTTTGGTCGAGATTCGGGTCTACTGGCTGCCCCGTCCAAAGGGTGATGTCGTTGAGGTATATCAGGTTGTCGCGCGTACCGCCATATACCAGCGCTCCCATCCGCCCATTGCCGATGGGCATTGATTCTTCAAAATACTGCGCAGGCTTGTCGTACCACAGTTGCATGGGGAGTTGTTGCGCCAGCGTAGGAAGGTGCATGGCGAGCAAGAAAAGTAATGAGCCAATGTTTCTCATGATGAAACCGATATGTGGGGTTGTCTATATGCAACGAACTGCGGGGTGGCAGGTGAGCCTGCTTTTACAGCTATGCAAAAATAATGAATTCTGTATAAACAGCAAAACGGCGGCTGTGAATTATTTGTTGATATCATACAATGACGGTGTTCGGACGGGTTGGGCATCAGGGAGGAGCTGTTGATAAATGACTTGTTGTCGTGTTCTCGTAACCAATTGTAAACGAGGTCTTTAGGGTTTTCTTTCAATAGCGTAGAGATTGGCCCCCAAAGCCATTGAGTTTGGAGGTCAATAGCATGCAGATTGGCACTTAAAGTCAATGAGTTTGTTTCGCAAGTGCAAATGACCATGGAGATACTGCCATTGACCAGCCTCATGGTACCCATAATTACACGGAAATTGTTTGGTCAAGAATAAAGCGAAACCCCACTCCTTACGAGTGGGATTTCGCTTCAATTAAACATGCTTCTATGGCGTTTGTTAACACACAAGGAAACATGTTTTTATTTTATGGTCATGCTTGTACGGTTGGCAGAGAGCCACCGTTGACGAACAATTACAATTTGGCCAATTCGATAACTTTATCGACCGCAGCCCTGATACCATCCACATTCTTGCCGCCAGCCGATGCGAAATGAGGTTGTCCGCCACCGCCTCCCTGAATGAGTTTGGCTGCTTCACGAACCATTTGACCAGCGTTCAAGCCATGATCTTTCACCATGTCTTCGCTCAGCATAACACTCAGAAGTGGCTTCTGCTGTGCCGTAGTTCCGATGACGCAAAGCAAATGCGACGGTATAGCCTCACGAATCTTGAACACCAAGTCCTTAGCGGCGTTGCCATCGATAGGCAATACCGCCTTGATAACGGTAACGCCATTGATGTTCTCAGCGCGTCGGATGAGTTCGTCTTTGGTTCTTTGTACCGCTTGTGCTTGGAACTGTTCTATCTCCTTGCGCATGGTGTCGTGTTCGTCCATGTACTTTTCAATGACTCCTTTCAAGTCCTTGGCATTATTGAACAAGCTGCGGATGGCCTTCACCGTGTCTTCTATGGCATACATGGCTTCTTCGCACTTGCGACCGGTGATGGCTTCGAAGCGACGAACACCAGCAGCTACCGAACTTTCGGATAGGATTTTGAACAGTCCGATGCGTCCTGTACTCTTGGCGTGAATACCTCCACAGAACTCACATGACGGTCCGAAGCGCACTACTCGCACCTTGTCGCCATATTTTTCACCAAACAATGCAATGGCTCCCATTTCTTTTGCCTCTTCTATCGGCGTGTCACGATGTTCGTCCAAGGGGATGTCTTGACGAATGAGGTTGTTCACCAACCGCTCTACCTGTCTGATTTCCTCGTCGGTCACCTTTTGGAAATGCGAGAAATCAAAGCGCAGCGTGTCGGGCGATACATACGATCCCTTTTGCTCCACATGGTCGCCAAGCACCTGCTTGAGTGCATAATCCAGCAGGTGAGTGGCTGTATGGTTTGCCGCACAGGCGTCACGTTTGTCAGTATCCACGCAAGCCATGAAGTCAGCCTCGGGATGTTGTGGCAGTTGCTTAATGATGTGAATGCTTTGGTTGTTCTCGCGTTTGGTGTCTATCACGTCCACCGTCTCGTGTTCACTCACCAATACTCCTTGGTCGCCTACCTGTCCTCCCATTTCTCCATAGAAGGGTGTGAAGTCCAAGATGACCTCGTAAAAACTATTTTTTTTCTGGGTTACCTTGCGATACTTCAAGATGTGGCATTCGTATTCGGTATAGTCGTAGCCCACAAACTGCTGTTCGCCTTGTCTTATTTCTACCCAGTCGCTATTTTCCACTTGTGCGGCATTGCGGGCACGGTCTTTCTGTTTCTGCATTTCCGCATTGAACTGTTGCTCGTCAACGCTGAATCCGTGCTCTCTGCATATCAGTTCGGTGAGGTCGAGCGGAAAGCCGTATGTATCGAAAAGGCGGAAGGCTTGTTCGCCATCGATTTGCGTCTTGCCAGCTTTTTTCAGCTCATCCATGGCATTGTTCAACAGGTTGATACCCTTTTCGAGTGTCCGCAAGAACGAGTCTTCCTCTTCTTTCATCACCTTGCCAATCAACTCACGTTGGGCAACGAGTTCAGGATATGCTCCTCCCATTTCGTCTACGAGTACCGGGAGCAGCTTATATACAAAGGCTTCTCGCTGCCCTAAGAACGTGTAAGCATAGCGAACGGCGCGGCGGAGGATGCGGCGGATGACGTAACCCGCCTTGGCATTGCTGGGTAGTTGTCCGTCAGCGATGGAGAAGGCTACGGCTCTAAGGTGGTCAGCCACTACACGCATCGCCACATCTACATCTTCTTGCTCGCCATATTTCTTGCCCGACAGGCGTTCCATCTCATGGATGAATGGCTGAAAGATGCCGGTGTCGTAGTTAGAATTCTTTCCTTGCAGCATTCTGACTAATCGCTCGAATCCCATTCCAGTATCGATAACGTTCATGGAGAGTGGCTCTAAAGAGCCATCGGCTTTGCGATTGAACTGCATGAATACGATGTTCCAAATCTCAATGACCTGTGGATGATCTTTGTTCACTAATTCCCGTCCGGGTAGTTGGGCTTTCTCTTCGTCCGAACGCGAGTCTACGTGTATCTCCGAACAAGGGCCGCAAGGTCCTGTATCTCCCATTTCCCAAAAGTTGTCGTGCTTATTGCCATTGATGATATGGTCGGCTGGCAGGTGCTTGCGCCAATACTTCTCTGCCTCACTGTCGTGCGGGATGTTTTCTTCAGGTGAGCCTTCAAACACCGTCACATACAAATCTTTTGGGTCCAAGTGCAGCACGTCCACCAAATATTCCCACGCATAGTCAATGGCACCTTCCTTAAAGTAGTCGCCAAAGCTCCAGTTGCCGAGCATCTCGAACATGGTATGGTGGTAAGTGTCTCGACCCACTTCCTCAAGGTCGTTGTGCTTTCCGCTCACACGGAGGCATTTCTGCGAGTCGGCTCTACGGCGTGGTTCAGGTTGTTTGTTGCCAAGGATGATATCCTTCCATTGGTTCATGCCTGCATTGGTAAACATCAGGGTGGGGTCGTCTTTGATCACCATGGGTGCCGAAGCCACGATGGTGTGTCCTTTCGACTCAAAGAATTTCTTGAACGATTCGCGTATCTCGTTTGCTGTCATCATCTGTTCTTATCTTGTTTATGGTTGTTTTTATTCTTCGTAAAGTGCTGGTGTAGCACCTGAATTAATTAGCGGCAAAATTATAAAAAAAAGGATAAAGCGCCAAAGATATCGCTTAAATTCAGTCGGTTAGGGAAGTTTGAGAACCTCGTATAGGCAGGCCTTTCTTCTTCATTATAACCCTGTGCCGTGAGCAACCTTTACCCTCCAATCATTGGAAAGTATTTCTTGTTGATTTGAAAGACGTGGTTGAATACATGGCATGGCGAGGTGTTCTTCGAAAACTTGTTTTAAAAGAATGGCTTGGGGATATGCATCTTTTCAAAAAAAATAAGTATATTTGCAATAGAAATCCAGCTTTTGACTTAAAAATTAACGACAATGGCACTGAATCCCAATAAGAATGTGAAGCTTTACTACTCCATTAAGGAGGTGGCTAAGCAGTTTGGTATCAATGAAAGTACATTGAGATACTGGGAAACCGAGTTCCCCCAGTTGAAGCCAAAGACTGTGAGTTCGACCAAGGTTCGGCAGTATACAGATGCCGACATCGAGGAGATTCGCGTGATTTATAACTTGGTTAGGGTGCGCGGTTTTAAGCTGTCGGCCGCCAGAAAGATGCTGGGTGCCAACAGAAAAGGTGCCGAAAAGAGTTCGGAAGTGCTGGAAACTTTGCTGTCTGTGCGCGATCAGTTGCAAGAATTGCGCAAACAGCTGGATATGATTGTGTGAGGGTTGAGTTTATAAGTTTTTGAGTTGATGAGTCTTTGAGTTGGTAAGTTTTCGATTTTTTAAGTTGATTAAGGAAACCGTATGGTTTGGTTTCTCGTTCGTTAATGCCTCACCTCAAACCCCAAAATGGCCTATTAACTCGCAAATCCAGAACTTAATAAACACTACACTTGTCAACTCGTCAACTCGTGAACTTGTAAACTAGGATAAACTTACATAATTTGTTGAATCTCTTGCAAGCCTTTTACCTTTTTCAAGCTGTTGATGATGTTCTTTACTTCTTGTCGATTATGAACGAGAACTTCAATCTTACCCATAAAAATATCTTCCTTGCTGGTCAGTGAAAGATTGTGCATGTTGACGTTCATCTCATCTGAAATGACATCCACGACATCGTGCAACATGCCTTGACGGTCGATGCCTCTGATCTCGATGGTGGCGTTGAAAAGACGGATGTTGCGCATATCCCACTTAGCATCCAGCAGTCGATTGCCGTAACTAGACTTCAGTTTGCTGGCCACAGGGCAGTTGCGCTTGTGTATTTCTACGTGGTTTTGGTTGTCGATGTAGCCCAGGATGTCATCGCCGGGGATGGGATGACAGCAAGTGGGGAAGAGGTAGGTATCGATGTTGCCGTCGTTGATGACGATAGCCTTCTTCCGATTGAGCGTATTGTCGACGGTGAATGGCTCGGCCTTCTTATCCTGTTCGTCTTTCTTGTCATGTCCGATGAAGGGTACATACTTGAGCCAATTGCTGGGTGAAGAGTTTTTCTTTTTCTTGTTCAGCTCGTCCAAGTCTTTTTCTGTCAAGATAACCGACTTATTACCGATACACAAGAACAGACTCTCGTGTTTCTTTAAGTTATGAAATTCGCATAACTTGTCGAGTACGGATGTGGTCATTTCCATGTCATTGCGCTCCAACCAGGCGTTGAGAAAGGCTTCGCCTTGCTTTTGTATCTCTCTGTTGTTGCGCCTGAGGATGGCCTGTATCTTTGCTTTAGCTTTGGCTGTGGTGGCAAAGTTGAGCCAAGAAGGCTGCACATGTTGCGACTTGCTGGTTAATATCTCTACCTGATCACCGCTTTGTAGCTTATGACTCAGCGGAACCAACTTATGATTGACCTTGGCTCCGATACAATGACTGCCCAGCAGGGTGTGTATCTGGAAAGCAAAGTCGAGCGCAGTGCAGCCGGCAGGCATGGTCTTGATTTCGCCTTTCGGGGTGAACACGAATATCTCGGAGGCAAAGAGGTTCAGCTTAATGGCATCGAGAAAGTCCATGGCATCGGGCTGTGGGTCGTCCAAAATCTCCTTGATGGTGCGCAACCATTCATTCAATTCGTTCTCATCTTCGGTATATTCACCTTTATCTTTGTATTTCCAGTGAGCTGCAAAGCCTTGTTCGGCCACCTCGTTCATGCGGTCACTGCGTATCTGAACTTCAATCCAACGGCCTTGTTTGCTCATCAAGGTGACGTGGAGAGCTTGGTATCCGTTGGCCTTTGGGTGGCTCAACCAGTCGCGCAGTCGGTCGGGATGCGACTTGTAGATGCGGCTGATGGCCACATATATTTTAAAGCATTCGTCAATCTCGTCGGCCCTTACCTTTGGTGTGAAGATGATTCGTACGGCCAAGATGTCGTAAATTTCGTCGAAGGTGACATGCTTCGTCTGCATCTTGTTCCATATAGAGTATGGACTTTTGACCCTTGCTTTCAGCTCATAGTCAATGCCCATGGCATCAAGGGTCTCCTTGATGGGCGCCGTGAACAGCTCGAAGAGGCGGTCACGTTGCTCCTTTGTAAAGGAAAGCTTGTTGGTAATGTTGGCGTATTCTTCGGGATGCTCGAACCGGAAGCTGAGGTTTTCCAGTTCGGTCTTAATCTTATTCAGGCCCAATCGGTTCGCCAATGGCGCATATATATATAAGGTTTCGCCGGCTATCTTGTATTGTTTATTGGCTGGTTGCGACTGCAAAGTGCGCATGTTGTGCAGGCGGTCGCATATTTTGATAAGGATGACGCGGATGTCATCGCTCATGGTGAGCAATAGTTTCTTGAAGTTTTCCGCCTGAGCCGATGCCCTGTCGCCGAAGATGCCTCCACTAATTTTGGTGAGTCCATCGACGATTTGTGCAATCTTGGGGCCGAATATGTTCTCAATGTCCTCAACGGTATAGTCGGTATCTTCCACCACATCGTGCAGAAGTGCCGAGCAGATGCTGGTTGAGCCCAGTCCCATCTCCTCACAAGCAATCTGCGCTACGGCGATGGGGTGCATGATGTACGGCTCGCCCGAGAGACGTCTTACGCCTTTGTGTGCTTGACGTGCGAAGTTGAAAGCCTTGGTGATGATGTCTACCTTCTTTCTGTGACGGGATGCCAAGTAGGTGTCCAGCAGATGTTGGAACGCATCTTGAATCTGCTTGTCTTCCAGTTCTTCTTTCCTTTCTTTATCTCGAATCTCTTGATTGTCCATACTCAATTCTCCCCATGATGGTTGAGCGTTACCTCACCCTTATTTTCTTTCCTTTCCTGATGTTGTTGCCTTTTAGGCCGTTGAGCTTTTTGAGCTTCTTAACGGTCGTATTGTTGCGAGCTGCTATTTCGGATAATGTATCTCCTCCTCTAACGGTAACTGACTTGCCTGACGAGCGTCTTCTTCGGCTGCTGCGTGACGATTTGCGGCTGCTGCGTTTACCTTTACTCCTGCTGTAGCTCTTGCGTGAGCTGGATACCGATGTTCTGCCACTCGAATAGCTGGGTACCTCTTGCGCTACTTCCACCTCTGAACGCTTGGTCAGCAGCACGTCGGCGTTGTAAGCATATACCGAATCCTCTTGATCGATAAACGAATTGATTTTGTCAACGGGCAGACGAAGGGTGGATGGCTTGGTGTATCCGATGACGATGTCCTTGCGATATTGTGGGTTGAGTGACCGTACAAGCTCCTCATCCATATTCAACACTTGTGCGATTTGTTTGAAATGAACGTCGCGGCTGACGAGGATGGTATCAGTCTTGGCTGGCAAGTCAGTTGTCATTGGGCAGATGTTGTGCTCGCAGTAGTAGTTCATGATGTAGTTGGCTGCGATGAATGCCGGTACATATCCTCGTGTTTCGCGTGGCAAGTAAGGGTATATTTTCCAGTAATCCTTGCTGCCACCGGCACGATGGATGGCCTGTGTGAGTTTGTCTGGGCCACAGTTGTAGGCTGCGATAACCAGGTTCCAGTCGCCAAAGATTCGGTATAGGTCGCTCAAGTAGTTGGCTGCGGCGTACGAAGACTTGATGGGATCGCATCGTTCGTCAAGCAAAGAGTTGATTTCCAGACCGTAATTTTTGGCGGTAGCCAACATGAATTGCCACAGTCCCGTGGCACCTACACGCGACACGGCCTTGGGATTGAGTCCCGATTCAATCACCGGAAGGTATTTTAGCTCGAGTGGCAAACTGTAGGTTTCCAAGGCCTGTTCGAAGATGGGCATGTAAAAGTTGGAAGCACCCAGCATGATCCCTACTGCGTTGCGCAGCTCGTTGCTGTAACGGTCGATGAACTTTTGTACCACGTTGTTGTATGGCATCTCCATAATTGTGGGCAAACGGCGCAGGCGATCCTTGTAAACATCGGGCTCGTAAGTCTTGTTTACATTTGGTAAGTTGCAATCAGCATCGCGTTTCAGGTATGTCTTGGTGTTGTAAAGGTGAAGCAGACTGTCAATCTCAGACGTCATAGCTTCGGGTAAGTCAAATGTTTCGTTTTCACCTTTATCATTCGTCACGGTGATTTCTGTATCGTCATCGACGACCTGCGCTTGCAGCGATGATGAGAATACAACAAGCAGGGTGACTATGAATAAATAAATTTTCTTCATGATTGGTTTCTTGTCTGTTTATTTGATTGGCTATCTTTTGTTTCAGAAGCTGAGGCTACAATGTATGCCCAGACCGCCTGATTTCAAGGGATTCCTGTTCATATTGGTGTTGACAACCGTGGGCTCAATGCGCAAACTTAAGTCGTCAGAGATGTCAAACTCTGACAAAGAGGCGTCAACGTAGGCGTCGATTACCGACAAAGCGTAGACCCCGATGAGCGTGAAGAAGCTCAAGTCGCGCCAACGACGGTAGCGATCCTTGCGCTTTCTAAACAGTTCCTTGTATCTATCAATGTTCGATGCGTCGATTTGGTTGCCTAAATGCAGAAACTGTTTGTAGCTCTGCGATTGCGGATCGTTGTCCATCAGGTCGATGTAAGCTTGCGAATAGTCGTGATACATCTGGTTGTTCCAGCGCATGGCATAGTAGCAGCCCACAAAACCACCATAGACAATGGGCAGCTTCCAGTATTTCCGGTTGTAGATTTGACCAGCTCCTGGCAGCACAACAGCCAGCCACATGGCTCGTTTGGCATCGGGTCGCCAGGTGTTCCAGTCGCGCTTGATTTTCTTCGCGGCCTTTTCTGTCTCTGCAAAGACAAGGGTGTCTGATGGGTTGACGGCCTTTTCTGCGGGAATGGCCTTGGCGTTGTCTTCTCCGATGATGACGCGTGGGTCGGTGTCCTTGATGCTGTCGCCCACTTGAATCTGGGCCTGACACCATGCTGCACACAGCAGAATGGCGCACGTCAGGCAGATACGAAGGGACGATGATAGGTTGTCACGCATGGTTTTCACGAAAGTAACTTAGTCTTTCAGTTTGTCAAAGATGTTCATCAGACGTTCCAATTCCTGTTCATTGGCGAAAGGAATGCTGATTTTGCCTTTTCCCTTGGCGCTACATGTCATTTGAACTTTTGTCTTCAGAAATGTTGATAAGCGCAGTCTCAGCACGTCAAACTCCTCTGGCAAGCCGCCCTTGACCGAGCTATGTTTCTCTGATTTTCGCAGTTCCCCGCCGTTTTTGAGCTGTTGAGCCAGCTCTTCTACCTTTCTAACGGGGTAACCATTCTTCTGTACTTCCTTGAACAGCTTGATTTGCATCGACGGGCTTTCTACGGCAAGTAAAGCCCGCGCGTGCCCCATGTCAATCTCTTTCTTTTGCAAAGCCATTTGTACTTGAGCCGGCAGCTTCAGCAAGCGCAGGTAATTGGTGATGGCCGTGCGACTCTTTCCCACGTGCTTAGACACTTTCTCTTGCGTCATTCCGCTCTTTTCCATCAGCTTTTCGTAAGCCAGTGCAATTTCGATGGCATTGAGATCTTCGCGCTGAATGTTCTCCACCAATGCCATCTCCATGACCGTTTCATCGTCTATCGTCCGAATATACGCGGGTATAGCCTCTAAACCAACGATTTGTGAGGCGCGCCAACGACGCTCACCCGCTACGATTTGATATTTGTCGGCAGCCACTTGGCGGAGGGTGATGGGTTGAATGATGCCAATTTCTCGAATGCTTGATGCCAATTCTTCCAACGCCTCTTGGTCAAATTCGCGACGAGGCTGGTTGGGATTGGCTTCAATTTGTTCGATGGGCACCTCGTTGATGGTCGAACTGCCTTGCGTTTGTATGTTGTCTGTCGAAATGAGAGCATCGAGCCCGCGTCCTAACGCCGGAGCCTTTGTGGAATGACTATATTTTTTTCGTACTGCCATGGGTCTGTTTTACTTATAGGGAAGATGGAAAATGGTGGTTTTGGTTATGAATGGAACAACAGAGAATGTGTGTTAACGCTGGATGAAGAGAGCTGTAGAGTCCTGATATTCCGCTGTCTTATTGTCTACTACTCAAGCGTTCTTGCCGATGATTTCCCTGGCCAAGTTCAGGTGGTTCTTGGCCCCCGACGAGTCGGCATCGTACAGGATGACTGGCAATCCGTGACTCGGACTTTCGCTGAGCTTCACGTTTCGCTGAATCACCGTCTTGAAGACCAGCTCCTGGAAGTGCCGCTTCACCTCGTCGTATATCTGGTTGGCCAGCCTCAGACGACTGTCGTACATCGTCAAGAGAAAACCTTCGATTTCCAATTTCGGATTCAGTTTGCTCTTGATAATCTTGATGGTGTTGAGCAGTTTGCTGATACCTTCCAGGGCGAAATATTCACATTGCACGGGAATAATGACCGAGTCGGATGCCGTGAGCGCGTTTACCGTGATCAAACCCAGTGACGGACTGCAGTCAATGAGTATGTAATCGTAGTCATCGCGGATGGGATCCAAGATGTTCTTGATTACTTTTTCTCGGTTGTCCAGGTTCAACATCTCTATCTCTGCGCCCACCAGGTCGATGTGGCTCGGTATGATGTCCAGTCCGGTAATGTCTGTGGTGTAGATGGCATCACGCACGTCAGCCTTGTTGATGATGCATTCGTATAGCGAACAATCCACCTCCTTGATGTCTACGCCCAAACCACTGGAGGCGTTGGCCTGCGGGTCGGCATCGACGATGAGTACCGATTTCTCGAGCGTAGCCAATGATGCGCCCAGATTGATGGTGGTGGTGGTCTTGCCTACACCACCTTTTTGATTCGCTAAAGCTATGATTTTTCCCATTTTCAGTATCCTTCTAAAGACATTAAATTGTTGCAAAGTTACATATTTTGTATGACAAAGTACCCATTTAAACTTTTTTTCGTACTTTTGCATGAGAATTAATAGGAATATTACCAGCCGAATCAAGCAAATTTACTTTCTCACTTCAGAAAGTTTTCCTTGAGCTTTTCGGCTTGATTAAAAGCGATAAAAGACATGCAGACAGAGCGACCCTTGATTTTGATTTCGAACGACGACGGCTATCATTCACCCGGCATTCATGCCTTGGTAGACATGGTTTCCGATTTGTCAGATGTACTGGTCTGCGCACCAGAGGCAGCTCGTTCGGGCTTTTCGTGTGCTTTTTCGGCTGTGGAATATCTGCGGTTAAAGCGCAGGAAGGACATCGGAACGGCTCAAGTGTGGTCGTGCAGTGGTACGCCGGTCGACTGTGTGAAGCTGGCTCTCGACCAGTTGTGCCCCAACAGGAGGCCGGCTCTCATCCTGGGCGGCATCAACCACGGCGACAATTCGTCTGTAAACAATCACTATTCGGGTACCATGGGCATCGCCATGGAAGGCTGCATGAAGTACATCCCCTCGGTGGCTTTCTCCAGTTGTTATTACGAGGAGGATGCCAACCTTGAACCGTTGCGTCCATACGTGCGGATGGTGGTGAAGAAGGTGCTGGCGGACGGATTGCCCAAGGGCATCTGCCTGAACGTCAACTTTCCTGCCCGACAAGTGTTTGAGGGCATCAAAGTGTGCCGGATGACGATGGGCCGGTGGGTCAACGAGATAGTGAAACAGCATCATCCGCGCCAATACGATTATTATTGGGTGGTGGGTGAGTATCAGAACGATGAACCCAATGCCGAGGACTCCGACCAGTGGGCACTCAATCATGGCTACGTTGCCATTACGCCCACTAAGATGGATGTCACTGCTTACGAGTTTATGGATGAGATCAGAGAGTGGGAAAAACCAGTTGCCCCTTCGGCATTCAACGCCCAAGACTGATCCGTGTAGCCTCTTTGAACCGCTCACCGCTTGCTGAACGCTCCATATCGACGAGTGTGCGCACCATACTATATTCCAAAATCATGAGCTTATGAAGTATTATTTGATTGTTGGCGAAGCCAGTGGAGACTTGCATGCCTCGCAGTTGATGATGGCTTTGAAAAAACAGGACAATGACGCTCAGTTTCGATTCTTTGGTGGAGACCTCATGACGGCGGTTGGGGGAGAGCGGGTGAGGCATTTCAAGGAAATGGCGTACATGGGGTTTATCCCTGTGCTGCTGCATCTGCGAACCATCTTTAAGAACATGAAAATGTGCAAAGAAGACATTGTTCGGTGGCAGCCCGACGTAGTGATTTTGGTCGACTATGCCGGCTTTAACCTGAATATTGCTAAGTTCTTGAAAACCAATACAAACATACCTGCTTATTATTATATATCACCCAAGCTTTGGGCTTGGAAGGAATACCGCATCAAGAACATCAAGCGCGATGTGGCTGAGCTGTTTTCCATCCTGCCTTTCGAGGTCCCTTTCTTCGAGAAAAAACATCATTATCCCATTCATTATGTAGGCAATCCGACGGCCGATGAGGTGCGTCAGTTCCGTGCTTCATATACCGAGAGTTTCGAGGAGTTTCGTCTTGCGAATCATCTTGACAAAAACAAACCTATCATTGCCTTGCTGGCAGGAAGCAGAAAACAGGAAATTAAGGACAATCTGCCTGCCATGATTCAGGCAGCCAACGCTTATCCAGACTACCAACCTGTGCTGGCGGGTGCGCCATCTATTGAGGATGCTTATTACGAAGAATACCTGACTGGTACGAACGTCGCCTTGGTTAAAAACAGGACTTATCCGTTGTTGGCCCATGCTGCGGCAGCTTTGGTGACCAGTGGCACGGCAACGCTCGAAACGGCTTTGTTCGATGTGCCGCAAGTGGTGTGTTACAAGACGCCTGTACCTCGACTCATACGCTTTGCGTTCGAGCATATCATTAAGGTAAAGTACATCTCTCTGGTCAATCTCATCGCTGATCGGGAAGTGGTGCGAGAACTGTTTGCCGACCGCTTTACCCTCGCGAACATCGTCAAAGAACTGGGACTTATCCTGCCAAGTGGCGGAGAACGCCAGAAAATGCTCGCCGATTATGCCGAGGTGCGTCATCAGTTGGGCGATCATGTAGCATCAGAAAATGCCGCAAAAATTATGGTTTCATTGTTGAAGGGCGAACGGCAGTAACCGAGCGGTGTCTGCTCTTTTTAATGAGCCTCTTTACTTCTTGTCTATCAGCGCTTTACAAATTCGTTCCAAAGTCTATGAGTTTGACCTGTAAAGTCATTGACTTTGCCCGCCAAACCCAATGACTTTGGCGGGCAAACTCAATGCTATTCATATGTGAGGGTAATGGGGTGCTGTTTCACGTTTCGTCAGAGAAGAATGTCGAATCTCTGTTTACGTCATCCTATTCGCGATTGACCGAAAGACGGAACGTGACGAGTGCCACTTTTAGCACGTTCTATGCCGTGGCGCTAAAGTTATGCTTCGGTTTATTTGACAATCCCCATCTTTTTAATTTCCTGTAACACTACATCTGCCATTCTCATGAAACCAAGATCTGTAAAGTGAATACCATCAACCGTTGCTTCGCCGTCATTTCCGATGAGGTTGTCGCTACTGATGTAATAGAGGTTGTTGTCTCCTTTTGCCTTGAGTGCCTGAAAACATTTTTTCAGTTCGATATTCTTGTCGTGGACAACTTTACTAATCTCTTGATCGTAAGTGCCATGGGGAAATATGGGGTTTTCGATGAGCACGATAGGTGTATTTGGATTTTCTTTTCTGATGATGTTGACGAAAGGAATTGTCTTGTTCTTGACATTCTCTGGGCCGTTGTTCGGTGCGAAATCAAGGATGAACATCTGCGCATTTGTCTTTTTGGCGATGACTTCAGCCACATCCATGTCCAGTCTGCCGTTGCCGCTGAATCCAAGATTGATTACCTCTGTGTTGAGCCTGCGTTCTAATATGTTGGTGAAACTCATTCCTGGTCGGGCCGCACAGCCACCTTGCGTGATGCTCGTTCCATACACAACGATGGGTGCTTCTGTCCTCGGAAATGGCAGCGTGGGTTGGGCGATGGTCTTGGTAGAGTCGATGCCAATCTCAAGTGAAACAATTCCGTCATACAAGGGAAGGTAGAGCATGTATTCTCGCTCGATGGGTTTCATGTGATCGATGATGACTTGCGTGGAAACTTTCGCCGTAGGTCTGCCTGTTTTCATGAATACCCATTTGCCTTGATCCCAGGTGTATAAGTCAAGTCCTTTGGTTCCGGTGGGCGACATGTGGTTCATGTAGGCATCGTTCAGGGTTTCCCATCTGGCAGCAATCGTTGTACTGTTGGTCTTGAACCTCACGGCGAGACCTGATGTGTTTTTGCCCAAATGCCAAACAGGAGGTCGACAGGTGTTTTTTAATTCTCGCGGCAAACGCTCGTATCTGGTTTCGGTATCATTGGATATTTTTCCAATAACCGGAAACTGATCGGCGTTGTAGTAAGTGATTTGTGAATACACAAGGGTAGGTGACAATAAGGTCAGGAGGAAAAAAATGACTTTGAAATGACGCATAAGTATGAGATTAATGTTATTGGTATGTAGTTTTTTTCATGTTAACTCATTGTGTCTTGCAAATTTAGAAAATTAAAGTATAAAGCACAAACAAAAGACGTGGAAAATGTTTATGTAGGCAAACTGAGGCGAAATGTGGTGCAGATGATTCTTGAGATGAATCACCCGTGTTGGTTTTGGGTATGTGGAAACCTTACAACAAGGTGATGGAATAAAGATAAATAACGGCTGCCGGAATGGCCATCAGGGAAGAGTCGAAGCGGTCGAGCATGCCTCCGTGGCCAGGTAGGATGTTACCACTGTCTTTAATTCCTAATGTTCGTTTGAACAACGATTCGACTAAATCGCCCCAAGTACCAAATACAACCACGACCAAACCCAAGCCCAACCATTCCCAAAGGTTCAGGGTGGATAAGTTTTCACCTTGCGACTCTAAAAAATAAATGATGGTAGCTACAATCAACACCAGTACGCCGCCACCGATACTGCCTTCCCAACTCTTGGCGGGAGAGATGCGAGGAAATAGTTTGTGCTTACCAAAGAGCGAGCCTGTGCAGTAGGCTCCCGTGTCATTGGTCCATAGAAAAATGAAGATACTCAGAGGAAGTAAGTAGTAAAAATGGGTCACACCGTCTGGTGATTGTCTGAAAGCCAGCACATTGATCATCGAGAGTGGCAGCGCAATGTACAGTTGCGAAAGCGTGGTGTATGCCCAGTCGTTCACCGCATCCTTGCTTTGCGTGTACAGATTACTGATGAATAGGTAAACGATGGTGAGGAGATAGGGAACAAATACCGCATTGGTTTGGATGAAGCCACTGTTGACACCTGCCACGGCAAGAAAGAAATAAACGCCGGCTATCGTTGTGATGAATCGGTTAACGGTAACGTTCTCACGGTCGTTTACCAATCCTGTAAACTCCCAAATTGTCATGCCAGTGATGAGTGTAAAGACGAATATCATGGCAACAGGGCGCAAAAAACAGGTTGTCATGATGGCAACGAACAAAATACCAGTGATGCTTCGCGTAATGAGATTTTTAAGTTTTGGTGTCATGGATGGTTCATAGTTGACAAGTTCACAAGTTGACGAGTTCACAAGTTGATTGTGAGGAGTTGACAAGTCGACAAGCAATAAGTCTATTTACTCGTCAACTTGTCAACTAAAAACTCGTCAACTAAAACTCTTGTTTATTCTCTTTCAATGTTCTTTGATGTTCTTCTTCAGCCGCTTTTACTTCTTCAGGCATGTCTTCCAGCTTGGGTTCATTGTCCTGCATGATTTCTTGTGAGCGGCTAACCCATGGGCGTTTGCCGAATATCTTTTCAACATCTTCAGCAAATATCACCTCGCGAGTGAGCAAAAGCTCTGCCAGCTTGGCATGACCCTCTTTGTGTTCAGTGAGTAATTGCTTGGCTCTGTCGTACTGTTCGTTGATCATCTTCAGCACCTCGTCATCGATAATCTTTGCCGTGGTCTCTGAGTAGGGCTTCTGGAACTGATATTCTTGGTTGTTGTAGTAGCAAATGTTGGGCAGTACATCGCTCATACCGGCGTAGGCAATCATGCTATACGAACTCTTTGTAGCACGCTCCAGGTCGTTGATGGCACCAGTGGAAATCTGCCCTACGCACAGTTCTTCGGCAGCTCGGCCACCCAATAAGGCGCACATCTCGTCGAGCATCTGCTCCTTTGTGGTGATTTGTCGCTCTTCGGGTAGATACCATGCGGCGCCTAAGGCTCTTCCGCGCGGAACAATAGAGACCTTAACGAGCGGATGAGCATGCTCGCAGAACCATGATACGGTAGCGTGTCCGGCCTCATGAAGAGCGATGGTGCGCTTCTCACCAGCCGTCATAATCTTGGTTTTCTTTTCCAGTCCACCAACGATACGGTCCACAGCATCCAGGAAGTCTTGCTTTCCAACTTGTGTCTTATTGTGTCTTGCGGCAATCAATGCGGCCTCGTTGCAGACGTTAGCGATGTCGGCACCAGAGAATCCCGGTGTTTGTCGTGACAGGAAGTCGATGTCCAAATCAGGTGCTACCTTCACTCTACGAAGATGAACCAGGAATATTTCTTTGCGTTCGGGTAGGTCAGGCAAGTCCACACTGATTTGTCTGTCAAAGCGTCCTGCACGCAACAGGGCATTGTCGAGCATGTCAGCGCGGTTGGTGGCAGCCAGAATAATGACGCCACTGTTGGTGCCAAAGCCGTCCATTTCGGTCAACAAGGCATTCAACGTGTTCTCCCTTTCATCGTTTCCGCCCATGGCAGGATTCTTGCTGCGGGCCCTTCCTACGGCGTCAATCTCATCGATGAAGATGATACAGGGTGATTTTTCTTTGGCTTGTCGGAACAAGTCGCGTACACGACTGGCACCAACTCCAACGAACATCTCTACGAAATCGGAGCCACTCATGGAGAAGAATGGCACACCAGCTTCACCTGCAACTGCCTTTGCCAGCAAGGTTTTACCCGTTCCCGGAGGTCCTACGAGCAGTGCTCCCTTAGGTATTTTACCGCCCAGGTCGGTGTATTTCTGTGGATTTTTCAGGAAGTCAACAATCTCTTGCACTTCTTGTTTGGCGCCAGCTTGTCCTGCTACGTCCTTAAAGGTGATGCCTAGGTCGTTGCCTTTCTCGTACATCTTGGCCTTACTCTTACCAACATTGAAGACGCCACCAGACCCACCGGCACCTCCACCGCCCATTCTTCGCATCAGGAAAATCCACATGACGATGAGAAAAATGGGGAATGAGAGGTTGAGAAGAATGTTCATCAGGTCGCTTCCTTTCTCGTTCTCGTAGCTGAAGTCGGCAATTTTACCAGATGATTGTTCTGCTGTTAGGTATTTTTCCAGTTCGTCAACCGATCCAAATTCCACTTCAACGTAGGGTGATGTGCCCGTCTGCTTGGCCGTCATGTTGAAGACATCGCGGATGTGTTCGGGCTTAACGTACATCTTCAAGATATTCTGTTCCTTGTTGATGACCACATTCTTGGCGTAACCTTTTGCGATGTATTGCTTGAATTTCGAATAAGTTGCTTTCTTATTGGCGCTTGCGTTGCCCAAAGAGTTACCACCTCCGGTCATGAAAAATATGGCCAGTGTAATAGCAACAATTGCGTAAATCCAGTTCATATTGAACTTAGGCATCTTGGGTTGATTGTCGTTGTTATTGTTGTAGGGATTGTTTTTATTGTCCATAAAGATGAGTTCTGTTATAATAGGATAGGAATATCAAATGCAATGCTAATTTAGTCTTGGTCTGGAATCCTCGTCAGTTTGGCGTCTTCCCAAAGGTTCTCCAGGTCGTAAAATGCTCTTGTTTCCGGCAAGAAGACGTGAACCAGCACGTCAGTGAAATCAATGGCCACCCATTGGTTCGCTCCAAGGCCGATAACATTGACCGGTTTCTCCTTCAAATCCTCACGGACTGTGTCGCCAATTGATTCGGAAATCGCCTCCACTTGGGTGGGAGAGTTGCCTTGACAGATGACAAAGTAATTGGCTATCGCCCCTTCGATGTTGCTTAAGTCAGCAATGACGATGTCCTGACCTTTCTTCTCTTGTATTCCTTTTGTGATGATGTCGACTAATTGTTTTGATTGTTTCATCCTCTAAAAATGATGTATAATATGTGGTACTATTATTCTACAAAGTTAGTGCTAAATAACTACAAAAGGCATAAAATATGAAATAAATTAGTTTTTTTAAGAAAAAAGCACCACTTATTATTGCGGTATCAAAAAAAAGTAGTAATTTTGCAAACGCAAATAGGCAATGACCGTATTTGATTTTGGGATATGGTGTAATGGTAACACTACAGATTCTGGTCCTGTCATTCTTGGTTCGAGTCCGAGTATCCCAACCACTTAAAAGTGTTTTCTTATCATAGAAAGCACTTTTTTTTGATTCCCTAAGGGCAACATGCTTGCTTTGTTCATCCACTAAAGGTGTTAGAAGACGGTTGTTTTTCATCTTTTTTAAGTGTATGAGTTCGCTAAACCTCATTTTTTTTCTATAGTTTTGTAAATCATCAGACCATAAAAGGTATGAAAATAATCAATTGCCAAATACTTTGTTTGTTATGGGCTTTCCTTTTAATGGGTTGTCATGGACGAGCACAAGTAGCTGCAGAAAAAGAATTAGATATGAACGAACAGGCTGAATTATACTTGGCAGGTGGATGCTTTTGGGGTACAGAACACTTTTTGAAGCAAATCAATGGCGTTCTCAGTACCGAAGTTGGATATGCGAATGGGCGTGGACTAAATCCTTCTTATGAGGAGGTATGTACAGATCAAACAGGTTTTGCAGAAGCTGTACACGTTGTTTATAATCCTCAAGTATTACCTATTTCTTTACTTTTAATATTGTATTTTAAGACGATCGACCCTACCTCTTTAAATAGACAGGGTGGAGATGTTGGTACACAGTATCGCACTGGTATTTATTATACAGATGCACATGACTTGCCCATGATTCAAGCTGAGATGGCCAAGTTGAGCAAAGAATATTCGAAGAAGATACAAATAGAAGTTCAGCCTCTTCGGAATTTCTATGCAGCAGAAGATTATCACCAAGATTACTTGGATAAAAATCCTGGAGGATATTGCCATGTTCCACAGGCATTGATGCAGTATGCGCGTGTAGCCAACAAGGATACAGCCGAATCTTCACGTTATGTGAAGAAAACGGATGCAGAACTGAAGCAGCAGTTGACACCTTTACAATACGAGGTTACTCAGCATGCCGCTACCGAGCGTCCTTATGATAATGAATACAATGGTGAATTTAGACCAGGCATCTATGTAGACATCACCACTGGCGAGCCGCTGTTTTTGAGTACTGATAAGTTTGAGTCTGGCTGTGGATGGCCTGCGTTCAGCAAGCCAATTGACCCACATTTCTTGGAAGAAAAGCAAGACTTATCTCACGGGATGCAGCGTACCGAGGTGCGAAGTGCTAAAGGTCAAGCCCATTTGGGACATGTTTTTAACGATGGCCCTAAAGACCGAGGTGGGTTGCGATATTGCATTAACAGTGCTTCTTTGCGTTTTGTTCCTCAAGAAGAAATGAAAGCGCAAGGATACGAAAAGTATCTTATTTTGCTGGAGCATTGAGAAATACGGGTCGTCCCGTTGACTTAATGGACTTTAGTCAATGGGATGATGGTCTTTCAAGCAGTGCTTTGGAAACGATAGGGTATTTTCTCTAAAACAAGAACTAAAACCAATAGATATGAGTTTACAAGATATTTTGAATCACCGACGTGCCATTCGTCATTTCGATCCTGTCAAACCGCTTGACACAGCGCGTGTACGTCATTGCTTGGAGTTGGCTGCTTTGGCACCAACCAGTTCGAACATGCAACTTTGGGAGTGTTATCATGTCACTCAACCGAAGATTCTCAAAAAGCTGACCCATGCTCTTTTAGATCAGCAGACGGCAGAAACCGCACAGCAAATGGTGGTGTTCGTCACACGTAGGGACAAGCATCGGGCGCATGCCAAGGCTGTGAAGGCGTTCGAAATAGAGAATGTCATGCAAAACAGTCCGAAGGAGAAACAAGCCAAACGCATCAAAAAATGGCAGGTGTATTACGATTTTGTGATGCCACTGTTTTACACTCGCTTCTTTTGGTTGCTGGGATTGTTTCGCAAATTGCTGGCTCAAATCATCGGATTGTTCCGTCCTATCGTGAAACAAGTGACCGAAGGCGATACGCGCATCACGGTTCATAAGAGTTGCGCCCTTGTCGTTCAGACGTTCATGTTGGCTATGAGCGAGGAAGGATACGACACATGTCCTGTTGAGGGATTTGACAGTTGGCTGGTCAAGAAGGCTTTAGGACTTCCTTACCACACGGAGATTAACATGGTTATCACATGCGGCGTGCGTCTGCCTGACGGTGTTCGATCCGAACGATACCGCCTTCCTTTCGAGCAAGTGTACCATCAAGTGTGATAGTTAACGAGTTTACAAGTTGACGAGTTTACGAGTTGATGGCTGGTAAGTTGATGAATTGCTAATTTACCAGGTGTCTGCGCAGGCTAAACCTGGACGTGTTGCGAGTGACAATCAAGCATAAATCCCAGTTGGCATCAAGCCAACTGGGATTTATTTAATTAATGTAAATCGCTATTTTAGCGTTATTCAGCATTTTTATTTTCAGCATCGATGGCCTTGATCTTCTCACGAATCATCTTGCAGTCATCCTTTAATTTCTCCACTTTCCGATTCATTTCGTCCAGCAGGTTGTTGCCTTTTTTGCTCGATGCGTTAAGAAAGCCGAGGTTGTTTTCATAAGTCGTAATCTCCGACTTCAGCTGTTCATAGCGGTGCATCAGTCTGCCACGCTCGTTGTCCAGCGCATCTTCGCCCATCTTGGCCATGTTCTTCAAGTTGTTCTTGAAGTTGTCAAGGTGTCGGCGGGCAAACGAAATGTGCAAGTCCTTATACAGCTTGTCCAAGATGTCGTGGTATTCCTGATAAACGTTATCTTTCTCTTTGTACGGAACATGGCCTATCTTGCTGTACTCGTCCACCAATTCCTGCACCTTTTCTTTGGTGTTTTCGTCAGGTTTTTCAACCAACTCTTTTAGCTGGGCGATGATGGCTCGTTTCTTTTCCAGGTTCTCGTGCTCGTTATTTTTCGTGCTTGCATTGGCTTTGTTGCGCGCCTCAAAGAAGGTGTTGCAAGCCGTAATAAAGTCGTTCCACAGGCGGTCACCTTGTTTCCTAGGCACCATACCAATGGTTTTCCATTCTTTCTGCAAGGCAATGAGTTTGTCGCTCGTCGATTTCCAATCCGTGCTGTCGGCCAAAGCCTGTGCTTTCTCCACAAGTTCTTTCTTCTTTTCGGCGTTCTCAGCGAAGCGTTGTTTCATCTGCTTGAAGAACTCTGCCTTGTTTTGGAAGAACTGATCGCAGGCTGAGCGGAAACGTTCGAATATTTTGACGTTCATTTTTTGCGGGGCAAACCCTATCGTCTTCCATTCTGCCTGAATGTCAATAATCTCCTTTGTATGCTTTTCCCATTCGCCAGCCGTCTTGTATTCCTGTGCAACGATGCCTTCTACTTTCTCGCAAAGTGCTGTCTTTTTCGTCAGGTTTTCTTCTTCTTCCTTGCGCAGTGTCTCGAAATGTTGCTGGTGACGCTTGTTGATGACAGTAGACGCAGCCTTAAAACGAGCCCAAATCTCTTCGCGCAGTTCTTTAGCCACCGGACCAATTTCGCGATATTGCTGATGCAATTCCTGCAATTGGTGGAAGGCACTAATTACGTCTTCTTCGTTGGCTAGGTTCTCAGCCGTTTCACACAGCTTCGTCTTCAGCTCCAGGTTTTTCTTGAAATCATATTCGCGCGCTTCCCTATTGAGGTTCAACAAGTCGTAGAATTGCTCAACATACAGCTGGTAGTTGCGCCACAATTCGCTGGCGTTTTGTGCGGGTACGGCCTTGATTTCTTTCCATTGCTGTTGTAATGACTTGAACTCTTGGAACGATTTGTTGGCTTCATCGGGCGATGTGGCCATCGCCTTGATTTTGTCAATAATCTCAAGTTTCTTTTTCAGATTCTCCTCTTTTTCAGCTTCTTGCTGTTGAAATATCTTAGCCCGTTTCTCTTTGATGATGGCCATCTCTGTTTTAAGGCTTTCTTCAAGCTTGTCAGGTATTACCTGATAATGCTCCGGATCACCACCATTCTCAAGGTATTCCTTCTGCTGTGCCTCTCGTTCGGCCAAATGAAGCTTGTAGAAGGTGGTCTTGAGCAGGTCAAGTTCGTTCTTCTGTGGGTTTTCATCGCTGTTGGCAATCTCCTTCAGTCTGTCCAGAACCTCTTGCTTCGTCGCGTAAATCTTTGGAGCCTCTTCCTCCTTTGGCGTTTCTTCTTCCTGTTTTGTCGCCTCAGGTTGCTCTGTTTGCTCTTCGGTAGTTTCGCTCACAGGTTCACCTTCGGTCTTGCCGTCTTGCGGCTCAGCCTCTTCCACGATTGCTTGTTGCGGTTCCTCACTCGTTACCTTTTCTTCTTCAGATGCATGAGTGTTTGGTGTGACAACTATGTTTTCGGTGCCTACAATTTGTTTCTCGCTTTCTAAATTACCCTGCTTCGGGGTGCTTTCTTGAGAGTCCATCAGTTCACTGTTTTAAGTTTATGATTTGGTTTTCCGGTGCTTTGACACATCCTGGATGCGTCACTTGTTTGCCTTCACTTCGTCTATGTAGATGATTGTCATGCCGATAGTAAGGGCGTTAGATGGTGCAAACTTATATAAAAATGTGCTAATTTCCTAAATAATAGTGATTTTTTTATTGTTTTGTCCGCTTTATCATCCGTCCATGCCCTGTCTACAACATGTGTTTGTGACGCATGATGGCCCATGAAACCACGGCCACGAGGATGGAAATGCCAAAGGCTACGATAAAACCGTACTTGTAGGTTTCCATGCCGTTGATGACGTTCATGCCATAGAGCGATGCCACCAGGGTGGTTGACATCATCAGGATGGATACCGAGGTGAGGGTCTTCATCACCGTGTTGACGTTGTTGTTGATAATGCTCGAGTAAGTGTCCATGGTCGATTCGAGGATGTTGGCGTAAATGCTGGTGGTCTCTCGGGCCTGCGTCATCTCGATGTTGACGTCTTCTATCAAGTCGGCATCCAGTTCGTCTACCTGCAACTTAAACTTCAACTTGGCCAACAGGTTCTCGTTGCCGCGTATGGAAGTGATGAAATAGGTGAGCGAATCTTGCAGTCGGCTCAGTCCGATGAGGCTTTCGTTGTTCACCTCATGGTCTAAGTTGTGCTTGGCTTTCTCAATGAGGGTGTTGATCTGCTTCAGTCGTTTCAAGTACCATACGGCGCTGGAGAGGAACAAACGGAAAGTCAAGTCAACATAATCGGTGAAACCCGAGCCTCGCTTTTGCTGATAGCTCACAAAGTCAATCATCATATTGGTCTCGTAATAGCACACCGTGATGGTCACGTCGCGCTTGTGGATGATACCCAGAGGAACCGTTGTGTAGGGCGTGCGCGAGCGTATCTCTTTGACGTAGGGGATACGCAGGATGATGAGCATCCAGCCATCGTCATATTCGTAACGGGCACGCTCGTCGGTATCGCTGACGTCTTGCAAGAAATAATCGGGTATTTGGAAACGTTCTTCCAGCTCTTGTTGGTCTTCCTCTGTTGGACAGGTCACCTGAATCCAGCAATTAGGCTGCCATTCCTCGATGGGCCTAAGTATTTCGTTGATGTTCCAGTAAGTTCTCATTTTCGCTAATCTCCATGGTTCATGGGGTCGAAGATTAGCCTCCTGGAGACTACTCTTCTACCTTTCGTTACTTTTTTCCGAATGATAGTCGTCCATAAATTGTTGTTAATAATAAACTTTTACCTGTCCGACAGGTTCCCAAACTCTTGTTGGAGGAAAAGGAATCTGCCGTCGGACAATGAAGTGTTTGCAAAGATAAGCAAAAAAAATGATAAAAGCTGTTGAGTGACATAAAATTATTTATCAACTGCATGGCACTTTTATTTAAGGGGGAGATAGTTAAACAACGTACATAGAGGTAGATTCGTTGTTGACACAAAAAAAGGGATTGATTTTTTCAGCAAGCTACCTTAATTAAATAAAGGAGCCGCGTTCCAAAAGTCTTCCGCTCTTGTTGGAACATGATGAAATAGCTCCCTTCATTTTGTCTGCAAGTCTGGAAAAGCATCACTTGATGTTGACGAAAGGTGATGAATCACGCCCCTATAATTTTGCATCGATCATCTTTTTTCTTGACAAACACCTCGCTGTGTTTACAATATTTATCAGTAGGTTGACAACCAGTCGCAAATACGCTCAAAATGAACGAGTTTTGTAATTTGTTGTTTTACAATGTGTTAGGTATATTGCGGTGATTTTTAGCCCTCATAGTTGCCAGTTTTGTTTATTAAAGCATTGTTATTGTACCGCAATAAGCATGCTTTTAAAGCTCAATGTCATGCATTTTGCCATTCAAAAGCGTGTTTCTTGTAGCATCATCTTGATGCTTTTGGGGTATAATTGTGAGTTTTTCAGTCAAGAATTAAGGTTTATGCTCCCTGTAGGCCTATTGATTTTTTCTGGAAGCCCCATTCATCATGACTAATTTTATTGTCATCTTATCGGACAAAAAACGCCACCCCGTCTCTTCTTAGTGGTGGATGATTCTTTTATCATCTTTACGCCTAACCCAAGAAGAGACGGGGTGTCATATACGGACTTTTTGTTATTTTACCACGACTTTACGCGTAGTGCCATCCGATAAGTTCAGAAGATACAGGCCGTGGGGCAGACCGTTGAGCTGCGTTGTGGACATTCGCTGCCCCCGCATGTTATAAATGGAAACGATTGTTGCAGTGGCGTTGCCGTTGAACGCAGGCTCTATTCCTGCCGTGTTGAAATGCGGGTCGGGTAAATAGTTGAAGCTGATGAGGCCGTTAGCGTCTTTTCTGATGTTCAACACCTTATTATATAGTACATAATTGTTGTCCCAGTTGGCGTTGTAAAGCGTTAGCGCAGGTGTGCTGTTAGCCGTCAAACTGTCGCGTTCTCCCAGCGGATAGGTGTCGCGGTCAGCGTTGCCGTAGCTGGCATCGGCCGGAACGATGGTCAGTCGTTGGTGCGTGTTGTACTGTTTCTGTTCGGTGTTGTTCACCATGTTGTACGCCCACAGTTTCGCATCATAGTCAACATGAAGCACCAGCAGACCACTTTTGGGCAGATAGGAGTCCCATTTACTACGTCCTTTGTTCTCTAACAAATAGTATTCATCATGGTTCTGCGGGTTGTAGATGGCGTATGCCTCGCCGCCTTCCAGCAGAGGTTTCATGCCGGTAACGTGCTGGGGCTCATGTTCTAAGACCGTATAATCCAACCAGCCAGCAAAGTTTTTCTCGTAACTGGTATAGGCGGGTGGTACCCATCCGATACCTAAAGGACCGTTATAGCTGCCACTGGCCATGATGTCCCAGTCGCCTGTGCCATAGTTTTTTGATTTTCCGGTATCGTAAAAGTCGGGTATTCCCAGACAATGCGAAAACTCGTGACAGATGACACCGATGCCCATAAGGGTGTTGCGCACGCGCCCTATGCCCGTTCCGGTGTAATATTCGTACAGCTCGTTGCTGCATGCGTAGGTGTTGATTTTTACCCCATCCAGCACTAAGTTCTTGCTTTTGATGTTGAATTCGTGAGGCCAGATGGTTTCTGGCTTCGCCGATGTGGCCTGTCCATAGCCGGCATAGATCACAACTATTTGGTCTACAACACCGTCATTATCCCAGTCGTAGTCCCGAAAGTCAACTTTTTCGTTGACCGCTTGGCAGGCTTCGACAATCATTTCAGAAACTCTCACGTCGATTTGACCGTCTTTATCTCCGCCGTAATAAGCAAGGGTATGCTTGAGTTGCACAGGCCCCATGACATCAAAAGAGAGGTCGAACCGTCCGTTGCTTTGGTCATAAAAATAATCATGGACGCTGCCAACGCCTCCATAGTCTTTGTATCCCGATTTGTTAACGATGTCGTCAAACACTTTCTGCGGGTCTTCGTCCCTGAAGGTCTTGTCGCTGAAGTTCGCCAAGATGATAAGGCCTTTTTTCTTTCCCGCATACTGATTCTTGCGCATAGCTGGTAGTTTGTTTAACTGGTACAGTCGGGTAGGAGCCTTCTCGCGCAGCGGTTCTATCTCTTGGACGGTGCGGATGTTCTTTTTCTCAACGGCTGTTCTCAGGGAAGCTTCGTGCGCCAGGATGTTGGAGGAAACCAATTTGTCCTTCTCAATCTTCGCATAGAAAAAGTTGTTGTCACGCTGGACCAGTGGAACCTGGTCGTCTGTCAAGAAATAATGCAGGTGCTCATCGCCCACCATAAGTACGCGGATGGTCGAACCATCACGTTGGGTGTAGGTTCTCCACATTTTTTTCGCTGGGATGGCATGGGCTATCGTCGTTGCAATAAGCAAGCATGAAAGTAGGATGGATCTCATCTTTTTGGGTCTTTTGCGTGCAAAATTACATGTTTTTTTCCGAACTTCAAGCCAATTGTAGCGCAAAACCAACTCCCAAGATGGCTTCCCACCAACTTGCATTGCCGTCAGAGAGGTCGTGTTGTGTTTGGCAAATCTGCAAATCGTAAATGATACAGCTTACGATATTCCATCATGATGGAAGAGGTTATATTTTAGTGAATACAAGGAAACACAATGAAGGCTGAATTTCGAGTGAGGAATTCAGCCTTCATTGTGAAATGTAATAAAGCTTTTAGTGGGCACTCATCATCAATCAAAAAGTCAAGGTAGTAAAACGAAAGGTATATGACTATTGATGTGATGAGTTGCTAACTTTAAAACTCTTTGCCCTATACAATCAGCGTGTGTGCAATGAATAGATGAACTTTAAAAATCAAGTACTCAAATTTTCTCCTTATTCTATAGTGAGTTGACGGTATTTGTCATACTTCACCTGATAGCCAAGCGACAGCTTTTTAACTTCACCTGGAGCAAGCGTCAGCTTCCAGACTACCTGTCCGTTCAGCTTGTCGAGTTGTCCGCCACTTAGTTCCTGAGGCGTGACGGTGATGCTTGAATTTCTCGAAACGGGCAGTTGGTCGTAAATACTGATGACCACTTGTTCGGCTCGGGCATTGCGTAAGCTGATTTCCCAGTTCATGGTTTGCACTCTGCTGCTACCCAGTAGTCTGCGGGAGGTGTTGTTCTTGATGAGTTTACGCTCGATGTGGATGCCGTTGTCGCGCCCCATGGCGAGGTGGAGGGTATCGCTTTGTTGGTCGGGATTGAGGATGGTTTTGCCCACATAGCTGTTGTCGAAGAACACGGTGGCCTCTCCCTGAATAAGGTTCAGCTCGTTCCAGCCAGTGGCATCAGCCACGAGGAAAGCGCTCTTGTCAATTTTGGGAACGCCCTTGTAAGCATAGGTGGTGGGTAATTGGTATTTGCCTATCTGGCAACTCACGGGCTTGTTGTTGGAGAGAATGGTCAGCGGATGCCCTATCTCAAACTCGTATCCAAACTTGGCAGCAGTGGAACTAACATCCATGCTGTTTTCATCAGCGATGCTTTCGGCCTTCACCTCCCTGTCGGCCTTTATCACTGGAGCTGTAAATTTCGCGTTCGATCTCGTGCTTTTGCTTCCAAATCCCTTGACCACCACTTCTTCCAATGCCAGTTTGTTATTCTCCATGCGGAAGTCGAGGCGGTTTCCTGTGGCTTGCTTCACTTGTGTTACCATACCAATATAGCTCGCTTCCACGTTGCGATTGCCATTGGGCAACGTGAGCGTGTAGTGTCCGTCAATGTCGCTTACGGTGCCGATGGTGGTGCCTTTCACTTTGATGGTGGCGCCGATGACGGGATTGTCTTCCTCGTCGGTGATAGTGCCAGAGATGCGATTGTTATCTATACCAAAGTCGTAGGTGGGTGCGGCGAGGTCATAGTCGAGCCAATAAGTCTTTAGCTCAGGCGACACATTGCTGCGATTTGGATTGGCCGACGACAGTGTGACGGGCACGTTGCGCCAGTCTTCATTGGTTTGTTGTGTGATGTTGGCTTTGTAGGTGAGTTGCAGGGGAGCCGCAGTGCTGCTTGAACGGAGTTCGTAGGTGGGGTACCATGACGCCCCATTGACGTAGTAGACAAAGGTGAAGTTGGCGTTAGAAGCTCGCGGAGCATCAACCTTGACATCGATTACGGTGAGCCGTTTGGTATTGAGTCCGGCGATGGAGTCTATAACTTCTTGTTGTTTTTCCACATTGTGGTTGGCCTGCTGCTCTTCTTCGTTGAGATCGATGAGCCGCTTGTTGATGGCCATGGTTTCGTCATAATAATATTGGTTGAGCTGCTTGATGGCTTCGAGGGGTGTCGCAACGGTGCGTGCAGCTGTGGAACTGTTGGTTTTCACCATCTCCAGTTGCGACTTCATGACCGTTCGCTTGGCTTTTACCTCAGCCTGGCGGTTGCGTGCTTTCTTTAGTGCAGCTTCGGCAGCACGCAGCTGTTCGGAAAGCATGGCACTGTCGGGACGAATGAATCGCTGACTGACGCCAAGTATTGTCACATTGCCTTCGGCCTTGACCTGTATGCTGTTGACGTCTATGTAGGGCGATAGCCCTGTGAAACTGAGCGTCTGTTCGCCGGCTTGCAGGGCCACTTGTTTGTGACGGTATACCTGTGCGCCTTTGGAAAAGATGGTTACCTTGTCGAGATTGGGCATCATTCGGCCTTGTGCCGATGCGTCTATGGACAAGACAGTAAGGAACAATAAGAGAATAAAGGTCTTGGTTTTCATCGCTTTCCGTTTGATGTTGTTACTTCGCAAAAGTAAAGAAAAAAAACAAATCGAGACAAATTTACTGATATAATTTTTTATGTTTGGAACGCAAAAAGCCACGCCTGGTGGAAAAGCTTGGCATTCGTGTGTTGTCTCAGACGCATTCTTCAAAAGGAGATAGCTGTGACCATAGATAAAGACAAATATGTCGTAAGTAGTGAACTTTTGTAAGATTTATTTGATAGATTCAACTTTTTTTTGTAATTTTGAGATGATTAAGAGTAACTAAACGGATGAATAATTTATTGAAAGGTCTTATTATCGTGATATTTAGTACGCTATTTGGAAGCTGTTCCAGTCATCAAGGAATCGAGTCTGTAACAGCAGACGAGTTTGAAAACGCCCTCTACGACGGACATGTACAATTGCTGGATGTGCGTTCGGCCGAGGAATATGCGCAGGGACACATCGCCAATGCGGAAAATATTGACGTGCAACAGCCTGACTTTATTGAGAAGGCGCAGGCAAAGTTGGATCACACTAATCCAGTGTATGTCTATTGTCGTTCAGGCAAACGCAGCATGTTGGCCGCTCAAAAACTAGCCAAGGCTGGCTTTAAGGTGGTTAATCTCCGTGACGGTATCGTGGGTTGGGAAGACGCAGGCAAACCTGTTCTTCCCTAAAGGGGGCAGGTGCCGGATGGAATGAATGTTGTTCTGGATGAAGAGTTGCATTCATCTTGCAGGATGACTTTACCCTGGTTCTTCTTCAACCGTCTGGCCATGTAACTGATGGTCGCATGGAACGGAACTATAAGAAATTTGTATCAATTTAAAAATAAAAATTATGTTTGGACTTATTGGATCAATTATTATTGGTTGTTTGGCTGGCTTTATTGCTGGTAAGATTATGCGTGGTGGCGGTTTCGGCTTTTGGATGAACCTGTTGCTGGGTATCGTTGGCGGTGTTGTTGGTGGCTGGACGCTGAGCCTGTTGAACATCTCTTGGGGTGGAACCATTGGCTCTTTAGGAACAGCTGTAGTGGGTGCCGTGTTATTACTTTGGATTGCATCACTGTTTAGAAAGTCATAATAAATGCTGTTAACAACAACTCCTACTGTTGAAGGAAGAAAAATCCTGGAGTACAAGGGTGTGGTAACGGGCGAAACCATTATTGGCGCCAATGTATTGAAGGATTTCTTTGCCGGTATACGCGACGTCATTGGCGGCCGTAGCAATGCTTATGAAAAGGTACTTCGTGAGGCGAAGGACACTTCCTTGCACGAGATGCAAGAACGAGCTGAGGCTTTGGGTGCCAATGCCATCGTGGGTATTGACATTGATTATGAAACCATTGGGCAGTCTGGGAGCATGTTAATGGTGGCAGTAAGCGGAACAGCGGTGCTCATTTAGTGCCGCTTTTCCCGTTGTTCTTGCCTCTCTTGTTCGCGTAACGTTTCGCGGTAGGCCTTTTCTATGGGGTCTTCTGCGGCATCTATCTTGCGGAATGCCTCTTTCAACTGCCTGAGGTGTTTCATATCTCTCTTCTTCCTAAAGTCGAGCATCTTGGCTAAATCGAACTCAAAGAAGCCATGGGGTGCGTCATGGTCTGGTGGCATGTAGGGGCGATTGGCCTTCAGACTGTCAATATTTTGCATGTGCTTTCCCCAAATAGTCACTTCGTCAATACTGTATGTTGCAGGGAAAAGGAAGACAGTGTCTTTCCTAATTTCTTCTGCAGAGAGTGTTTCTTTCAAGTAGTTGCGTTTGTAGAAAGTGGCACTCTTTGTATTGTAAGGTAAGGATATCAGTCCTCTATAGGTGGTTTTTCCAACAAATTTGCCATTTGCATGCACCTCCACGTCGCGGATAGGGATGCGGGTAATGGCGTCACACACCAAACATTGCTGTGCCTGGAGCTTCATTACGCCAAGCAATAATGCGGTGGCTAAAACAAAAATCCGCCGCAAAATGATGGTATGAGGTAAGTAAGTGTTAGTGGACATCTTACATTTTGTTGGTAGTCATTATACATTTTACCAGTAGTCACCCAACATTTTGTAGGTGGACATCTTACATTTTACCTTTCTTGACCATTGATTAAAGCTGGGTTTAAACGTGTTTGGCTGCATCTAAAAGCTGTTCCCAGACCGCACAAAACTCAGTCATTTGATGAAAAAGTAGGTCGGCACCTTCTTTTCTAAGGGTGCTGTCGGGTAGGGGACCACTGTTAATAGCTACCGTAAAGATTTGAGCTGCCACGCCTGCTCGTATGCCCATGGGCGCATTCTCCACCACGATTCCTTCCCAGGGTTGATGGCTTCCCGTTAGTTGTAAGCCCTTCAAATACGGGTCGGGCGCAGGTTTTCCATGCTTGATGTTATAGGCTGTGACAATATTCTCTTCAGATACGAAGTGGTGAAAATCGTTCACAAGTCGTTTAATCAATTTCCTTTGCGCACTACCTGTAACAATGCCAATGCTCAATCCGCTCTTCTTTATCTTGCTCATGAGGTTGAGTACCCCGTCAAATATGGGTGCTTCGGGCATTTGATGAAACAGTCTGCCTTTCTCATCGTACATCTTTTGCGCCTCTTCTTCCGAGATGTCACGACCTTGTTGTTGTTTAACCATCATCCTGATGGTGTCCACACCCTTCATTCCTTCAGTGGCATACACATCCGCTTCGGTCATATCAAGACCGAAACTCTTCATCGATTCTTTCCACGCAACGGCGTGATGAGGCATTGAATTGTACAGCACACCGTCCATATCAAAAAGCACGACTTTGGGTTGAAATGCCGCAAAGTCATGCTTTCTCAAATAATCTTGTATTTCGTTTTCAAACATTCAATCTTATTTTTCGTTAGCCAAACGCTCTTGTATGGCCTTGCTTTCAGCTTCGTAGCCAGGCTTGTTGAGCAAGGCGAACATGTTCTTCTTGTACGCTTCCACGCCAGGTTGGTTGAAAGGGTTCACGCCAAGGAGGTTTCCGCTAATGCCACAGGCTATCTCGAAGAAGTAAAGTAGCTGGCCGATGTAATACTCATTCAGTTCTGGAAGGCTGATGCGGATGTTGGGAACGCCACCGTCAACGTGCGCCAGTCGTGTACCCAGCTCGGCCATCTTGTTCACTTCGTCTACTCGTTTGCCTGCCAAGAAGTTCAAACCGTCCAGATTTTCCTCATCTTTGGGGAACAACATCTTCTTATTAGGCTGCTCAACACTAATCACAGTTTCGAAGATTGAACGCTCACCCTCTTGTATCCACTGTCCCATGGAGTGCAAATCGGTGGTAAAATCACATGCGGCAGGAAAAATGCCCAGATGGTCTTTTCCTTCACTCTCACCGTAAAGTTGTTTCCACCATTCACCGATGAAGTGCAGTTTAGGTTGGAAGTTGACGATAATCTCAATCTTCTTGTCCATTTCACGATACAGCGCATGACGCACAACAGCGTACTGTGCGGCTATGTTCTCCTGCAAAGCCACGTCTTTCCCCGTTGCCTTTTCCATGTCGGCAGCACCCTGTACCAAAGCTTTAATATCGAAACCAGCACAGGCAATGGGCAGTAATCCAACGGGAGTGAGTACGGAGAAGCGACCGCCTACATTGTCAGGAATGACAAAACTCTTGTATCCTTCTTTGTCGGCGCATGTGCGCGCGGCACCTTTTTTTGCGTCGGTGATGGCCACAATCACGTCCTTAGCCTCTTCTTTGCCACGTTGTGCCTCGCATTGTTTCTTCAACAAGCGGAAGGTAAGAGCCGTTTCAGTGGTGGTTCCCGATTTAGATATGTTGATGACACCAAACTTCTTATCCTTCAAGTAATCGGTGAGTTCTGCCAAATAGTCCTCGCCAATGTTGTTTCCTGCAAAGAGAATGGCAGGATTCTTCTTGTCGTTCACCAGCCAGGCGAATGAGTTTCCCAAGGCCTCTATCACGGCACGAGCGCCCAAGTAGCTTCCGCCAATGCCGGCAACCACCACCACTTCGCACTTTTCGCGTAAGGTGTTGGCGCATGCCTGTACTTCGTCAAGAAACGCAGGTGTGATGGAAGAAGGCAAATGTAACCATCCTAAGAAATCGTTTCCCGGACAAGTACCATTTTCAAGTGCTTCTTGTACGGCTTTTACCTTTTCTTCATAGGCCTCTATAGTGCCAGGTTTCAAGAACTGAGTGGCTTTTGTGATGTCTAAACTAATACTTTTCATCTTCAAGTTATCTAAATGAATCTGTTAATAATTTTATCTCTATTTGCGGACTGATGTGCTCGTACAAAATGTTGTACACAGCATCCAAAATCGGCATGTTCACATGCATGTGGCGATTGATCTCTTTCATGCACTTGGTTCCGAAATATCCTTCGGCAATCATCTCCATTTCAATCTGCGCGCTTTTCACCGAATATCCCTTGCCAATCATGGTGCCAAAGGTGCGGTTGCGCGAGAAATTGGAGTACGATGTCACCAACAAATCACCCAAATAAACCGAGTCGTACGCACTGCGTTCAATGGGATGGACGGCTGTGAGGAACCGAGACATCTCCTGAACGGCATTCGCGATGAGCACGGCTTGGAAGTTGTCACCGTATTTCAGTCCGCTGCAAATGCCCGAAGCAATGGCGTAAACGTTCTTCAGAACCGACGAATATTCGATGCCAATCACGTCCGATGAGGTTTTGGTCTTGATGACATCGCTGGCAATGAATTCGGCGAACGACTCCGCTTTCTGTATGTCAGCGCAGCCAATGGTGAGGTAAGACAAGCGATCCATGGCCACTTCCTCTGCATGCGACGGCCCTCCAATCACGGCTAAGTTCTCGTATGGCACGTCAAACACTTGGTGGAAATACTCTGAACACACCAGGTTTTCGTCGGGAACAATGCCCTTGATGGCGGTGATGATAAACTTGTCGCGCAGACGAGTCTTGAGTTTCCGCAGATGACTCTTGAAGTAGGGCGATGGTGTCACAAAGACCAGCGTGTCGTAGGCACCGGTGATGGTGTTGATGTCTGATGAGAAAAAAATCTCATCGGTGTTGAAATGCACGCTTGTCAGATAGGCGGGATTGTGTCCCAGACGCTTAAAATCCTCGATGCGGTCGTCTCTTCGCATGTACCACCCAATGTGATGAGCATGGCTCACCACGATTTTGGCGATGGCTGTGGCCCAACTTCCGCCTCCGATGATCGCTATCTTGCCGCAGTTATAATTCATAATTCTTCATTCATAATTCATCCTGATTGCTCACAAGTCATGATTCTTCTTTTCTCAATCCAATTGATAGTTAGCGAGAAGTGTGTGAATCATGAATTGTGCATGATGAATTATTTCTGGCTGTTGTCAATCCATTGTTGGAATTGTTCAACCTTCGGATTGTCGTAGCCCAATTTATATTTCTTGTTTACCCCGCAAACATTCATTTGCAAGGCCTGTGCCTTTACCTGCGCGATGTCCGAAATCAGGTTGTATCCTGCCTTTCTGAACACGGGAACCCACAGCTCCGGAACGCCAATGGCAGCCCATTCTTCCACCGTACTCTGCGGTATTTTCTTCTCAGGTTTCATTTGTGGGAAGAACAACACTTCCTGTATGAACGTCTTTCCGGTCATCAACATCACCAAACGATCGATGCCAATGCCGATACCCGATGTGGGAGGCATGCCATATTGCAGTGCGCGCAGGAAGTCTTGGTCGATAATCATGGCCTCGTCGTCACCCTTGTCAGCCAATTTCATTTGCTCCTTGAAACGCTCTTCTTGGTCGATAGGGTCGTTCAATTCAGAGTAAGCGTTCGCCAATTCCTTGCCATTCACCATCAGTTCAAAGCGTTCTGTCAGTCCTGGTTTGCTTCGGTGCATCTTGGTAAGCGGTGACATCTCCACGGGGTAATCCGTGATGAACGTGGGTTGAATGAACGTTCCTTCGCAGAACTCGCCAAATATTTCGTCAATCAACTTGCCTTTACCCATGCTCTCATCCACCTCCATGTCGAGCTTTTTACATATTTCTCTTATCTCGTCTTCAGTCTTTTCGTTGAGGTCATAGCCCGTCTTTTCTTTGATGGCATCAAGAATGGGCAAGCGTCGGTAAGGAGCTTTGAAGCTAATCATCTGTCCGTCAATCTCCCGTTCGGCACTACCGTTGACGGCAATGCAAATGGTTTCCAGCAGTTTTTCAGTAAATGCCATCATCCAATTGTAGTCTTTGTACTGCACATACAATTCCATGCAAGTGAATTCAGGATTGTGATTGCGATCCATTCCCTCGTTACGGAAGTTCTTGCCGATTTCATACACGCCTTCAAAACCGCCCACTATCAGTCGTTTTAAGTACAGTTCGGTGGCGATGCGCATGTACATGTCGGTGTTCAGCGCGTTGAAGTGTGTGACGAATGGGCGTGCGCTGGCACCACCGGCAATGGCTTGCAGGGTGGGAGTCTCCACCTCTGTGTAGCCAGCCTCGTCCAGTACCTTGCGCATCGTGCGTAACACCGTAGCACGTTGCAAGAATGTATCTTTCACACCGTCGTTGACAATCAGGTCTACATAGCGTTGGCGATAGCGCAATTCGGGGTCGTCAAACTTGTCGTAGGCCACTCCGTCTTTGTATTTCACGATAGGCAGGGGTTTTAAGGCCTTGCTCAACAGTGTTAAACTTTGTGCGTGTACCGATATTTCACCTGTTTGAGTTTTGAACACAAAGCCCTTGATGCCAATGACATCGCCAATGTCCAGCAGGCGTTTGAACACCACGTTGTACAAATCTTTGTTCTCATCGGGGCAGATGTCATCGCGCGTAACGTACACTTGTATTCGGCCTTTGGAGTCTTGCAATTCTACAAAACTGGCCTTGCCCATCACGCGTCGTGTCATCATGCGGCCTGCTATCACCACTTCTCGCTTTTCCTCACCGTCTTGATAGTCAGCTTTTATATCCGTGCTGAACGCGTTGGTAGGAAACTCTGCGGCAGGATAAGGGTCGATGCCCATATTTCGTAACTCTTGGAGACTTTGTCTGCGACCAATCTCCTGTTCACTCAATTCTAAGATGTTCATATATGATAAAATAGCTATTTTTTCCCGATTCTGATGGATAGAGCCCGCCAAAAGCACTCAAAGCTGTTTGCCTTGTTAAGGCGAAGCCTATTTTATGCAAAAATAGTGCAAGCCGAAGACAGTCAAACTACGTTTGAACTGCTGAGGTGCAGCCTGTTTTATGCAAAGATAGTGCAAGCCGAGCATAGAGAGAGTTTACTTTCTATATTAAGGCGCAGCCTATTTTATGCAAAAGTACGAAATAAATCTGAATGTGCCTACCTTTTCATATTTTTTATAATTGCGTGACAAGCTGACTGCTATTTTGTGCCGCTGCACACACTTCACCGCCATTGTTTTCAACAACGAATTTAAGGACTCAACAAGTCAAAGGAGCAGTGTGCCAGGTGAAGAATCATACCATTATGCACCAAAAAATGTTGGATATTTTCATCATTTTAAGCCCTTAAAATGGCACTTGAAAAGTGATGAAATAGAAAAAATCGGTAGGCAGGAAGGTAGCAAACATCCGATTGATCTGCCATCGATATCCACTTTTCTCCACAAAGCAATGAGTTTGGTGGTCAATCTGAATCACTTTGGCGGTCAATTAACATGAGTTTGTGCTTCAAAAGCATAGGAATTGTGCACTAAAAGCAATGCTCTTGGCTTCAATTAGTTTAGAAATAGAATGCTAAAAGTGGTTGCGAAAGCTATAACTCACTGTGAGGTAGTTGTTTATGAAAGTTGCTTATATTTGGCGTATTTGCACCACAAGGAAGGTTGGTTTGCAAATACGCCAAATATGAAGCGGTGTGTTGTCAAGAAAATTACACCTCGGGAACATCTTTGAGGCTGTCCGCAATCTCTTCATCGGTGATGTTGTAATTGCGCAAGTCGCCACTCAAATAACTGTCGTATGCCGTCATATCGATGAGTCCATGGCCCGAGAGATTAAAGAGAATCACTTTCTCTTCACCACTCTCTTTGCACTTTTGCGCCTCACGAATGGTGGCAGCGATGGCATGACAGCTCTCTGGTGCCGGGATGATGCCTTCAGTTCGGGAGAAAAGAATACCGGCATCGAATGCCTCCAGCTGTGGAATGTCTACGCCATGCATCAGCTTGTCTTTCGCCAATTGCGAGATAATCATGCCCGCACCATGATAACGTAAACCGCCGGCATGAATGTTTGCGGGCTTAAAGTCGTGTCCCAGCGTGTACATGGGCAACAGAGGCGTGTAGCCAGCCTCGTCACCAAAGTCGTATTCAAACTTGCCTCGGGTTAGTTTTGGGCAGCTGCTGGGCTCGGCAGCAATGTACTCAGTCTGTCTTCCTTCCAAGATAGTATGACGCATGAAGGGGAAGGTCAGTCCGCCAAAGTTACTACCTCCTCCGAAACAAGCAATCACGACGTCGGGATACTCGCCCGCCATCTCCATTTGTTTCTCTGCTTCCAAGCCGATAACAGTTTGATGTAGAGCCACATGGTTAAGCACCGAACCCAGCGTGTACTTGCAGTTGGGTGTGGTAGTAGCCAGCTCGATGGCCTCAGAGATAGCTGTTCCGAGGCTTCCCTGATGGTGTGGATCGCGCGTGATGATGTCCTTTCCGGCGCGTGTTGACATCGATGGCGAGCCTTCCACGGTGGCTCCGAAGGTGCGCATGATACTACTGCGGTAGGGTTTTTGTTGCATCGAAATCTTCACTTGGTACACGGCAGCTTCTAATCCGAAGATTTTTGCCGCATAACTCAAGGCAGCTCCCCATTGTCCGGCACCCGTCTCGGTGGTGACGTTCGTGGTGCCTTCCTGCTTGCAGTAGTAGCATTGGGCCAGCGCCGAGTTAAGTTTGTGCGAGCCAAGCGGGTTCACACTCTCGTTCTTGAAATAGATATGTGCCGGTGTGTCCAAGGCTTTTTCCAGCGCATAAGCACGAACCAATGGGGTGGATCGGTAGTATTTGTACTTGTCCAGCACCGCTTCGGGGATGTCAATCCATCGGTTTTCGGTGTCAAGTTCTTGCTTGGAGCATTCTAAGCTGAAGATGTGCGACAGGTCTTCAGCCGTAACTGGCTGCTTGGTCTTTGGGTTTAGCGGTGGCAAGGGCTTGTTAACCATGTCGGCTTGTATGTTGTACCACTGTGTAGGAATGTCGTTTTCCTGAAGTATGAATTTCTTTTGTTTGTTCAACATTGTTGTCTTTTTTTTGTTGGGTTTATGATTCAGATTGCCCGAAATAGGCTGATAAGCCTGGTTTTATCACCAACAAAGGTAAGAAAAAGATTGCATTTGTGGGTCAATACATGCGAGATTTGTTAACTTTGCATGAAAAACATGACGATTGTTCTTACGTTGTTAGGCTATTTTGCGGCCTTGTTGTTACTGAGTAGAATGACGACAAGGCATGCCACAAACGATACTTTTTATCGCGGAAACCGACAGTCGCCCTGGTATTTGGTGGCCTTTGGCATGATAGGTGCGTCGGTTTCGGGTGTCACCTTCGTATCCGTGCCGGGCATGGTCAATACCATTGGCATGACCTACCTGCAAACTTGTCTGGGTTTTGTGCTGGGTTATGTGGCGGTGGCCTTTGTGTTGTTGCCCATTTACTATCGTCTGAATCTCACCACCATCTACACTTATCTGCAACAACGCTTGGGAACTCGTTCGTATAAAACGGGTGCTTGGTTCTTTTTGTTGTCCAAAATGTCGGGTTCGGCGGTTAAGTTTTATGTGGTGTGCATGCTCTTACAGCGGTTTGTTCTCGATGACATCGGGGTGCCTTTCATGGTCACTGCGTTGGTGTTGGTGTCGCTTATCTGGCTGTATACGCGGCGTGGAGGCATTAAGACATTAGTTTGGACTGATACGTTTCAAACCTTTTGCATGTTCGCGGCGCTCATCTTCATCATCGTGCAGGTGATGTCCATGCTTGAAATGAATGTCGTTGAGGCCGTGAAAGTCATCGCCCAGGATGACAGAAGTCGCATCTTCGTGTTTGATGATTGGCTGTCTAAACAGAATTTTTGGAAGCAATTTGTAAGTGGTATCTTTATCGTTATCGTGATGACGGGGCTTGATCAGGACATGATGCAGAAGAATTTGACGTGCAAGACCTTGCGTGAGGCGCAGAAAGACATGTGTACCTACGGACTTGCCTTCGTGCCTGTCAACCTGTTGTTCTTGGCGTTAGGTGTGCTGTTGTCTATGTTGGCCGCGCAACAGGGCGTGCCTCTGCCATCCGCAGGCGATGAGTTGTTGCCCATGTTTGCAGCGACGGGCGAGTTAGGTGCCATGGTGGTGGTGTTCTTTACCATTGGCATTGTGGCGACATCGTTCAGTAGTGCCGACTCTGCCTTGACGGCTTTGACCACCACTTACTGCGTGGACATCTGTCAAAAGCCTGCCGATGAACGGCTCAGACATCGTGTTCATGCGGCCATGGGCGCGGTGTTTGTCTTGTTCATCCTGATGTTCAGGGCGTTCAACTCGACCAATTTGATCGATGCCATCTATATATTGGTATCGTATACCTATGGACCTTTGTTGGGATTGTTTGCGTTTGGACTGCTCACGAAGTACCAGGTAAACGACCGATGGGTACCCTATTTAGCCATTGCCGCACCCGTGTTGTGCTATGTGTTGGATGCCGTTGCGCAGCATGTGTGGCACTATCATTTTGGTTACGAATTGCTCTTGCTCAATGGGACATTAACCTTTGCTGGATTGTTGGTGACAAGGAAGAGAAACGTACCTTGAACTTTGAACTTTGAACATTGAACTTTGATGTTGCAATGTGTGAGCTAATGAACCAGTAAACTTTGAACTTTGAGCTTTGAACATTGAACTTTGACGTTGCAAAATGTGAGTTTATGAACTATCAACTCGTAAACTCGTCAACTTGTAAACTTGTCAACTATAACTCAATACCACTGCACTGCATTGCTGTAGCCGCTGCGTTTATCGTATTTCAGTGCGTCGGCTAAGGTGGCAGCGTTGGCCCTAAATGTGAAATTGTAGCTGGTATAAGGGGCCAACACCACGGAGCAACTCATGTTGAAGCAGTGGAGATCGCGCTGAAGTGATGCCGTTGTCATGGACATGGCATGGTTCTCGAAGTCGTAACCTGATGAGAAGCTGATGTTCCATCCATCACTGATGCGAACATTACCGCTGACATTGAGCGTCTGAGTGAACTTGTATGGATAGCGCATGGTCTTATAATTGAACTTTTTGAGGTCCCTATTCTCACTCATGGTGATACCATAACCGAAGGTAAGTGACCATGGTATCTTGAACGCCATGTAGCCATCGTCATCGGTTTCGGCCTTGCCAGCCTTTTGTTTCTTCTTCGCTCCATGCTGACCTTCAATCATATTGTCATCAATGTTGCTCTCTATGTCGGTGTCACGACCTTCAATATCGTTCTTGTTTTGTTCATCTTCATCCTCGTCATCATGGCTGCCGGTGAAGAGTTTTTTCAGCTTTTCGGGCGTCAGCGTGTAGGAGATGTTCTGCGACATGCCTTGGAAACGACCAAAACGGCCCATTCCCCATTCCGTGTGGTTGCCCTCGTAGGGTCTGCCATTCTCATCTAATTCATAAGCATACGATGCAAATCGCGCGTTGAGGTTGAAGGTATAGTTCTTCCACCACTTCAATCTGATACGCATGTTTAAGTCACTTAACGGCTTTTCTTTGGCCGCCATGTTGTACGACATCGATAATCCCAGCTCGTCAATGATGCTCACTTTCTTCATTCCAGTCGAGTCTTTGTCGCTCTTGACCTTCATTTCGATATTGTTACCCAAGTCGAATGATATATTTCCGCTGCGTCCTCTGCCCGGTACGGAGTACATGCCGCTCTCGTAAGGTGAATATCCTACGAGCGACACATTGCCGTCGGCGTCGGTCTTTTGATAGTAATCGTAATAGCCATAGCGGCGCGCACCGAAGTCGGGAGCATAGCTGAACGAAACGGAAGGGGTCAAGACGTGGCGGATGGCCTGCACCTTATCGCCGAAAATCTTGCGGTTTGGGATGAACATACCATAGAGCTTGGTAGACATACCCAAGTTGAGTGACCAGTTATAGACGTTATGAAAGCCATACGTTGTGTCGTTCACAACCTTTTGAGAGGCTGCGTCCCACGACCGATGTATCTTGTTTGTGTACATGCGATCGGTGAAATTGAACGACGGATTGACGTTAAGATAGTCGAAAAGTGTGAAGTTGGCATTGACCGGAATGTCGTGCTGGAAACCGTTTCTCCAGTCTTTGATGAGATTCGACTTGAACAATTTGTCCTCTTTTGTTTGGATAGAGTTGGAGAAACGGCCCGTGTAGCTTACGGCAATCTTCTCGTACCATCGCTCATTGCCCACCACATGCTTGCGCTTGAAGGGGTAGAAGCGGCTGATGCTGATGTTCAGGTCGGGCATTGTCAGGGCGATAGACGAGTCGCGCATGTTCTGCGAAAGGTTCATCGAGCTGCTCAGTGACAAGCCAATGCTTGAGAAGGTGGTGCTCCAACTCACAGAAGATGTACGGGTACTTTGCGTGAGTGCCTGCGGATTATACAGGCTCGTCAGGTTGTTGCGCTCGTAACTGGAGGAGGCGAAGTTGACACTTGCTGATAACGAGCTAAAGGGATTGGCTTTTGGGTCTTGCCGGTGGCTCCATTGTATCTTATAACTTTGCTGCCGAGAGAAGTCAGGTAAGCCCTTATCGCCCGTCTTTGAATCCTGGTAACTAAGAAATAAACTACCGCTATAGCGATATCTTTTATTGTAATTGCTGGCCAGTGAAATGCCCCAAGAACCCTTGGTGTAAATCTCGCCAAGTAGCTTCAAGTCGATTTTGTCACTGATAGCGAAATAATATCCGCCGTCCCTAAGATAGAAACCACGATCCATCTCATCGCCATAAGACGGCATGATGAAGCCTGATGAATAGCTCTTGGTAAAGGGAAAGAAACCGTATGGAACGGCAAGAGGCAGCGGAACGTCGGCCACTACCAAATGGGCAGGACCGAAAACAACGTCCTTGCCTGGGCGTACCTTGCCCCTCGAAAGTGCGATATAGAAGTCGGGATGCTTTTTATCGCAGGTAGTATAGCGGCCGTGTTCCATGTACACCACGCCCGAAGAATCGCGTTTTGACCGCTCACTACGCAAGAATCCCTCTTCTTGTTGGGTGTAAACGTTGTTGATAAGACCCTTCTTGGTCTTGAAGTTGAACGCCATGGTGTCGCTTTCGTACGAATCTTGCCCCAATTTAAACACGGGAGTGCCTTCCAACGCTTTAGTTGTAGTGTCCTTGATGGCACCAGTTGCGTGCACCAGATTGCTGTCCATGCTCATGTATATCTTCTCACTCTTGAGGTCCATGTTCTCGTATTTCACGGTAGATGAGCCGTAGAGGTGCGTGGTTTTGCTCTTTGCATTATAGACAAGCGAATCTTCTGCGGTATATTCTACTGGTGCATCGATGCCGTTGGCCCTCTTTCTGTTGAGCGAGTCGAGCCGAATCGAGTCGTCAATGAGTTGATTATGCTTGCGTATGGCCAGCTGTAGCGAGTCTAATGTGGTGGTGTCGGCGGCAACGGAATCAGAGCGTTTGTCAAAAGTAGAATCGCGCTTGATTGGCACCAAGGTGTCGTCCACACCCAGCGTGTCACGTTGTTGCGTTTGTTGCCTGGCGTATGAATCAAACCTGTTCATGTCTGCCATGACGAAGGCAAAGATGAACAGCAGCAGAACTATAACCGACGGAGTTCTCATTTAATGTGCAAAATTACACAAATAACAACGAATTGATATACAATTTTTTATTTTTAACTTAACACATCGTGCTAAACATGCGCTTTGATTGCTTTTCTTCTTGTGCGCAATCTCTTGTTAGCTTCTGTCCAAAAAAATGATAAAAAAACGATGATTGCAAAGTTTTGAAATAGAAAAAGCGGTCATGTTTTCAGACCGAAAAAATGTATTTTGGGAGCTGCGAAATAGACTTTTCCCGATAAAAATAGGGTAATAATGGTCCTGTTTGCATCACATTTCACCTCTATCTCTATGTAATTGAGCGGCAAAAGCATACGTTTTACCACTCAATAGCATACCTATTGCCAATCAAAAGCAATGCTTTTAGCATAAAATAGCATGCGGTGAACATGAGAAAACTGACTGTCTTGACGTAATAGTTTGGCCGTCAATTAGATACAAAACAATCGCATAACTCGCGTATTTGCAGCCACCAGCATGCTTGTTTGAAAATATGGCCGTATTTAAGAGGGTGTTGTAAAAGAAAATGACAGCAAATGTGATGCCCGATGGTGTATGGAGTGGGTGGCGATTATTCGAACAGTTGCATCCATCTGGTAAATCTCTTCGCACCCTCCTTGCCGAATCTCTCGAGGCTCTTTAGTGCCTGTTCGGGCGTTCTCACACGGTCAAGGTGCGTTTTGGAGTAGAACTTGTCGGCATAACAAATCACCTGTTCCTCCATGGTCTCGGGCAAAAAGTCTTGATGGGGTAGGGGCAGGTGCTGTTCTATGATGTCCTGCAAGGCGATTCCGGCACCCGTATGGCGTTCGCAAACCCGCGCGTGTTGGGGGAAACCAGCCGCGCGCAGCATGTCTGCTCCGATGATGCCATGCTTGATATACGGTTCGGTGCCAAAACATTCGATGCCTGGTGCATCGCATTTTACGATGCCGATGTCGTGCAGCATGGCCGCCTCTTGGATGAAGGTACGGTCGAGTTTCAGCTCTGGATGCTTGTCGACAATTTGCAACGCCTTGCGGGTTACGCATTCGCTGTGCGTCAAGAGGATGTCCCGCGCCTTGCTTCCTTGCGGGTAATACTGGTTGATGATGGCTAAATAGTCCATGAAAAAGCGTTTTAATCATTAAAAAAACTCATCTTCAGGCATGAAAGTACCCGAAGATGAGTTGTATTTTGTTTGGCTTTAAAACAAAATCATCAAGCTTGTGGGCGTTCGATGTAAGCAATCACATCACCCTTGTTCAGCTTGCTTCCCTGCTTAGCATTAATCTCAACCAACTTGCCTCCTAAGGCCGCAGGTATCTCTACGAACTCGCCCCATGGTGCTTGAATGTAACACAGTTTATCGCCTTCGGCGTACTCTTTGCCGATATATGGCTCAACGGAAGGAGCACATTCGCCCTCACCATTGAACTCCCAGAACACTTGTCCCTTGACCGGAGCCACAATAGCGTCAGCTTTTGCGTGCTTGAATGCGGTGAGTTCTTCTTTCGACACCTTGCTGCCGAGTTTCGCATCCTTCGCCTTTTGCAGGTCAGCCAAGAAGTTTTTCTTCGCTTGTCCGCTCTTGTAGTTGCGATATTGCTCGGGGTGCATGGCCAATTCGAACAGCTCTTCGTCGTCTTTGCCAAAGTCCCAACCGTTTTCCTTCATTTCTTTCTTGAAGTCATCCAAGTTGTTTTCCAGCAGAGTATGTGGGTCTGCGTCCGTAAACTCGTATCCCTTTTCCTTCGCGAGGTCAACTAATACTTGGTCAACCTTGCCGGGTACCTTGCCACTCTTGCCCAGAATCATGCCCCACATCGAGTCGTCCATCATGACAAATCTGCCCTTTCCCTGTTCCATGGTCAACAGGTTCATCAGTGCTATGTTCTTGGTATACTGTGAGAATGGCGTCACCAGGGGTGGATAACCCACGCGTGGCCATACGTATGCCACCTCATTAAACAGTTTGATGAGCATGTCGTCGGTGGAAAGTTCTTCCTCTCCCTTCTTCTTGCGGATGTTGTTAATGGTGCCATGAATGCCGGCCAGGTCGGCCATCATGCTGCCCATCATGCCACCAGGCAAGCCACAGCCCAGCAAGAGTGAGCTCATGAATTTGTTTTGTGGATTGATAAAGTAGCCCAACCAGTCGTCTATAAACTCTTGAGTCAATGCACGAGCCTTCATGTAAGCATCCATATTGATGTCTGGAACATCGAAACCAGCCGTCTTCAGCATGCTCTGCACCGAGATAACGTCAGGGTGTACCTTGCCCCATGATAGGGGTTCGATGGCCACATCCAAGATGTCAATGCCGTTTTTGGCCACCTCTAACATCGATGCCATTGACAGTCCAGGACCCGAGTGACCGTGGTATTCGAGGATAATCTCTGGATGTTTGTCTTTTATTATCTTGGTTAACTGTCCCAAGAACGTAGGCTGACCGATGCCGGCCATGTCTTTTAAGCAGATTTCTTCTGCGCCTGCCTCAATCAAAGTGTCGGCAATGTTGGCGTAATATTCCAGCGTATGGATGGGAGAGGTGGTGATACACAGGGTTCCCTGTGGTGTCATGCCCGCTTCTTTCGCCCACTTGATGCTTGGAATGATGTTGCGAACATCGTTCAAACCATCGAAAATGCGCGGGATATCCACGCCTTGGGCATGTTTCACCTTGTACATCAGGGCACGCACATCATCGGGTACGGGATACATGCGCAATGCATTCAATCCACGATCGAGCATGTGTGTCTTGATGCCTACCTTGTTAAAGGGTGCGCAGAAAGCGCGGACAGCATCGTTAGGGTTCTCGCCCGCCAACAAATTTACTTGTTCAAAAGCGCCTCCGTTGGTTTCTACACGAGCAAAACAGCCCATTTCTATAATGACTGGAGCAATGCGTTCTAATTGATCTTTGCGTGGCTGAAACTTACCGGAAGATTGCCACATGTCTCTATAAATGAGACTAAACTGTATTTTTTTCTTCATAATTTTCTCCTTATCAACCTTTACACGGTGTGGCAAAATTAAGCAAAAAAAATCAATTTGTCCATGACCTTGTTGCTTTTTTAAGATTTATAGGCATTCAAGTTAGTAAACATAAAAAGCCGATATGCAGGGCTTTTGGCTCGCACATCGGCTCTCTAAGAGGTTTGATGTCATGGAAGAATGTGGATTCTTCCATGAATCTAATTGTTATTATGAATCAGTTTTACTTCTGTTACTTCGTCGGAACCTCTTCCAACACTTTCTTCAACAGGTTCCAGAAAGGCTCTACCGTGCTGATAAGGCAACGCTCTGTTGAGGTGTGCGGACTGCGAATGGTGGGGCCGAACGATACAACGTCCAGGTGAGGGTATTTACCTAAGATGATGGAACACTCCAAACCGGCGTGGTCTACCTGCACGATACCTTCTTCATTGTTTTGCTCTTTGTACAGTTTCATCAGCAAATCGAGCACCTCACTGTCAGGATTTGGATCCCATCCGCCATAACTTCCGCTGAACGTTACCTTCATTCCAGCCATGTTGAAACAGCTTTGCAGGGTTTCACCGATGTAAGCTTTCATGGATTCGTTAGATGAACGAGCCAAAATCTTAAATGAAGCTTTGCCCGATTCTATGTCAATGATGGCCAAGTTGGATGAGGTTTCCACCACTGTAGGGATGGAAGGAATCATGCGCATCACGCCATTGTGGCAAGCATAGATGGCATCAATGAGGTTGTCTTGTATGGCTTCGGGAACCTGTGTGGCCGGCGTTTCTACCTCTTCGGCTGTCAATTCGATTCCGCTCTCAATGTCTTTGTATTCTTGTATGAACTCTTCTTTCCAGTCGGCTACCATCTCTTGCAGCGCAGGAATGTTTTCTTTCGGCAGCGTCAGCACCACTTCGGCCTTGAATGGAATGGCATTGCGCATGTTGCCACCATGCCATGTGGCCAATCGGGCATCGAGTTCGCATATTGCTTCGTGTACCAATCTAACCATCAGTTTGTTGGCATTGCCACGACCCTCATGTATTTCCAAGCCCGAGTGTCCGCCACGAAGACCCGAAAGTGTTACCTTCACGGCCTTGTCCGTAGCGTCAGTTGGCACCTCTTTGTAATCCAGTTCGGCGGTGATGTCCACACCACCAGCACTACCAATGACGAATTTACCCCATGTTTCGGAGTCTAAGTTCATGAGAATGTCACCATCCAATTCGCCTTCTGGCAAGTCGTTGGCACCAAACATACCCGTTTCTTCGTCGGCGGTGATGAGGCCTTCTATCGGACCATGTTTCAAATTCTTGTCTTCCATGACAGCCAAGATGGCGGCTACACCCATTCCATTGTCGGCTCCCAGGGTGGTGTTCTTTGCTTTCACCCATTCGCCGTCAATCCAAGTCTCTATCGGATCGGTTTCAAAGTTGTGCTTACTCTCCGGTGCTTTTTGTGGAACCATGTCCATATGTGCTTGCAAAATCACCGTCTTTCTGTTCTCCATGCCTTTTGTGGCGGGCTTCTTCATCACTACATTCTTGGCTTTGTCCACATAAGCCTCGACACCTGCGCGCTTTGCAAAGTCGAGTAAGAATTGATGTACTTTGTCAAGATGTCCAGAAGGACGTGGCACTTGCGTCAGTGCGTCAAAGTTTCGCCATACACAGGTCGGTTTCAGATCTTTAATTTCACTCATAGTATTTTGTTTTTTTTAGAGTTGTTGCTCGTGTGTTTTGATACACATTGCTTCCAACTCGTGGTGAATAAATAGGTTTTTCTGTTATTCTTGCGCTGGCAGAACGATTTTTCCTGCCTTCACGCATTTAAGTTTTTTCTTTGTGAACGATAGGGCTATCCATGCGTATATGCCCAGCATGGCCACTAAAAGAGTTTGCACTGAATGTACAATCAGCACAAAGTATAGGGCATCGGTTTCAGCTACTCCGTATAAAATCAGCATCGTCTTGACGGCAAAATGCCAGGGGCCGGCTCCGTTTGGCGTTGGTACGATAACGGCAATGGAGCCTACGATGAACGTTACCAATGCGCACGACAGTCCTAAGTGGGCGGTGGCATCAAAGCAAAAGAAGGTGAGATAATAGTGCAGAAAGTAGCATAGCCATATTAATAAGGTGAAAGCAATGAACAAAGGTATGCTTTTTACCTGTCGAAGTGAAGAAATACCTTGTCCGATGTCATGCAAGGTGATTTTCACCTTATTATATATAGACAAGCGTTTTAGTAGGAAAAATGCCAACACCAACACCGCCATGGCACAGATGGCCGTGACAATGTAGCCGGCAGTAGAGAATTGTCGCAGTATCGCGTCAATGCTGGTGCCCGTGTGAACGAAAAAAGTATCGAATATTTTGATTTGAGCTGTCAGCGTGAGGGCCGTGATGAGCAACACCAAGAGAGAGTCGATGATGCGCTCGGTCACTACGGTTCCCAATGCTTTGGGGAACGACACGCTGTCAAATCTGCTTAAAATGCCACAACGGGCGAACTCGCCTATGCGCGGAATCAACAAGCTGACGGCATACGATAGGAATACAGAATGAACCCTGACTGATGCCCTGGAACGCTCGCCCATGGGCTGCAACGTTTGTTTCCAACGCCAACCACGAAAAGCTTCAGCCAATATTCCGAAGGGAAACGACAGCCACATCCAGGTCCAATCCATCTCATGCAGTACCACGTTCTTGATGAGTTGAAAGTCAAAGTCGCGGTACATCCAGTATAGAATGGCACTGCCAAGGAGTAAAGACAGTGCTACCTTCAAGGTTTGATGGGTGGCTTGTTTCATGTAGACCCGTTTGTTGTATTGTTTGTTTGATATACTGGTATGTGAAATATACTATGCAAATGTAGCGTAATATTAGTGGATATCCAAATAAATAAATGGGTTTTTTAAAGTAGCTCAATGACTGTTTTCTTTGATTTGTATCAACAAAACAGCATAAAATGCGACTAATGAGTGAAAATGTTTGCGCACACAGCGCGATGGTTGTATCTTTGCATCGTCATTAAGACAAAAGGATAACAAATTTAAAAGAAAGGTAAAAAGATTATGGTAACAATTATGACTTTGGCTGTTGTGGCTATATCTATAGCACAGGCCATTCATTTGGGAAGCAAGATTAACTTGAACAGCAAGTAAAATCTTGCCTTTCATCTTTTGAAAGGAGAATTTATTTTATTTAATAATATGGTAAAGAGGCAACGTCACATGTGGCGATGCCTTTTTTTTATCTATGCATGTGATGGGATGTCGCAAGTGTTAAAAACAGAAAACTTTGCGGTTTTACCCCCTTCATAACTCGCGTATTTCTCACAAAATAATCTTCTGCCTGAAATACGCTCAAAATGTAAATCGTTGATAATTAGGTATTTGTCTTATTTTTGCCTATTCAGAAGCACTGAAAACCGCTGTTTTTGGGCGGTTAAATGCTATCTATTGGCGTCCAAACTCATGTAAATAGGATGGTAAAAGCTATGCTTTTGAAGGGTAAAGACATGTCCGTATGCGTGAGAGTGCAATTTTGGGGGATAAAAAGGGCATTTTTCCGCGCTGGAAAATCCTATTTTACAGAAAACTCGTGTTAAATAAATTTACTTGGTGGACATCGTCCAATGACCAATTTCTGGGTATGCGAGAGCTATGAAAAAACAAATGAAAATAGACTTACCCCAACTGCAATTTTAAGCTCTGGCATAGTTTGGAGAACTGTGGATTCTCGTTTTTGAGCATTTCAAAGATTTCGCGTTTCGAGTAAATCTTGGTCACTTCCTGGGCTTCAGCAAGCCGCAGGTTGATGTTGAGCTGCGCGTTTTTCAGTAGTGTGCGCATCTCTGCCAGGATGTTTTCCTTGTCATCTTGCAACTGTTTGAGCAGGATGTCGTTGTCGATAACCACTTCTATGTTGGGGAAGGTGGTGATACGGGGCGTCAAGTTCTTCATGCGTTGCGCCAAACCTATCTTCTCTTGTGGCATTCGGTTGCACATCATCTTCCACTGTATCATTAGCTCTTGCTCGCTGAAGGTCGTGTTTTGTGTGGTTACTTGCTGTTCGGGTTTGGTTTGGTAGGATGGCTTCTTGCCGCCGTTACGCAAGTCGTTGAAGGTCATTCCAATATCCGAGAGTGTCAGCCGCGGCCTTTGGCCGGCTGACTTACTTGTTGCAGCCGGTGTTGGGGTTGATGGTCGTTGTGCTGATGTGATGGGGGTGTGGCGGGCATTTGCTGGAGACACCTTGCTGGTCTCTGAGCTCGCCACACGTTGATTGGTCTCACCGCCCATCGCGGGAGCCAACTTTTTGAACAAGGATTTTAAGCGTTTGGGGCTGCGCCCCGCACCGTCGGAAGCGTCATCTGCCTGTGTCACTTGCGCCACTTCGATGAGCGTGAGTTCTACCAGCAGGCGTTTGTTGCTACTCTGACGGTAGTTCACGTCGCAACGGTTCAGTATTTTCAACGCTTGGTATAAGAATTTCGTTGGGCATTTCTGCGCCTGCTGCTGGTATTTCTGTCGTTGTTGCTCGCTCACCTCCAGCAAAGGCAGCGTCTGTGCATCCTTCGCCATGAGCACGTTGCGTATGTGCGAGGCCAGTCCGTTGGTGAGTAGTCCACCATCGAAGCCTTTCGCGAGAATAGAGTTGAGCAGCACCATCACGTCGCTCACTTTGTTTTCGAGGCTCAAGTCCACCATCTTGAAATAATTGTCTGCATCCAGCACGTTGAGATCTTCCAGCACCTTGTCGTACGTGATGTTACCTTGGCAGAAGCTGGCAGCCTGATCGAAGACCGACAAGGCATCGCGCATGCCGCCGTCAGCCTTCTCTGCGATGATGTTCAGGGCAGCGTCTTCGTAGGTGATTCCTTCCTGCTGAGCCACATTTTTCAGGTGGTTGATGATGTCTGTAGTGGCCATCCGCTCGAAATCATATATCTGACAACGCGAGATGATGGTGGGCAAAATCTTGTGTTTCTCGGTCGTTGCCAGGATGAAAATGACGTGTGCGGGCGGCTCTTCCAGCGTTTTGAGAAAGGCGTTGAAGGCCGATGTGGAGAGCATGTGCACCTCGTCGATGATGAATACCTTGTACTTGCCTACCTGTGGCGGTATGCGTGTCTGGTCCATCAGCGACTTGATGTTCTCCACCGAGTTGTTACTGGCGGCGTCAAGTTCAAAGATGTTGTACGATCTTTGCTCGTTGAAGGCCTGACAGCTCTCGCACTCGTTGCAGGCTTCACCATCTGCTGTGGGGTTCAGGCAGTTGATGGCTTTGGCAAAGATGCGTGCGCAGGTGGTCTTACCGACACCGCGCGGACCGCAGAACAGGTAGGCGTGAGCCAGCTTCCCGCTCTTTACGGCGTTCTTAAGGGTTGTGATAAGCGCGGATTGGCCAACGACAGCGTCAAAGGTCATCGGCCGGTATTTGCGCGCTGAAACAATGTAATCTTTCATTGTGGGTGAATTTGTTTTGCAAAGATAGCAAAAAGATTAGACATCCTTGGCCCGCCCTGTTTGATTATTTGTTAATAAGATGAAATTATGTCAGGTGCATTTTTCGTTTTCAATTATAATGTTTATTTTTGCAATCATTAAATCCTACCACTCTTGAAACGTGTCAATGTCATACTGAGCTTCGTCAATCACTATAAATACCTTATCGTGTTTGTTGGTGGATTCCTCATTGTTGGAGTCCTTGATGAGAACAGTTTCATGAAACGTGTACAGCTGGAATGGCAAATCAGTGATTTGAAAGAAGATATCAACAAGTACAAATCGCTGAATGAAATCAACACGAAGAAGCTGAGAGAACTAAAGCGTGATCCCAGTGCCATCAAGAAGATAGCGCGAGAAAACTATTTCATGAAGGCCGATGATGAAGACATTTTCGTGTTGAGTGATGACCCTAAAACAGAACAACCTCAATCGACAAATGAAACAACTCAATAAACTGCAGACCCTAATATTCCTCACCGGTGGGGCCATAATGGTGGTTGGCGCCGGATGCTTCGCCCTGATGTGGCAGCAGAAAATCGCTTGTTGGATTTATCTTGCGGGCGCTTTGATGTTTGGCGTCATGCAGATGATGCAGGAATACCAAGGTCACAATTTCATCGTGAAGCGGCTGAAACGCATTATGAGCTTGGCCGACATCTTCTTCATCCTGTCTGGTTTCCTGATGGTGGACATGGTCTATCGCTTTCTGCAATCGGCCTTTGACAACTACCTGACGTACTATAACACCATTTATAACAAGTGGGTGGTTCTGCTGCTCATTGCGGCTATCTTGGAGATGTACACCATGCACCGCATTGAACATGAGTTGTCAAAAGAGTAGTAGTTGAGGCTCTGTATTCCAAAAAAATGCTAAAAGGAGCCTGTAAACAAATTAAATAGCATTAAATAATTTTGTTCACAGACAATACATATTATCTTTGCAGAAGATGGGCGGCGCCTCAGCAATTTCAAACAAGCTTGACTGCTTTCGGCTTGCACCATCTTTGCAAAAGATGGGCGGCCAGGATTGTTTGTGAATGAGGTGTTCCAGAGAGTGCTGACAAGATGCCCTGAAAGAAACAGAACAAGAATACATATATGAATAAGATATTATACCTGCTTATTTCTCTTGTAGCGTTCACGTCGTGTGCGAATAGCTATCATGTGCAAGGGTCATCCAACGTAACCGACTTGGATGGTAGAATGTTGTACCTCAAGGTGCTGCAAGATAACGATTTCAAGAACATCGACTCCAGTGAAGTGGTACACGGGCAGTTTCAGTTCGCAGGAACATTGGACTCGGCTCGCATGGCAAACATCTTCATGGATGACAGGAGCGTGCTTACTTTCGTGTTGGAAGAGGGCGACATCAATATCAACATCAACAACACCCAGCAGATTGTGAGCGGCACACCCTTGAATGACAAGCTGTTTAAGTTCTTCAATGAGTACAATCAGCTGAAGAGTCAGCAGGCCGAACTGGTGCATCGACATGACCAAGCCATCATGAATGGAAGCAACATGGATGTGGTTAACGCGCAGCTCAATGCTGAAGCAGAAAGTTTGAGTCAGCGGGAAGACCATCTGGTTACTACCTTCGTGACAGAGAATTTCGACAATGTGTTGGGGCCGGGAGTGTTCTTCATGATGACCATCGGCAATCAATATCCCGAGCTGACGCCATGGATTGAGGACATCATGAGCAAGGCTACCAACCAATTCAAGAACGATCCGTACGTTAAAGATTACTATCAAAAGGCGCAAGAGAACGAACAAATCATGAATGGCTTGAAGGATGTGCCTGCTGCAGCTAGTCAATCGGTACCAAATGGGCAGCAGCTTCCACCACCAGCATCACCTGCTGATTTGGCAAAACCTTCGGAAAAGACAGAGTAGAAACAAACCATAACCATGACAATAGTTATATACGGTGGAACAATCGTTAATGAAGGTAGGGCTTTCGAAGGCTCTGTGCTGATTCAAGATGACCGTATCACTTCAATTATTGAAGGTAAGAAAGCTCCCTGTGGCCACTACGATAAGCAAGTAGATGCCACAGGGTGTTTTGTATTACCGGGCATCATCGACGAGCATGTGCACTTTCGTGAGCCGGGATTGACGGCAAAAGCCGATATTGACAGTGAGAGCCGAGCTGCGGCTTACGGTGGTGTTACATCTTTTTTCGACATGCCTAACACGGTTCCGCAAACTACTTCGCTGGAAACTTTGCTGGCTAAACACGAGTTGGGACGGCAGCATAGCCACGTTAACTATACCTTTATCTTCGGTGCGACCAATCAAAATGCCGACCTCATTCCAGCACTCAACCTCCATCAAGTGCCGGCCATCAAGTTGTTCATGGGTGCCAGTACAGGGGATATGCTGGTAGACAGACGGGAAACCTTGGAGCAAATTTTCCGTACTTGTCCATTCCCCATCATTGCACATTGCGAGGATTCAACCCTTATCAACGCCAACATGCAGACCTACAAACAGCGATTGGGAGAGCAGGTGGACATCTCTTTGCATCCCATCATACGCAGTGAAGCAGCATGTTACAAGTCGACAGCCTTGGCAGTGGCATTGGCAAAGAAGTACGGAACACGCCTGCATGTGGCTCATCTCACCACTGCGAAGGAGCTAACGTTCTTTGGTAGCGATGACAACATCACCGCCGAAGCTGTGATACCGCATTTGATGTTCTATGATGATGATTATAAAACCCTGAAAAGTCTGATTAAATGCAACCCTGCCATCAAGACAAAAGCCGACCGTGAGGCGCTAAGAAGGGCGCTCACTACAGGAGAAATCCATACCGTAGCGACCGATCACGCACCTCATTTGCTGCCCGATAAGCAAGGCGGAGCATGCACTGCCGCTTCTGGCATGCCCATGGTACAATTCTCTTTGCCCACGGTGTTGGAGTTGGTAGATGCGGGTGTGCTCACTATTGAGCGTTTGGTCACGTTGATGTGTCATCATCCAGCCCTGTTGTTCGGCGTGAACGAGCGGGGATTCTTGCGCGAAAATTACAAAGCCGACATTACCATCGTCAAGCCAAACACGCCTTGGACAGTGACCGAATCCGTGATTCAAAGCAAGTGTAAATGGAGTCCAATGATGGGACACACCTATCAATGGAAGGTCATGCAGACCTTCTGCAACGGTCATCTGGTCTACGATGACGGCGTGTTTGACGAGGATTATCGGGGTGAGGCTTTGTGTTTCCGACGATAACTTTCGTCCGCAGTCCACTCATTCAATAGCTTATCCGATGCCAGATTGACCCTATGATTGCAAGAATATTCATCTTTCTTCTCTTTCTCATCATCCTTCCGGATGTGTATCTTGACCTGCATTACCTGCGGAAGAAGAAAAAATACACCTGGTGGAAGCGTCTTTTATGGTGGCTTCCCGCTCTCTTGATGCTGGCTTACACCATCAAGATGACCATCGAACCTAACTTCATCCCCGACAATCCGGCTTGGATTGACAACTATTTGCTGCTGCTTTGCCTGCTCATCGTGCCCAAAGCGATGTTTTCCATCTGTTCGGTTATCGGACTATTTTTTTGCCGATTGCGCAAAAAACGCCGCAACTGGGGCAACTTGGTGGGGCTCATTCTGGGTTTGTTGCTCATCTATATATTTGTTTATGGGTCTACCTTCGGCATCAGAAAACTGAATGTGAAGCATGTAGACGTCACCTTCAAGGATCTACCCGCATCGTTTGACGGCTATCGCATCGTGCATTGGTCTGATGCGCATGTGGGGAGTTATCTGAAATCACGCCGCCCTATCTTGCAACGAGCCGTTGACAGTATTCGGGCACAGCAAGCCGATATGGTGGTTTTTACGGGCGACTTGCAGAACCTGCAACCCTCAGAACTCTATCCGTTTGTAGGGCTTTTCAGATCCATCAAGGCGAAAGATGGCGTTTATTCTGTTCTTGGAAACCATGATTACAGTGGATATATCCATGCCGATGCCGCCGTCAAGGTGGCCAATGAACGTGAAACCATTTCGCGTCAGCGACAATGTGGATGGACAGTCTTGCTGAACGAGAACCGGTCTATCTATAGAGGACGCGATTCCATCGTCATCGCTGGCGGTGAGAACGATGGCCTTCCACCGCATCCGATGCGTGATGACATCCATCAAACCTTGCGAGGTGTCGGCGATGATGCTTTTGTTGTGATGCTGCAGCACGATCCCTCGGCATGGCGACGGCACATCCTACCCGAGTCGAAAGCACAGCTCACGCTCAGTGGGCACACCCATGGTGGACAGATAAGCGTGCTGGGCATCCGCCCCTCCAAGTTCAAGTATGCCGAGGACTGGGGACTTTATCAGGTGGGCAACCGTTTTCTTTATGTGACAGCCGGGCTGGGTGGGCTCGTTCCTTTTCGCTTTGGAGTGCCGGCAGAAATAGTCGTCATCACCCTGCATCGGCAGAAATAATCAGAAAAAACAGGACGTATGAAATATCTGTACCGCATCTATCAATTGTTCATCGCAGCACCCATTATCGCTGTTTTCACCCTGCTCACAGCATTGGTCGTCACCATTGGGTGTACGCTTGGTAACGGACATTTCTGGGGTTATTATCCCGGAAGATGGTGGGGGCGGCTGGTTGTTCGTGTCCTGCTGTTGCCCGTGAAGGTGGAAGGACGTGAGCATCTGGAACCGAAACGCTCTTATGTCTTCGTCAGCAATCATCAAGGCGCTTTCGACATCTTCCTGATTTATGGATTCTTAGGGCGCAATTTCAAGTGGATGATGAAGCATCAACTGCGCAAGATGCCGTTTATCGGACGTGCCTGTGCAGCGGCACACCATATTTTTGTTGACAAACGCAGTCCCAGTAAGGTCAAAGAAACCTACGATAAGGCACACGAGACACTGCAAGATGGCATGTCGCTCGTGGTTTTTCCAGAGGGTTCGCGCACGTTCACGGGTCACATGGCTACTTTTAAGCGGGGGGCTTTCATGCTGGCCAACGACCTTCAACTGCCCATTGTGCCATTGACCATCAACGGATCTTTCAACGTTATGCCTCGCATGCGCGACATGAAATGGGTTTCCTGGCATCCTTTGCGTCTGACTATTCACGAACCTATCGCACCAAAGACGCTGGATGCTGGGCACATCAGTCAAACCATCGACGAGAGCTATCAAGCCATCATGAGTGCTCTGGCTCCCGAATATCAGGGTTTTGTCGAGAATCCTGACCAGTGAACGGCATGTGCGACAACAACTGCCGACTGTAAAAATGCCGTGAAATGTTTTTGCATATCACACTAATTCCACTACCTTTGCATAAGACAGGCATCGCCTCAACAATTTCAAGCCAGCTTGATTGCACTCGGCTCGCACTGTCTTTGCATAAGGTAGGCATCGCCTTAGCAATTCCAAGCAAGCTTGATTGCGTTCGGCTCGCACTACCTTTGCAAAAGACAGGCATCGCCTTGGCAATTCCAAGCCAGCTTGATTGCATTTGGCTCGCACTCATTTTTCACCACATCTTGAACCCATAAAATAATAAAACTATGAACAAAACCGACAGCATCGTCATCATTCCGACGTACAATGAGAAAGAGAACATGGAGAAAATCATCCGTGCCGTCTTCGCATTGGATAAGTGTTTTCACATCCTGGTCATCGATGACGGCAGTCCAGACGGCACCGCAGCCATCGTTCATCGGTTGATGCAGACCGAGTTCGCCGACCGATTGTTCATCATTGAACGGTCGGGTAAACTGGGGTTGGGCACGGCTTACATCACTGGATTCAAGTGGGCACTGCAACATCAATACGACTATATCTTCGAGATGGATGCCGACTTTAGTCACGATCCCAACGACCTTCCTCGCCTGTATGCCGCCTGTCACGACGAGGGATACGACCTTTCTATCGGCTCCCGCTACGTCAGTGGCGTGAATGTGGTCAACTGGCCCATCGGAAGAGTGTTGATGAGTTATTTCGCATCCAAGTATGTGCGATTTGTGACAGGCCTCAACGTGCATGACACCACGGCCGGATTTAAGTGTTACAAGCGCCGTGTGCTTGAAACAATTCCATTAGATGAGGTGCGTTTCAAGGGCTATGGCTTCCAGATTGAAATGAAATACACAGCCTATAAGATAGGGTTCAAAATCAAAGAGGTGCCGGTGGTCTTCGTCAATCGTCGTGAGGGCGTAAGCAAGATGAGTGGCGGCATCTTTGGAGAGGCCTTTTTTGGCGTGATGCGTTTGCGCTTAGATGGCTGGTTGCGCAAATATCCACCCATGCCCAAGGATTGAACTGACTTGCCTGCTGGTAACCTGTTGGTTTTCAATTCGATACAGGTTATGAATAAATAGCATTGACTTTGGTCGCCAAAAGCATTGACTTTGCCTGCCAATCTCATTGACTTTGAGGGTCAAAGTCAATGGGTTTGGAAGACGGTCTGATATTGCTCATTCTTTTATCCATTTTTCCAGCTTATTTCATTACCTTTGTATGCTCAACGCATTTGCGATGAATATACAAGACATTCAACAACTATATGGAGCGTCGCCACAGGCTGGTGCGCTTCGAAAAGCACTGGAAGACAAGTCGGTTAAGACCGTTTTCCTGCAAGGACTCATGGCTTCCGCCGCCCCTATGCTATTCGCCGGAATGGCCAAACAGCTGACCAAAACCATTCTTTTCATTCTTCAGGATGCCGATGAGGCTGGCTATTTCTATCACGACCTGACGCAGGCGCTTGGCAATCAGCAGGTGCTGTATTTCCCATCGTCATACCGTAGGGCCGTGAAGTATGGGCAACGTGATGCCGCCAACGAGATATTGCGCACCGAGGTGTTGTCCAAGCTGGCGGCGGGCAAGCCTCTTTACATCGTCGCCTCGCCCGAATCGCTCTGCGAACTGGTGGTGTCCAAGCAAAAACTGGACGAGGGTACCATCAAATTGAATGTGGGACAAACGGTAGACCCCATGCAACTGAAGAAAAACTTGCTGGCTTTTGAGTTCCAGGAAGTGGACTATGTGTACGAACCTGGGCAGTTTGCCGTACGCGGGAGCATTGTAGACGTCTATTCGTTCAGCAGCGAATGGCCTTTGCGAATCGACTTCTTTGGTGATGAGGTGGATACCATTCGCACCTTTGACGTACAAGACCAGTTGTCTAAGGACAAGCAAACGGCTATAGAAATCGTACCTCAATTGGCCACTGCGGACAGTGATAAAGTGCCGTTCCTAAACTTCTTGCCCGCCGACGCGTTGTTGGTGATGAAAGATTTCACCTACGTTCACGACACCATCGACCGTGTATACAATGAAGGTTTTGCGTCGCAGGTGGTGCAAGAGCGCATGGAAGGAGCCACAGAGGTAGAGCAACAGGAGATTATTCGCACGCTGCGAAGAGAGCAGCAACTGATTACGGCACGGCAATTCGCACACGATGTGGCTGGCTTTCAATGTATCCAGTTTGGTACGCAGCCACCCATCACACCACAGGCCACTATTACCTTCAGCATTACACCGCAACCCTTGTTTCATAAGAACTTTGACTTGCTGCGCCAAACTTTTGAAGACTATGCGCTGCAAGGGTACAGTCTGTACATCTTTGCCGAGAGCAAGAAGCAGGTAGAGCGCCTTCGTGAGATACTGGGAGCTACGCCCGATGCCGCCCTGCGTGACGATAATGGCGCCCCAAGGACATCATCCCGGCTCCAGGAGCCGCTTTCTTTGAAGGGAACGGGCGATGCTTCGCTGCATGAAGGGTTCGTGGACAACAACCTGAGGATATGCTGTTTTACCGATCATCAGATATTCGAACGCTTTCATAAGTACAACCTCAAGTCGGATAAGGCGCGCTCAGGCAAGATGGCTCTCACGCTGAAAGAGCTGCAAGAGATGGAGCCAGGCGACTTCATCGTGCATGTTGATTTTGGTATTGGTAAGTTTGGAGGTTTGGTGAGAGTGCCTACAGGCAATACGTATCAAGAGATGATTCGCATCATCTATCAGCGAGGCGACATTGTAGATGTTTCGATACATGCGCTGTATAAAATCTCCAAGTATCGTCGTAGCGACACTGGCGAACCTCCTCGTTTGTCTACATTGGGGACAGGTGCGTGGGAACGGCTCAAGGAGAAGACCAAGAAGCGCATCAAGGACATTGCGCGCGATCTCATCAAGTTATATGCCAAGCGTCGGCATGATAAGGGATTTTCTTTCAGTGCCGATAACTATATGCAGCATGAACTGGAGGCCAGTTTCCTGTACGAGGACACCCCCGATCAGGTAAAGGCCACGGCAGAAGTGAAAGCAGATATGGAGAAAGCGCGTCCCATGGATCGTTTGGTATGCGGTGATGTAGGATTCGGCAAGACCGAGGTGGCCATTCGGGCAGCGTTCAAGGCCGCTTGCGACTCCAAGCAGGTGGCCGTGTTGGTGCCAACCACGGTGTTGGCATTCCAGCATTACAAGACTTTCCAAGAGCGGTTGCGTGGCATGCCGGTGCGAGTGGATTATCTGTCGCGCGCTCGAAGTGCCAAACAGACCCGTCAGGTGTTGGAGGATTTGGCTGCAGGGCGTATTGACATCATCATCGGGACGCACAAGTTGATTGGCAAGTCGGTGAAGTGGCACGACTTAGGTTTGCTCATCATCGACGAGGAACAGAAGTTCGGCGTGTCCACAAAGGAGAAACTTCGCAAGCTGAAGACCAACGTCGACACGCTCACCATGTCGGCAACGCCCATTCCTCGCACTCTGCAATTCTCGTTGATGGGTGCGCGCGACATGAGCGTTATGCGCACGCCGCCGCCCAATCGCTATCCCATTCACACGGAGATTGGTGTTTATGGACATGAAATCATCACCGATGCCATCAACTTTGAGATGAGCCGAAATGGGCAAGTGTATTTTGTGAACGACCGTATCTCCACGCTGCCAGAGATTGAGAAGATGATTTTAAAATATGTACCCGATTGCCGTGTGGCGATTGGGCATGGACAGATGCCGCCCGAACAGTTGGAGACTATCTTGATAGATTTCATGAATCATGATTACGATGTGTTGCTCTCAACTTCGATTGTTGAGAACGGAATTGACATCAGCAATGCCAATACCATTATCATCAACAATGCTCATCGCATCGGATTGTCAGACCTTCATCAAATGAGAGGACGTGTGGGACGAAGCAATCGTAAAGCCTTTTGTTACCTGTTGGCACCTCCTAAGTCGGTTCTCACGCCCGAAGCGCGCCGACGACTCGAAGCACTTGAAACGTTCTCTGAATTAGGTAGCGGGTTCAACATCGCCATGCAGGACTTGGATATCCGTGGGGCAGGAAATCTCTTAGGGGCAGAACAGAGCGGTTTCATGGAAGATTTGGGGTACGAAACCTATCAAAAAATCCTTTCACAGGCTGTCACCGAGCTGCGTAATGATGAGTTCAGCGACCTTTACGAAGAGTCTATTGCAAGTGGAGAAGTGGTGTCTGGAGCCGATTTCGTGGATGATTGTGCCGTGGAGAGCGATTTGGAAATGTATTTCCCCGATAGTTATGTGCCCGGTAGCAGTGAGCGTATGTTGCTGTATAGGGAATTGGATAATATTGAAGATGATAACGAATTGGCAGCATATCGGCAGCGGTTGATCGATCGTTTCGGTCCCATTCCCCACGAAGGAGAAGAACTCATGAATGTCGTTGCATTGCGACGCGTGGGTAAGCGCTTAGGGTGTGAGAAGCTCATGCTGAAACAAGGCAGAATGACCATGCAGTTTGTGAGCAATCCCATGAGTGCATATTACAAGAGCAAGGCATTTGATAATGTGCTCAACTATATCGGTAGGCACCCTCGCCGATGTGATTTGAAAGAAATAAAAGGTAGGCGCATGATGCACGTCAGTGAGGTGGAAAGTGCCAATGAAGGGTTGAGCATACTTCGAGAAATCGACGGTATGGCTTAATGCTTTTGTGCTTTGTTCCCTAAGGTTGCCATCCTGCATGGAAAGGAGTAGGGTCAAAGATATTCAGAAAAGTATTTCCAGAGTGGCGCAATCATCAGGGCTTGCATGAATTCCCCGTTTTTCAACATCTCAAACACTTTTTCCTTGGGCAGCAATTTGAATTCGATATCTTCTGTGCGGTCCAAGTGTTGGCTGCTCACGGGCTTCACTCCCTTTGCCAAAAAACAATGACAAAGGTTGGTCATGGTGCTGGGATTGGCAGAGATGGTCATGAGTTTTGTCCATGTGCCACCACCATAACCGGTCTCTTCTTGCAGTTCTCGTTGGGCGGCATCAAGGGGTTTCTCATCTTTTTCAATCACGCCGGCACAGATTTCTGAAGACACGATGCCCAGTGCGTGCCGCCATTGCTGTTCGATAATCAGGTTGCCTTCTGTATCTTCTGCAATCACATTGATCCAATCGGGATATTCCAGTACATAATACTCGTCATGAATCACGCCGTTGGGCAGTTGCACCTCGTCTCGACGAGCCGTGAGCCAAGGGCGCTTGATGATGTAATCCGACTTTAAGGTTTTCCATTTCTTGATTGGCATAAGTTTCTTTTTTAGGTGTGAAGGTTAGACTGTATTTTTACCGTAGTAAAGCCCTGTTACGTCATCCTGTAGGCCAGTTATCCTGCAGGTCAACCCAATGAGCTGCTAGGCGAAGTTACGAATAAATGGATATTCCCACAAATGATGCAGGCATAAAATGATGATTGTAGTTGCATTTTGAAGGTGAATCTTCATTATTAAAAAAACAACGGGTATTTTTTGAAACCTCTTTCTTTTGTTGTATCTTTGAAGTTGATAACCAAAAATTACAATGGATTTAGAACGTATCAAAGATATTATCAAGCGACAGGATGGCTTGTCTAACACCTTGGGCATGGAATTTATCTCCACTCCCGAGCCTGATACCTGTATGGCACGGATGAAGGTGGACGATAGCAACAAGCAGGTATTTGGTTTTTTAAGTGGGGGTGCTACCTTGGCACTGGCCGAAAATTTGGCGGGTGTGGGGAGTATGGCACTTTGTCCCGACAAGATATGCGTGGGTATCAATGTCAGCGGCAACCATGTCAGGCCGGTGATGGAAGGCGATACCGTGACGGCCTACGGTCGGTTGCAGCACAAGGGTGACACACTGCACCAGTGGCACATCGAGATTAAGGACCAAAACGACAAGCTCATCTCAACCGTTCAGGTGACTAATTTTGCCATGCGTAAACCAAAAAAATGAGCAGTATAGCATACTATCGGCTTCCGCATGCCGAGCATTTCATCCGACTGGAACAGACACAGGGCGAGCCTGAAGTGCTGACTCGGCTGACTGAACTCAATGGACGGGAAGGGTTTGTTATGGCTCCCTTTACCATTGATGCCGCCCATCCCATCGTGTTGATGCATCCTGACAAGGTGCAAGAAGAGAATATAAATGAGAGTGACCCTTGCTCTTGCCAGCGTGACGGACGGCTTATGGATGCCGAAAAACAGGAAGAACGGTTGGCTTATGGACGTGATTTCCGCCAATTTCACCAAGCACTGAAGGCTGAAAAGTTTGACAAGTTGGTACTTGCCCGCAGCGAAGAGGTGGAGCGATGTGACGGCGCAAATGCCGAAAGTTTGTTCTTAGCAGCCTGTCGATGCTATCCGCGACAGGCCATCGTTTTGGTTTGCACGCCCATGACCGGCACTTGGCTCATGGCTACTCCCGAGGTGTTGCTGTCTGGGGATGGAGAACGGTGGCGAACCATGGCGTTAGCTGGCACGATGAAGCTCAACGATGATGAAAGTCAACCTGTGATGTCAAGACAGCTTGCTGGTAACAAGCTGTCGGTAGGAGAGCGTGTATGGTCAGATAAGAACAGACAGGAACAACGGTGTGTGGCCATGTATATACAACAAAGTCTGGTTCCTTTCGCAGCCCATGTCGAGGAGAGAGGCCCCTATACCGTACAAGCGGGTGGCTTGGTGCATCTACGTACTGACTTCACCTTCGAACTTCGTGACCCAAATCAGCTGGGAACGTTACTCGAAGCTTTGCATCCCACACCTGCTGTGTGTGGATTGCCCAAGGCGGAGGCGCACCGTTTTATCTTGCAAAACGAGCATATCCATCGAAGTTATTACAGTGGCTTTGTGGGTTTGCTCAATCCCAAGGGCGAGACACATCTGTATGTCTCGCTTCGCTGTATGCAAATCTCAGACCGTAGCTACCGCTTCTATGCCGGCGGAGGCCTACTCGCCGATAGTATTGAGCAGCAGGAGTGGGAAGAAACTGTGGCGAAGATGGAAACGATGAAAAAGGTAGTGGCCTCTCCCCCAACCCCTCCCCAAAGGGAAGGAGAGTGATTAGCTGATAACTTTGAACTTTGAACATTGAGCTTTGAACTTTGAACTTTATGGTTAGCAAAGCTATCAACTCGTCTACTTGTCAACTATCAACTTGTCAACTATCAACTTGTGCACTATCAACTGTCAACTTAAAAACTTAATAACTCACATACTCAAGATCTAAAAAAACTATCAACTCGTCAACTCGTCAACTTGTAACTTGTCAACTATTGACTTGTAAACTCGTCAACTAAACACTTCTTCCATGCCCTATTCAGACAAAGAGAACGTCAATATACTCACCGCATTATTAGTGGCACACGGTGTGAAACACGCTGTGGTGTGTCCCGGTTCGCGCAATGCACCCATTGTACATAATCTCAACGAATGCCCCAACATCACATGCCACCCGGTGACAGACGAGCGTTCGGCTGGATTTTTTGCCTTGGGTATGGCTCAAATCATAAGGCATCCTGTTGCCGTTTGTGTCACCTCGGGTACAGCGTTGCTCAATCTTTTGCCAGCTACGGCAGAGGCTTATTATCAACATGTGCCTTTGGTAGTGATTTCGGCTGATAGACCTGCGATGTGGATTGACCAACAAGACGGTCAAACCCTGCCACAGTTGGATGCTTTAGGGCGTTTTGTCAGTAAGGCAGTCTCGTTACCTGAGCCTTCTACTGATGACGAACGGTGGTACTGTAATCGATTGGTAAACGAAGCGTTGCTTTGTTGTCAGCGGCATGGTGGCAGTCCGGTACATTTGAATGTGCCTATTTCAGAACCCTTGTTCACGTTCAATGTGCCAGCGTTGCCAACCGAACGGGCGATTCGACAGGTAGTGGCAACGACCGATGTGGCTCACTGTCAGTCGCTTTTGGCGGATATCCAGTCAGCCCAACGCCCGATGATAGTCGTGGGACAGTTAAGTAACAAAGAGGCTCGGCGCATGGCTTTGCAATTATGTGCGTTGTCAGCGGATGTGGTAGTTGTGTACGAATGTCTCGGAATGGCTTGTCATGAGGATACGTCTCGCTATCCCGATTCACCAACCGAAGGGCTTTTTCCTCTACATATAGATAAGGTATTGATGCGCATGCAGCGGGTAGAACAATATCAACCAGATGTAGTGGTGTACCTTGGTGGAACGTTGGTGAGTAAGCGTTTGAAAGCGTTTCTGCGCCAATCTCCAGCCGCCAAGACTTGGATTGTCAATGAGCGGGGAGCAATATACGATACTTTTCAAAACCTGACAGGCGTGATTGAGGGTGCGCCGTATGATGTCTTGGAGGTAATCTTGCGGTATGTCCGTGGGGAAAAAGAAAGACAAAGGCTGCCTTTTGAGTCTGGTTTTCGTTCAAGATGGGCAACGCTGATTCAACAAGTGCAGGCGCAGACAGAGCGTTTTCATCCCCCTTACTCTTCATGGCTGGCTGTGAAAAGATTTTTTGAGACTGCAAGTCACAAGGACAGGTATGTACTCCATGCCGCCAACAGCATGTCCGTTAGGCTGGTTAACCACTTTTCCAGCGACTATGTTTTTTGTAATCGGGGTGTCAATGGCATTGACGGAAGTTTGTCAACGGCAGCAGGTTGCTCGCTGGTGACAACTCAAAACGTGTATTGCGTCATCGGTGATTTGAGTTTCTTCTACGACCAAAACGCCCTGTGGCATAGCTTAGGGGGCAATTTCAGAGTGCTGTTGTTGAACAATGGGGGTGGGGGTATCTTTCAAAGTTTGCCGGGTTTGAAAGAGAGTACGGCTCAGCAGACATTGATTTCTGCCCAACATCATACCACGGCTTGGGGGATTTGCCAGCAAAACAACGTAGCTTACCTTTCGGCACACGATGAGGAAGAACTTGAAAATAACATGAATCGCTTTGTGAACGACAACTTTGACCGCCCCGTAGTCTTTGAGGTGTTTACCTCGCAAGAACAAGATGAACAGGCAATGAACGAATACAAACAAGTTTAATTTGATATGGAAAAGAGACAATGGAAGTCCATTGACGGCTTCAACTTTAAGGAAATCCTCTTCGAGGAGTATAACAGAATTGCAAAGATCACGATTAATCGTGAGCGTTATCGCAACGCTTTTACACCGCTCACTACATGGGAAATGTCGCAAGCCTTTGCCTATTGCCGAGAGTGTGCGGGCATTCGTGTGGTTATTCTCACGGGAGCAGGAGACAAAGCATTTTGCTCTGGGGGCGACATGCACGTGAAGGGACGAGGCGGATATGTAGGAACAGACGGCGTGCCACGCCTCAACGTGCTGGACGTGCAGATGCAAATTCGACGCTTACCCAAACCTGTGATTGCCATGGTGAATGGTTATGCCATCGGAGGAGGGCATGTGTTGCATGTCATGTGTGACCTGACGATTGCCAGTGAGAATGCCATTTTCGGCCAAACGGGACCAAAGGTAGGCTCTTTTGATGCGGGTTTTGGCGCTTCGTACTTGGCTCGAATGGTGGGACAGAAGCGCGCCAGGGAGATTTGGTTCATGTGCAAGCAGTACTCGGCACACGAGGCAGAGCGTATGGGCATGGTGAACAAGGTGGTGCCATTCGATGAATTGGAGGATGAATGCGTGTCATGGGCGGAGACAATGATGCAGCGTTCGCCCTTGGCGTTACGCATGATTAAGGCTGGACTGAATGCCGAGTTGGACGGACAAGCTGGTATTCAGGAGTTGGCTGGCGATGCTACCATGCTGTATTACACCATGGATGAGGCGCAAGAAGGTGGAAAAGCGTTCTTGGAGAAACGCAAACCCGACTTTGATAAGTATCCGCAGTTTCCTTAAAACTAATGGGGCTAATAGGGCTAATAGGCCCAATTAGGCTAATTAGGCTAATTAGCCTAATAAGCCCAATAGGCCTAATAAGGCCAATAAGCCCAATAAATAATAACCACTAAAAAAACTACAAGCCATGCAAACCAACCAGTTTTTGCCGCAAAAAGGTAATTATCAAAACTTAATTGTTTATCAAAAAACCGAGTGCATCTATGACATTACCTTTTATTTTGCTCACCACTTTTTGGCAAAGAACGACAGAACGGTAGACCAAATGGTACAAGCGGCTCGCTCGGGAAAACAGAATATAGCGGAGGGATGTGCTGCTTCAACCACTTCATCTGAAACAGAAATAAAGCTATTGAATGTGGCTAAGGCAAGTTTGCAGGAGTTGTTGATAGATTATCAGGATTATTTGCGGGTGAGAGAGCTTGCTGTCTGGGATGTGAATGATGCGAGAACAATACAGACCAGACGTGTTTGCGCGCGGCATAACGACTCGGCATATTATCGAAACGCCATCAAGGAAAGAAGTGATGAGACCATTGCGAACATTGCTATTACACTCATTCATCAAGCTGACATATTCCTTAGAAAATACATCAACCGGGTGAAAGATGATTTTGTGAAGCAAGGTGGAATCAGAGAGCAAATGTCGAAGGCAAGAATTGATTATAGAAAAAGTCATTGATAAGATGAATATGAGCTTGTGTTATTCTGTCAGTAAGCGCACACTGCACTTCAAAAATCCTGCCACTACCTCACGGGGAGTATACCAAACGCACAAGAGTTACTATGTAACCCTTTGGCGTGAAGACCGTCCTTCCATCAAGGGGGTGGGCGAGTGTGCCACCTTGCCTGATTTAAGTTGTGACGTTTGTCCTGATTATGAGCAAATATTAACCGAAGCGTGCAATGAGATGACGCACGATGGGCGTATCAACTACGAGCGTTTGCGACCTTATCCGTCAATACTCTTTGGGTTGGAAACGGCGTTGGCGCAAATAAAGGCAAACGGAAGTGCTGCTTTGTTTCACACCCCTTTCGCACGAGGAGAGGAGGGAATCACTATCAACGGCTTGGTGTGGATGGGTACATTTGAGGAAATGCTGCATCGGATGCAGGAAAAATTGGAGCAGGGTTTTCGGTGCGTGAAGTTGAAAATAGGGGCTATCGACTTTGAGAAAGAATTGGAACTGGTGCGCGCTATCCGTTCGCATTTCACCTCAGAGCAAGTCCAATTGCGCCTTGATGCCAACGGAGGTTTCACACCTGATGAGGCTCTCGCAAAGTTGGAACAGTTGGCTAAGTATGACATTCATTCGATAGAGCAACCCATCAAGCAGCATCAGTGGCAGCAAATGGCGCGCTTGTGCCGTGAGTCGCCCATTCTAATCGCACTCGATGAAGAACTCATTGGTGTGAACCAGCGACATGAAAAAGAAGAGTTGCTCAATGCCATACGCCCTCAATACATCATTTTGAAGCCTTCGTTGCATGGTGGCATGTATGGAACAGAAGAATGGATAACGTTAGCAAGACAACGAAACATAGGCTCATGGCTCACCAGTGCGTTGGAGAGTAATGTGGGATTGAACGCCATTGCACAACTTGCCGCAAAGATTTATGGACCGCATGTCACCTTTCCGCAGGGCTTGGGAACAGGACTTTTGTTTACGGACAACGTTCCTATGCCGTTGGAAGTGAGAGGAGATCAGTTGTGGTTCATGCCGACAAAGACATTAAATGGAGGTAAAAAATGACTTATCAAGAATTTATCAGCGAATGGAATGATGATGCACGGACTATTCATGTGCAAACCAGTGGGTCGACAGGTGCGCCGAAGAAGATGAATGTAAGGAAGGACAGAATGATTGAAAGTGCCAAGATGACGTGTGACTTCCTTGGATTACAGCCTGGTGACACCGCATTGTTGTGCATGAATCTCGATTATATTGGCGCCAAGATGATGGTGGTTCGCTCACTGGTCAGGCAACTCCGTTTGATACAGGTAGCCCCCTCCGGCCATCCGTTGGCAACGGTTGGCGTTCCAATTACCTTTGCCGCTATGGTTCCCCTGCAAGTATATAACTCGCTGCAAGTACCCGAAGAACGGGAAAAATTACGCCAAATCAAACATCTTATCATTGGTGGAGGGGCTATTGACGATGTCTTGGCAGCCCAACTGCACGACTTTCCTCATGCGGTATGGAGCACATACGGCATGACAGAAACCCTTTCACACATTGCCTTACGCAGATTGAACGGTCTCGAATCTTCCAGTTGGTACACGCCCCTGCAAGGAATAAAGGTATCAACGAATGCCGATGAATGTTTAGTCATTGACGCTCCGAAGCTTTGTGATTCGCCCATTGTAACGAATGATATGGCCGAAATCCGAGAGACAAGCACGTCTGAGGGGCAAAACGCCCTTGCTTTTCGCATCATTGGTCGTCGCGACAACGTCATTAACAGTGGCGGCGTGAAGATTCAGATGGAAGAGTTGGAACGCCTGATTCGTCCTTTCCTCACCATGCCTTACATGGTGACCAAGCGCAAGAGTGAGAAGTTTGGCGAAATAGTCGTGCTGATGGTGGAGAAAGAGGACGATGACGAGGGAGTAACCTTTGAGGAAAAGTCTGAGTTACCCTTCCTGCGAGCCATCCACAAACTGCTGCATCGGGCCTTGCCTCGTTATTGGGAACCGCGCCTGTATCTGTCGGTAGACCGCATTCCGATGACCGAAACGGGGAAACCCAATCGGGCTTTGGCTCAGCGAATGGCCGAGAATCCCGACTTACCTTGCAGCTGCGTCCTTGCGGTGGATGACGAATGAGTGGGGAAAGAGCCGGCGGCAAGTAGGATGTCGCGGCAGGGCATGCCACTGATATGCGCTACTCGCCTTCGCGAAGGAAGTCGAAAGCGTTTTTAATCTCCTCCATCGTCGCCGTCTGGTTGAGCTTGATGTCGCCCACGTCGGCAAGCAACGTGAAGTTTATCTCGTCACCAAGATTCTTCTTGTCGTGACGCATCAAGGCGATGAGCTCGTCGTAGTCGTCGCATGTAAACGGCAATTGTCCATACCATTCTTTAACGAACCTGACCACTTGTCGCATCTTCTCCGTAGGGAAGCCGCACTTGACGCAGCTCAGGTACAACTCGCAAACCAGGCCATAGGCGACCGCACAACCATGTAAGACGGGCTTTCGTTTCAGCGACCACGACTCGAACGCATGACCGAAGGTGTGTCCGAGGTTCAGCGCCTTGCGTATGTTCTGTTCAAAAGGGTCGCGTGTTACCACTTCTTCTTTCACGGCAACCGAAGCGGCAATCATTCCTTGCAGCTGCTGGAAATCAACGTCACCGCTCAAGTCGAACGTCAATAATTCGCCCATCATCTTGTCGTTGCTAATCAAGCCGTGCTTCAACATCTCCGCATAGCCGCTGCGCAGGTTTTCCAGGTCAAGCGTTTGCAGGAATGCTGCGTGCAGGATGACGAAACAGGCGTCATTGAACACCCCTATCTCATTCTTCAGTCCCCCGTAGTTGATGCCCGTCTTGCCACCCACGGAGGCGTCGACCATGGCCAGCAGGGTGGTGGGGATGTTGATGAAGCGGATGCCGCGTTTGAAGGTAGAGGCGGCGAATCCGCCAAGGTCTGTCACCATGCCGCCCCCCAGGTTGATGACGCACGAATGGCGGGTAGCTCGTTCTTCTTGCAGTGCCGTCCATATCTTTTCCACCGACCGCAAGTCTTTGTGAACGTCAGAAGCGGGGATGGTGATGAGCTGTGCGCCTTTCAGCAAGTCAAACTCACGAATCTTCGGCCAACAATGTTCGGCGGTCACGTCGTCCGCAACGACGAAAATGCGGTCGGGTTGGCATGCTGCAATCGCCTTGGACAGGTCAGCTTGCAAATTTTTGGATAGGATAATCTTTTGTTTCATCTTCTCTTTTTATGGGTACAAATTTAATAAAAAAAGCATATACCCATGCCATTCGGGTGGTCTATTGAGCCACGGAACTCACATTTAAGATGGTTGTTCGGTGTAAACCGACAATTATAACCTTTTGCATGAATGAAGAATGAAACTGCCATTTACGACACGATGTGATAATATTGTCGAATGGCAACCAACAAAACCTTTTTTTTTGTTAACAAACCTTTCGTTTGTTAAATCAATTCATTTTCTTTGACAAAATAAAATTGGAAAATAGAAAAAATGGTGAGAATTTTAAGGCGTTGTCTGCCTTAAACTCATCATTTTGTACGCTATTCACATGGGTTAAATCGCCAATTAGTATGCTTTTGCTGTCCAATATGTATGCTTTTGCGCCCCAATATACATCATATAGAGGGCGTTTTTCGCACAAAAAAAGAGGTTTTTTGACCCAAACACGATGCTTTTTGATTTCGATTTATGCTTAATAATTATGTAAATCATTAATAATCAAATAAATATAAAAACTCTCTCATGATTAGTTTATTTTCCACGCATGAATATGTTGGTTGAAAAACGCTCAGCATTTGTGTTAAAAAAACGTTGCGACGGAAGACTTTTCATCGTAGAGCGTTCCATTTGTTTTAAAATGAAAAGCACCCTTGTTTCATGATAGAGGCGTGTGTGTTGAGCCATCTTTTCAACAAACTGTCGCTATGATTTACAGGTAGGCGATGGGGTAGATGCAGGTATTTCCCCCAACAAGGTAGGAAAAACCCTATGCAGCAATAGTGAAAACATCTTTGGATATACTAGATCTATTGTGTATTTTTGCAATAGATAAAATTATGAAACTTTAAAATATACGACGATGAAAAAGATGATGAAATTATTACCTATCGTGTTAATGGCACTCTTCACGGTCAGCGTTACCTCATGTAGCGACGACAATGATTATTATTATGAAGACCCTTACGATAACTCTCAGGACGTGCTGTATGAGATGGCACAGACCCTGCGTGGACATTGGACGGGAAAGACCGCTGCTCGCTTTAAAGACCCCGATGGACTATTGCGGGAAGAGGTGTACGACACCGACATAGAATTTGATATGTACGATTCCAACTCGCGCAATGGTCGTGGCCGCCAGGTGGATTATTTCAATGGGGAAATGGCTTACGATAGAACGTTCTCTTGGGCAATCGATTCTCGATCTGGAGACATCATCATTACCTATGATGGTGAAAATGGGAAGAAATTCCAGATGATTATTGATTTTGACGACATGAAGCTCGATGATCACACATTCTCTGGCGTGATGGTTGGCACTGGTGAGTCGGATGAGTTTTCATATACTCGCTATACTTATGCCAAGAAGGTGACGATGGATTTTGAGGAGTGATGAAGATAAGCCAGGGCCGGTTGCCATTGCTGATGATTAGGGCAACCCCCAGGCTCGTTGCACTTTCTCTACTGGTAATGTTTCTACTCGGCGTTCGATAGCGTCGGGTAGATTGCAGAAAAAGTCGATGCCGGTCTTCTGTTCCAGCTCGTGGATGTTGACGACGTATTTGCCGAGCGACGTGTCACCGTTGGCCTCGTGTTCCACCCAGAAACCGAGAGCTTTGTAACCCATCTTGTTCTTGCACAACACGGCCATGAAGAAGTATTTGGGAACGATGAGCCCTTGACCGAGGGTGGTCAGTATTTGACTGCCGTTGTCTATGGTTCCGCCTTTGCAGACGTACAGCGTGTCACGAAAACTGTCTTGATTCCAAGATCTTATTTGTGCTTCCATGTTCTTCCAAACTCCATCATTGAAGGCGTGCACTTGTGGCATCATGTTGGAGAGATAAAAGGTCTGGATGTTAGCTTCTCTTGACCCCAGACGGTCGGCTGAGGGGCAGATGTGGCCGTGGTCGTAGCCTGTACGCCAGAAAGGATCCCTGTCAAATTGGTAGGCTGATGGAATATTCTCGTCGCGTGGATATTGATTGGTATCCGATCGGTAGCGGCTGGTATGGGTTTCGCTAACGCCTCGGTACATCTGGTAGCAGCTCCAACGTAGTGATTTCTTGCTGGTGTCCCACTCGGTAGAATAGTTCACACCACGTTCGCCAGTACGTTTGTTGAGCAGTGCCTTGTGCACGATGATCATGCTGCTGCCTCCTTTTACTTTTGGAAACTCCAAACGACTGACCTCAGGAGGCATCATGGGGTTGCCTACGGTGGATACGCCAATATGTTGGTTGGCGTTGACGTTGGCTTCAGCAGACTTTTTTGAACCATTGTCGTCACTGCATGATGCCAGTGCGAGGATGGCGAAGAGTGGGAAGAGAAAGTGGTTTAGTTTGTTCATCGGCGTGTGGTGGAATGAAAAAAGTGCGACCGACCGTATATGCAACTACGCCCGAACGCACTTTCTTGTCGTCAAAAAAAGTTTTGTATCTTATTTCTGAATCTTACCGTAACGGTTCATGAAGCGGTCTACACGACCTGCCGTGTCAACAAGTTTGCTCTTACCGGTATAGAATGGGTGCGAGCTGCTTGAGATTTCTACTTTTACCACTGGGTAAGTTTCGCCTTCAAATTCTACTGTCTCGTTACTCTTGCATGTAGACTTTGTAAGGAACATATCGCCGTTGGACATATCTTTGAATACGACGGGGCGATAGTTTTCTGGATGAATTCCTTTTTTCATTTTGATTTCTTATTGAATATAATTGAATTAACTAAGCTATATGGGCTGCAAAAGTACGAAGAATTTCGCAAACAGCCAAACGTATCAATGCTTTTTTGTTATTTCACGACTAAGTTTTTCAGTTCCCAGGTGCCGGCCGACTGTGCAGTGCTTTTGTACTGGAAGGCGATTCTTACGTCTTTCTTGCCTGCGTAGACGCTGAGGTCAACGGTTGAGTTGACGGAAGTCCAGTCCTTGTTCGACGGCCATTTGCTGGGCGTAAGAACCTCCCAAGTGGCTGTCGAGGGCTTGCCACTCTTATAGTTCGTAGATATCTTGATGAAGATTTCGTCTTTCAGAGAGGTGAAGAATTTTGCGGCTTGTTCAACAGACAACGTGACAGAAGTCTTGCCGCTCAGGTCGAGGGCAGGTGAGATGAGCCAACTTTCCGTCTCGTATTTCTTGTTTTGGAAAAAGGCACTGGCCTTCACTCGGTGGTTTTTCTTGTCCAAAAACCATACAGCTTTAAGGCCTTGCGGCAGGTCTTTCTCGTTGGCAATGGTAAAGGAGCCCAGGCTCTCGGCGAACGTTTCGTTCAGGATGTCGGTGGAAGGCGTTACTGGCTGGCCGGGTTTTGTCCCGAGACTCTTGGTACCGACCAAGGCATACGATACGTTTTTCAGTCCCGTGATGGTAAAGTATGTCTCTATGTCTCCATAGAGTTTTATCTCTTTCTTGTATAAGTTCTTGTTTTGCTTGAGGTTGAGTCCAGTCCTAATGTTGCCTTTTGGCAGTTGTATAGGCATGCAGTTGGCGATGTTTGTTTCATCAGCCTTGTCGGCAATCAGGAGGTTGGTCTCTGTTTCGCATCCCTCTGCGGTGAACTTGGCCTCATTTTTGTCCTTTCCAGGAATGAATCCCACGATGTATCCCTTGACGAAAACCTTGGCAACCTTGTCCTTTTTCATCGCTGATGCTACGTTGAAGGGTGATGCCTCTGTGCCTTCACCGGAGGGATTGACAGTGGTTCCCGGTTCCTGTGGCTGCGAGTTGTCGCTCGTCTTGCCATTAACTGAGTAGAGATAGCTCTTGTTGATAACGGTTTCCGGCGTGTTCCCCATGTAGTTTGTGAACTGTCCGCAAACCACAACCTCGTCACCCACCTTGATATTCTCTGAGGTGAACTTCTTATTTCCCAATCCTAAGCTGCGGAAGATGTAGAGCTGCCCCTTGCTTGTGCCATCGTCAGATATATAATAGGTGGCATTGCCGAAATTGGATGTGTTGATTTCCTTGATGGAGACAATCTTGCCCTTGACGTAGACCTCAGCCGAGTTGGCACCGGTCTCGAGGCCTTTGATCATCTTGATGGCACCTGCCACGTTGTATGGGTCTTTTAGTGTTCCTGTTCCCTTGGCATCAGTTGGGACAATAATCTCGCCGCCGCCATTGTCCTTGGGGTATTCGTAGGGTGCGGGAACGTCCTCACAACTGGTAAGGCTCAGTGCCGAGATGGCCAGCGAAAGGAATGAATAAAATAGCTTTTTCATCATTATTTCTTTTATTGATAGTTGTTCTTTTGGGTTTGGGTTCTTGGCTTTCAGTCAAGAGTGCCATTAGTTTCCGAATCTCCGACAGTAGCCTTAGCCTATTTGGCCGGCTTGATGTCGTCGCCTGAGCGTAGCAGGATTTGCCAGGTGTCACGGTATCTGGTAAAGATGCCCGTGATGTCCACGGAACCTGTTGGCATGGGCTGGTTGGCAAAGTCGGCGAAGGTGCTGGTGCGAACTACCATTTTATTGCTGCTGATACCTGCCAGAGTGCGGTTCACCGCACTGGCTATCAGAGCGGCACTCTTGTCATTGGGTGCGAAGACGGCCTTGCCGTCAGCCTCTTTCAGTCTGACGTTTTTCAGGGTCATGAGCTTTCCACAGTGCTCTGCCATGTACTGTCCGTTGCTGATCTTGCTGACATCGAACACTGTAGGCTCTATCTTACCTGGTTGAACAGAGCCTATGAGCTTGTAATGGCGTTCCCAAACATAGCGGTTCAGGCGACCCACCTGTAGCTCTCCCGTTCTCTTGTTGGTGTATACGCCACCTATTTGTCCTTGGTTGGCATTGCCACCTATCTTTAATCCTTTTAGTGAAATAAGCACTTCCTGACCCACGGGCAGGTAACCGTATAGGGCACCTTGTGCCACAGAGATGATGATAGCCCCCGTCTCATCCTGTAAGGCAAATTGGTTGTAGAGGTTTCCTTCGATGTCGTTGCCAGTCACCCAACCTTTGATTTGCACGTCTTCGGTTATCTCTTCCAAGCCGTTCGATGCAATCGCACTATTGTACTTAGCTTTCAACTGCTCAATGGTGAGTACATTTGTCTCCGTGAGTTGCTTGTTTCCGTAGGGCGGTTCATTTAGGTCGGGAGCGTCATAGTCGGCACCCATGCACGAAGCCAAGAGGGTGCAAGCCAGCACCATGATGATATGTTTGAGCTCTTTCATGTCTTTGTCGTTATGTTAGAATCTGTATGAAATCTGGAACATGCCGTTGGTTCCGTATGCGTAATACTTTTTGGGATTGTGTTGGAACTTGTAAGTTCTTATCACGTCTTTTCCATTTTCGGTTGTGTAGAAGCTTGACCGGCTCTGCTCGTAGCCGCCCGTGACGATGCGCCGGTTATTCAAGATGTTGGTCACCATGAGGTTGAAGTTCAGTTGACCCTTCTTCAGGCGGAAACTCTTGCCGATGCTGCCGTCCAACATGAAACCACCATTGCCTTTCGCTTGATCCGGAACGAGGTAGTTGCTTTCGTTGTCCATGCTTTTTCTTTGGAGTAGTATGTTCTCATATCGGGAGCTTGGTGCGTAGGACAGGTAGATGCGGTCGTAGTAGTTTCCATTCAAATCGACGTACCATCCGTTCTGATGATAGCTCAGTCCGAGGCTGGCAGCCGTCAATGGTGTGCCTGCTTCGCGCATGTTCTTGTTCAGTACGATGTCGTCGGTATAGGTTGCCCGCGTTGAGTTGAGGTAGCGTACCTTAGCATTGTTGGTATTCTTGGCCTCGCTCCAGGTGCCGATGGTCTTCAAGTCAAGGTACGATGCCAGTTTGAATCGTGCACCCAACTCTACGCCATAAGCCTCTTTCTCGATGCCCGTCATGGAAACGTACGAGAACGAGTTGATGTCATCGAAATAGAAATTCTGCCACTCGGTGACGTGATCCATCCTGTTGTAGTAGGCGTTCACGTTGGCATGCACCCATGCGTTTTGATACTGATAGCCCAATTCGCTGCTGAAGATGCGCTCGTTCTTCAAGTCTTGTACAAAGTCGTTGTTCATTTCGGGCGAAGCAAATGCGGTGCGTGCCACGGGTGCGCGCCATTCATATCCTGCCCCAATGGACAGCACGTTGCCCCTGCCGGCGTCTAAGGTGAGGCCGGCTTTGCCGCCGCCATCTAAGAATTTAGCCCGACCGCTCTTGCCATACGAGTTGTTGGCAAACATACCGTTGCGCATGTAGCCTTCTCGCTGCATGTCGGTTGCACCTATTTTACCGGCCACCATCAAGTGCCAGCGCCCCATTGTGGCCAAATAGTTGGTCCAAGCCTGTGCTTTGTTGACGATGATGTCGTAATCGTAGCCAAATTTGTCACCTTTGCCAACCAGTCGTCCGGCACGGTCTGCCCCCATGGTATTCAGGTCATACTGCACCGCATCGCTACCGGCAGGATAGTTGCCCAGTGCGTAAGTATTGATGTTGTGATAGCTCTTGGCACCCAACAGGTCTTCTATGGTTTGATAATGTCTGCCCTGGTTGCGTCCCAGTACGAGTCCTAAGTTCCATGTTTGGTCCTTGCTCAACTTCTGAGTGAACGTTGATGCCAGATTCATCACCAAGTTGTCGTTGTGGCGAGCCTGCACGTAATACATGGCGTCGGCACCGTTCGCTCCAGCCTGTCGGTTCGACCAATACAGTCGATCCCAGTTAATTTGCCGGTTGGCCTTCGAGGCTGTCCAGTAATTGTACGCCTCGTTCCAGTCTAAAAAGGCCGCGTGACTTCTTTTCTGTGGGTCTGTATCTTCGCCCCATACATCGTAGTTGTAGCTTGGAAAGTTCTTCCAGTAGTCGGGCTGTGGATTCTCTGCGTTGCTGTAGTTCAGCTTGGTGCTCTTGTACATGCTGTATTTGCCGAAGAGAGAAGTGGTGAGCTGCATGTCCTTGTTGATGTCCCAGTCCCAGGTCATCAATGCTGAAGGTGCAAAATCGTTGACTATGCGCGAGTTGCGTTTCTTCCCATTCTGGTATCCCCAGTACGGATTGTACAGATAGTCGTTAGCCAACCAGTAGGCCTCATCGGTCGAAGCGCCCTGCGACGCACGCTCGGTGGGGTTGCCCCAGGTAGACAATGCCAGCGAATGGCCGTTGCTCCATTTCTTCTGTACGCCGAGAAAATAAGAGAGTGCGTTGTAGAATGTGCCCTCCACGTAGCCTCTGTTGGCCCACCGATAGGTAAGGTTGGCGGCCACGGCCCATCCCTTGGCATCGAATCCCGACGCATAAGTGTACATGCCTCTTGCACTGTAGTTGCGGTTGGCTGCACCCAACGAAAAGCGATGGCCAGCTGGCATGCTGCCCGCACGGAAGTCATAATTGTTACTGCCAGCCATGCCGTTCACCGCAAAGCTGTTGCTTTCGAACGGCAAGGCGAAATCAACGTTGCGGGTTTGTTGATTCAACCCGCCAATCATGGAATACCTAAACTGTCCCGACTCCATGTCGTTCATCGGTGCACCGTTGATGTACACGTCATTGTACTTCTGATTCAGTCCGCGGTAACGAAAGCGAACGGGGGAGAAAAGATAGCCTACCCCGGAAGCGTAGGCGTTGGTGTTCGAGTTGAGGATGGTCACGTTTTGGGTCATGTTGTCATCCTCGCCCAACTGTGCTTCCGTGAAAGTGAAAGCCGATTCGTCCACGAGGGGAGCCTTCTGTCGGTCGGTTTTATCGTTTTGGGCATGAACCACCGATGCGAAACACAAGGCAAGAACGGCAAGCGTTAGCTTATTCTGCATAATGGAAGATTTTCTGTGTGAATGATTTTCAGCTACAAAGTAACAAAATATATTTTGATGAATGAAATTTTCATGTCGTATTTTTTCTCTTTCCACCTTATTTTATTCGAAATAAATGACTTATCTTTGCAAAAGATAATATGCGTCATGTAAAAAACAAGAATATTAAGATGAAAAAACTATTCATGCTTCTGGGGCTGCTGGTGGTAGGCTTCATGGCTATTTCAGGACAGGACAAATATTCGGTGTACGCCGTAGGATTCTACAATCAGGAAAACCTCTTCGACACTTGTCATGATGAGGGAAAGAATGATTACGACTTCCTGCCCAACGGATCGTATAAATGGGATGGATTGAAGTATACGAACAAGTTGCGCAACATGGCGCGCGCACTGGCTGATATGGGTACGGACGTATTGCCAAACGTGGGCTGTGCTCTCATCGGACTGAGCGAGGTGGAGAACGCGCGGGTGCTCGATGCGCTGGTGGCTCAAGAACCCTTGGCGGCCCGCGGCTATCGTTACATCCATGTAGAGGGGCCCGATAGGCGTGGCATCGACTGCGCCGTGCTGTACAATCCGCAGCTCTTCAAACCCGCGTCTGTCAAGTTGGTGCCGTATGTTCAACCGCTTGAAAAAGACAGCGCTTACTTCACCCGTGGATTTCTCACCGTCACGGGTACGATGGGTGGTGACCACGTGGCAGCCATCGTGTGCCACTGGCCCAGTCGTTACAGTGGGTCGTTCTACCGTGAGGTGGCCGCTGCGCAGGTGAAAGCCATCAAGGACTCGCTTTTGCAACTCGACCCAGCCACCAAAGTCATGGTCATGGGTGATATGAACGATGATCCCGTGAACAAGAGTATGGCCGAGGTGCTGTCCGCAAAAGCTGAAATTGACGACGTGGGGGATGGTGATATGTACAATCCTTGGTACAACATTTTGGCAAACCATGGTAGAGGAACATTAATGTACCAAGGAGGATGGAATCTCTTTGACCAAATAGTACTCTCGCCCAACATGCTCAATCAAAACGGAAAACGCGATTATTCGTCGTTGAAATATTGGAAAGGTCAGATTGTACGTTACGATTATCTCATCCAGTCTACCGGCAAATATAAAGGCGCACCCAAGCGTACGACGGCCGGAGGCGTATGGCTCAATGGATATAGTGACCACCTACCGGTAGTGGTGTACTTGGTGAAACAGCAACAGAGGTAACTTTGAACTTTGAGGTTTGAACTTTGAACTTTATGGTTAGCAAAGCCATTAACTCGTGAACTTGTAAACTTGTGAACACATCTACTCATCAATCAATCAACTCATACATGCAACCCCACCTACTCCCCTCCTTCTTTGTTTCTCCCCTCCTTTGGAGGGGACGGGGGAGGCTGTATGGGGAGAGGCTTTAATCTCAATGAGTTTGCCCTCCAAAGTCATTGAGTTTGCACCACAAAGTCAATGAGTTTGCACCCCAAAGTCAATGAGTTTTGAACGGCGATTGATTTTATGAGCACCCTCATAAGCAATTTAGTGGGAATGAACAACTGGCGAGGGAAGATAAAAGCAATCAACTCGTAAACATGTAAATTTCAAACTCGTAAACATATAAACTTGTGAACTCGTCAACTTGTGAACTCGTCAACTTTTGAACTTTTAAACCTGTCAACTCATACATGCACAACCATCTACTCCTCTCTCCCTTCTTGTTTCTCCCCTCCTTTGGAGGGGCTGGGGGAGGCTTTCAGGGGAGATAGCCTGCACTACCCATAATGATAGAAACTCATCCCTTTGAACCATTCTTGCCCAAGAACGCCACCTTGCTGATGTTGGGCACGTTTCCTCCAGCTTCTAAACGTTGGAGTATGCCGTTCTATTACCCCAATTTTCAGAACGACATGTGGCGCATTTTCGGTTATTTGTTTTTCGGTGACAAACAACATTTCGTGAATCAGCGGGACAAAACGTTCTATTTGGACGCACTGAAAGTCTTTCTCGAAGAAAAAGGCGTGGCTCTCTTCGATACAGCCCTGCGTGTGCGCCGAACCAAGAACACCGCCTCTGACAAGGATTTGGAAATCATCGAGCCGGCCGATCTCGATGGTTTGCTGCGGGCTTTGCCACATTGTACAGCCGTACTCACGGCCGGTCAGAAGGCTACGGCCATCTTCACCGGCCATTTTGGCGTTACTGCGCCTGCGATGGGGCAGTACGTCACGTTCAGCTTCGACGGTCGACCGATGCGGTTATATCGCATGCCCAGCTCTTCGAGAGCCTATCCCATGAAGCTGGAGAGGAAGGCAGAAAGCTATCGGGTGATGTTCGAAGACGTGCTGGGACTGCCCCCTAAAAAGACTGAATAAAACAAACAAATATGATGACAGATAAAGAACGAAATCATGAAGTGACCGTCATTGGCATCGCAGGCGGCACCGGATCGGGAAAGACCACGGTGGTTAGAAAGATTGTTGAGGCCCTGCCACCTAATCATGTGGCCGTGGTGCCGCTAGACTCGTATTACAACGACACCTCAGAAATGACCGAGGAGGAGCGCCACGCCATCAACTTTGACCATCCCGATGCCTTTGATTGGAAGCTGCTCATCAAGCAGGTGAACGAATTGCGCGAGGGTGAACCCATCGAGCAGCCCACCTATTCTTATTTAAAGTGCAACCGCCTGCCTGAAACCATCCATGTGGAACCCCGGCCGGTGATTATCATCGAGGGCATCATGACGCTGCTCAACAAGCGGCTGCGCGAGATGATGGATCTGAAGGTGTTCGTTGATTGCGATCCCGACGAGCGGCTCATTCGCAACATCCAGCGCGATACCATCGAACGGGGGCGGGATGTTAACATGGTGGTTCAGCGATACTTGGACGTGCTGAAGCCAATGCACGAACAGTTTATCGAACCCACCAAGCGTTTTGCTGACGTGATTATCCCGCAAGGAGGAGAGAATCTCAAGGGCATTGACATCCTCTGTAAATATGTCGAGCGCCTGGTGCTGATGAATTTAAGTTGACCCATGAACAGTGCGGAGACGTGTGTCGAAATGGTTTTATGATGTACCTCTTGCCGTTTCCGATTAGACGTTTTCCTTCTTTTGGGTTATAAATTAATATTTATTCGCATTCCGTACCGTCGGAATGTCGATTTTATTCGCTATCTTTGCGAGAGCAAGATGGTTGAGATGTCAATGGAGATTGATTCGTCCTCATCATCAAAACAACTACGACATTGTAACATATTCATTTATAATAAACAGAAGAAAATGAAAACAATTTATGATTTTTCAGTAAAAGACAGAAAAGGTAACGATGTATCTCTCAAGGAGTATGCCAACGAAGTGCTGTTGATTGTCAACACAGCGACAAAATGTGGTTTCACTCCTCAATACGAAGAGCTGGAGAAGCTCTACGAGAAATACCATGCAAAAGGTTTCGAAATCCTTGATTTCCCTTGCAACCAATTTGGACAGCAGGCACCAGGAACGGACGAGAGCATTCACGAGTTCTGCAAACTGACATACGGTACCGAATTTCCACGCTTCAAGAAAATCAAGGTAAACGGTGACGATGCTGACCCACTTTACAAGTTCCTCAAAGAACAGAAAGGCTTTGCAGGCTGGGATATGAGTCACCCTATCGCTCCCGTTCTCGTTGACATCCTGTCAAAAGAAGATCCCGATTACGAGCAGAAGCCCGACATCAAATGGAATTTCACCAAGTTCCTTATCAACAAACAGGGACAGGTTGTCGCACGCTTTGAGCCCACAGAGAAGTTAGAGCACATCGCTCAGCAAATCGAGGAACTGTTATAATGAAAGGTGAAAAAGGTGAAACCCGCATGCATCCGTATGTGTGTTTCACCTTTTTCGTTTCATCTTTCCCATTTTACGTTACAGCGTTCACAACGCTTATTTCATATCTAACATGATGGAACAACAAAAGCAATATACCCGTTGCCTTATTGTTGGTAGCGGTCCGGCAGGCTATACGGCTGCCATCTATGCGGCTCGCGCCAATCTCAATCCCGTTCTTTATTGCGGATTGCAGACGGGCGGACAACTCACTCAAACCACTGAGGTGGAGAATTTTCCCGGTTATCCCGAGGGTGTCGACGGCAATCAGATGATGATGGATTTGCGTCAGCAGGCCGAACGCTACGGAACCGATATCCGAGACGGTGAGATTGTCAAGGCTGACTTGACTAAAGCGCCTTACAAGCTGGTCACCGACAGTGGCGATGAGATTCAGGCAGAAACTGTGATTATTGCCACAGGAGCATCTGCCAAGTATCTTGGCTTGGAGGATGAGGAGAAGTATAAAGGACAAGGTGTGAGTGCCTGTGCTACTTGTGACGGATTTTTCTATCGCGGCAAGGTGGTGGCTGTCGTGGGTGGTGGCGACACTGCTTGCGAAGAAGCTACCTATCTGGCTGGCCTTTGCAGTAAGGTGTACCTAATCGTGCGCAAAGATTATCTGCGTGCCTCTGATGTTATGCAACAACGTGTGGAGGAGAACGAGAAGATAGAGATACTCTATAAGCACAACGCCACAGGGCTCTATGGCGAGAATGGCGTTGAGGGCGTTCACCTGGTTAAACATTTGGGCGAGGAAAACGAGGAGCATTACGACCTGCCCGTCGACGGTTTCTTCTTAGCTATTGGGCACACTCCCAACTCGTCTGTGTTCAAAGACTTCCTTGAAACCAATCAAGCAGGTTACATCAAGACCATCCTTGGTACGCCCAAGACCAAGATTCCCGGTGTGTATGCGGCTGGTGATGTGGCTGATCCCGTGTATCGTCAGGCTGTCGTAGCTGCAGGGACAGGCTGTCAGGCAGCCCTTGAGGCAGAGCGATACCTTACTGAAATCAATAAATAATCTTGGACTTGCGCTGGATTTAAGCTTCTAATACCTTACTTTCAGCATGCCGTAGGGATTAGATATCTTACGTTCAAACATGACGGCAGCGTTGACAAGATGGATAAATAAAAGCGGTCTATAGCACACGATGAGTGTTATAGACCGCTTTTTGGCACATTGTTTTTATCTTTCTTACAATGGATTTGTTTTATATGTCAAGCTGGATTGCAGCCAAAACGAAATGCGTTAGTCGTTGTATTGGGCCGTAATTTCGCAAATCTTCACAATAACTTCGACCGCCTTTTTCATGACCTGAATAGAGACAAACTCATAAGGACCATGGAAGTTAACGCCGCCAGCGAAGATGTTTGGGCAGGGTAAGCCCTTGAAACTGAGCTGTGCGCCATCGGTTCCACCACGGATAGGCTCCACTTTCGGGGCCACACCGGTTTCTTGCATGGCTTGCAAAACAATGTCGATGACGTGCATGTTCGGTTCAATCTTCTCTTTCATGTTGTAGTACTGGTCCTTGATGACAATCTCAACCGTACCCTCACCATACTTTTCGTTCATCTTTCGTGCGCAGTCTTCCATAAAGTCCTTGCGGTCTTCAAACTTCTCACGGTCGTGATCTCGGATGAGATAACTCATCTTAGCCTCTTCCGTTCGGGTTTCCATGCCCAGCAGATGATAGAATCCTTGATAGCCCTCGGTGGTCTCTGGGATGTCTGTGTCGGGAATCATGGCGTTGAATTCGCATGCTAACCGATTGGCATTGATCATCTTGTCCTTTGCATATCCTGTATGAACGCTCACCCCTTTGATGGTGATTTTGGCACTGGCAGCGTTGAAGTTCTCGTACTCCAGGTCGCCAATGTCACCACCATCCATGGTGTAAGCCCAGCTGCATCCGAACTTTTCCACGTCAAAATGGTGCGCGCCAAGTCCTATTTCCTCATCAGGATTGAACCCCATGCGAATGTCACCATGCTCAATTTCATCGTGATCGCGCAGGTAGCACATGGCATCTACAATCTCTGCGATGCCCGCTTTGTCGTCAGCACCCAGCAAGGTGTGCCCATCTGTCACGATGAGATCCTCGCCAACGTGCGCCTTTAGTTCAGGAAATTTCTCTGGAGAAGACACGATTCCCTCTGACAGGACGATGTCGCCGCCGTCATAATTGTTCACAATGCGTGCCTTGATGTCAGCTCCGCTGGCATCGGGACTGGTGTCATAATGTGAGATGAAGCCGATGGTGGGTATGTCTTTTTTGGTGTTTGCCTTCAGTGTGGCATAGATGTAGCCTTTTTCATCCATCTCTACATCCGAGAATCCTTCACGTTCCAACTCCTCTTTGAGGTACTTGGCGAAAACGAGTTGTTTTGATGTACTGGGGACTGTCTGCGAGTCTTCGGACGACTGGGTATCAAACTTGGTATAGTTGATAAATCTCTCTGTAATGTCCATGTGTTTTTAGAATTAAGTGTGATTTCACTAGTAATGGTGACTCCGGCGGGATTCAAACCCGCGATCTCAGGAACCGGAATCCTGCATTCTATTCAGCTGAACTACGGAGCCATAATGTGTGTGCAAATATAAAGAAAAAAGTTGATACCGACAAAACATGCCTTCTTATTTTTCTTTTTTCCGTATTGTTGCCACCATGTGGTATGAGAACTCTTTCGGTCATATTTTATATTCCAGTCTTTCGTGTTCATTAAAAAATCAATACCTTTGCATAAGACAGGCTTCACCTCAGCAATTCCAAGCCAGCTTGATTGCATTCGGTTCGCACTGTCTTTGCAAAAGACAGGCTTCACCTCAGCATAAGACAGGCTTACGGCATCTATAAATAAGGTGAATCGATGCGGATGACGGGGAGAAGTTTGTTGAATAATGACCTAAACCACCCAATAAAAATGAGAAAAATTATTTTATTCTGCATCCTGTTGGGGATGACTTGTATGGCCAAGGCACAATCGTTGCCCGTGTATCTTGATCCAACCAAAAACGTGGAAGAACGCATTGAAGATGCATTGCAACGCATGACGCTGGCCGAAAAGATTAGAGTGATTCACGCGCAAAGCAAATTTTCGTCGGCAGGCGTTCCCCGGTTAGGGTTTCCTGACTTTTGGACAGACGACGGTCCTCACGGCGTTCGCCCAGACGTGCTGTGGGATGAGTGGGAACAGGCGGGTCAGACCAACGACTCGTGTGTGGCCTTTCCTGCACTGACCTGTCTGACTGCCTCCTGGAATCCACAGTTGGGCATGCTCTATGGACAGAGCTTAGGCGAGGAAGCCCGCTATAGAGGGAAGAACATGATACTCGGTCCTGGCGTGAACATCAACCGCACTCCGCTGAACGGACGTAACTTTGAGTACATGGGCGAAGACCCATTTCTGGCCTCCCGAATGGTGGTTCCTTATGTTCAGGGACTGCAATCGATTGGCGTGGCAGCCTGTGTGAAGCACTATGCCCTGAACAACGACGAGGAATACCGGCATCAGGTCAACGTGGTGGTGGACGACAGAGCCTTGCATGAGATTTACCTTCCCGCCTTCAAAGCCGCCGTGCAGGAAGGTAAGGCATGGGGTATCATGGGGGCATACAACCTGTATAAGAATCAGCACAACTGCCACAATCAGTATCTGCTCAACGACATCCTCAAGCGCGATTGGGGATTTGACGGTGTGGTGGTGAGCGATTGGGGCGGTGCGCACGATACCGAACAGGCCATTAAGAACGGACTTGACATGGAATTTGGCACCTGGACCGATGGACTCACCATGGGGGCCACCAATGCTTACGACAATTATTACCTGGCAAGACCTTATTTGAAGTTGATTCAAGAAGGGAAGTTCACGACCCGCGAACTGGATGAAAAGGTGCGCAGGGTGCTGCGTTTGTTTTATCGTACAACCATGGATCAGACGTACAAGCAAGGTTTCTTATGCTCTGACGCCCACTATGAGGCAGCCCAGAAAATTGCAGAAGAAGGCATCGTGCTGTTGAAAAACCAAGGAAACGTGCTGCCCATTGATCTCCATCAGGCCAAACGGGTGCTTGTGGTGGGCGAGAACGCCATTAAGATGATGACCGTTGGTGGCGGAAGCTCGTCCTTGAAAGTGCAACGCGAGATTTCTCCGCTCGATGGACTGAAGGCAAGATTGGCAGGAAAAGCAACCGTAGACTATGCCCGAGGCTATGTGGGTGATGTCACTGGTAATTACAATGGCGTAACAACGGGACAGGACTTGTCTGAAAAGAGGTCGGCTGACGAGCTGATTGCCGAAGCGGTTTCCAAGGCTAAAGCAGCCGACTATGTGATATTCTTCGGTGGCTTGAACAAGAGCGACTATCAAGACTGTGAGGGACACGACCGCAAATCATACGGTTTGCCCTACCAACAAGACCGCGTCATCACCGCCTTGGCCAAGGCCAATAAAAACTTTATCTATGTCAATATCTCCGGTAATGCCGTTGAAATGCCGTGGGTGAAGCAGGTTCCGGCCATCGTGCAGGGCTGGTTTATCGGCTCACAGGCCGGTGTGGCATTGGCTTCTGTGCTCGTGGGTGATGCCAATCCGTCAGGCAAACTGCCATACACCTGGTTCAAGACCTTGAACGACGTGCCCGCTCACCGACTGAACAGCTATCCCGGAACGTGGCGTGCCGACAAGAAGGTGATAGACGAAACCTACAAGGAAGGCATTTTCGTTGGCTACAGGTGGGTTGACAAGGATAAGACGAAGCCGCTCTTCGCCTTCGGACATGGGCTGAGCTACACCTCCTTTGACCTTTCAAATTTGCGCTTGAGTCAGAAGAAGATAACGGAAAACGACCAACTCACAGCCACCGTCACGGTCAAGAATACAGGCCACCGTGCAGGCGCTGAGGTGGTTCAACTGTATGTCAGCGACCTGAAATCGTCGTTGCTGCGCCCCAAAAAGGAACTCAAAGGCTTCAAGAAGGTGTATCTCGCTCCGGGAGAAACCAAGGATGTTGACATCACCATCGACCGTTCTGCCTTGAGTTTCTATCATGACAAACTTCAAAAGTGGGTGGCCGAGCCAGGTGATTTTGAGGTATTGGTGGGCAACGCTTCCGACCATCTTCCGCTCAAAGCCAAGTTTACATTACAATAAAGCCGCCTCGATGTTGATGACACGCATCAACGGAAAAGGTTTTTGACTCAAGCAGACTGCGCCACAGCAATTCAAACTAATAGGTTTGCCTTGGCCTTGTACTGTTTTACATATCAAATCCTCCACGTTTACCTCAATGGAAACGTGGAGGTTTTTTTGTCGGCACGGCACTCCAGTACCCTGAAAATCAGCGGAAGGCGGAACGGAATTAAATAGATATCAATAAGAGGGAAGTAGGATAAAACGTTGACTTTTTTTACCAAATATCGCCCTTAAAACTGCACTTGTAAATGTTCAATCTAGAAAAAATCAATAGGCAAGCAGGTGGCAAATAAGTGAAAACAGGGCAAGAGAAACATGAATTTTACCCCCAAAAGCTGCACTTTTCGTGCTTAAAAGCATCATTTTGGTGGACTATCTGCATGCTTTAGACGG
>NZ_ADEG01000057.1 GCF_000177075.1 Hoylesella buccalis ATCC 35310
GCCGTCACTCAAGCCATACCATGTACGAAGAAGTTCGGTCTTGAACAACACAAGGCTGTCATAGCTTGGACGACCAGTGGAACAGTTGCCTTTGGTGTAAGCAATTTCAATAAGTCCACGAATGGGATTCCAGTCAATTATCTGATCAATTTGAAAGAAAAAGGTCTGTTTAACCTTACGATGACCAACTATTAGGTCAGCAAAACTCGGAGAAGAAGGACATTGTTTCATACTATAAAGGTACAAAAATATGATGAAATCAGCAAATTTTGAACAATGAGTTTTGCAGAGGTCTCAGCATTGTTGATAAGAAGTTATAACGTGATAATGAAATCGGGAACTGTCTTTAATGGATAAACAGAAGGGATTAATAATCAAATCTGGATGCTAAAACTACAGGTACATGACTTCAGATGCGATGCGCTTTTAACTCTACAGTCCCAATTTGAGTGATTGAATGCTTAACAAAAAAACAGCCAAAAAGATGAGACATACGCCTTTTTGTCACACGAGCAGGTATCGCCGCTCAAACAAACCCGAAAGACTGTTAATTCTTACTTGCGGGTTTTCTGTAGATAGATGCCATCTGGATCAATCGATATGAGGCGACGTTTGTACAAGTCACCAATGGCTTTCTTGTATGTTTTCTTGCTCACTTCGAAGCGACGTTTTATCTCTTCGGCATCACTTTTGTCGCCTAAGTCGCAATAGCCGCCATGATCTTGCAGATATTGCAACAGCGTTTCGGCGAAATCTGCAACCACCTTCTGCCCCATAGGCTGCAACGTAACGTCTATTTTTCCGTCTTCGCGCACGTTGGCGATGTATCCTTTCATGCGGTCGCCCGTGTGAATGGCCTTGAATATTTGGTTATCGTACACCAATCCCGCATGCCGGTTGTTGATAATAACCTTGAAACCCAAGTCGGTTTTCTGCCAAATCAGCAGGTCGACCTCTTCACCCTGTTGATAAGTTGGTAGGCTGTCAGATAAGAAATGTTCCACCTTGGCAGATGACACGATGCGGTAACTCTCCTCGTCGAGATAGACGTAAACGATGTAACGCTCACCCATCTCCATGCGCTTTTTCTGTTCACGGAACGGACAGAACAAGTCCTTCATCAGTCCCCAGTTTAAGAATGCGCCATACTTGTTCACCCACGAGCATTCCAAATAGGCGAACTCGCCAACCCGAGCCAAAGGTGTTTGCGTGGTGGCAACCAACCGTTCGTCTTGATCGAGATAGACAAACACCTCCAAAGGCTCACCTATTTTGTATTCACTTGACACATAACGTTTAGGAAGGAGTATCTCACCCTCTTCCCCTCCGTCCAAATAAAGACCGAAATCCACCTCTTTGACAACTGTCAACTGGTTGTAATCGCCCAACTTAATCATCGTGCGAGCCGATTCACTGGGCTGTTCTCGCTTCTCTTCCGACACATCCTTCTGTGGATGACCTGCATGTGTGTTTTCCATCTTGTTATTCCTTGTTTTCCGCAGGCTCAATGTCCGTTGCTTGCGGTTCAATCAGTCTGCCGTCTTTCATGTGAATGGTTCGGTCGGTCAGGGCAGCCAATCCCTCATCGTGAGTCACGATGACGAATGTTTGACCGAACTCATCACGTAAATCGAAGAACAGCTGATGTAGTTCAGCTTTGTTCTTAGAGTCAAGGCTCCCACTTGGTTCGTCAGCCAAAATCACCGCCGGATGGTTGACCAGCGCACGCGCCACGGCTACCCGTTGCTTCTCTCCGCCCGACAGTTGGTTGGGCTTATGGTGAGCACGGTCAGTCAGTCCCATGAACCCCAGCAGCTCTTGCGCCCGCTTCTTGGCCTCACCCTGACCCTTGCCGGCAATGTAAGCCGGAATCAGGACGTTCTCCAAAGCAGTGAACTCTGGCAGCAATTGATGGAACTGAAACACAAAGCCGATGTGACGGTTGCGAAAGTCGCTCAACTTATCCGATGACAATCCATTGAGCAAGATGTCATTCACCTTTACTTGTCCGTCATCAGGCTGGTCAAGCGTGCCGATGATTTGCAGCAACGTAGTCTTGCCAGCACCGCTTGGTCCCACAATGCTGACCACCTCTCCCTTATCGATATGCAAATCGATGCCTTTCAATACCTGCAGGTTGCCAAACGACTTTGTAACACCTTGAATATCTATCATAAAAAATATTTCTTTTCTGTCTGCATCACCTCATGATGCCTATCATTTACAAAGATAGCGCAAGCCGAAGACAAAGAAAGTTTACTTACTTTGTTGAGGCGAAGCCTATCTTATGCAAAAACAGCGCAAACCGAAAGCAGTCAAACTGCGTTTGAATTGCTGAGGTGCAGCCTGTTTTATGCAAAGATAAATAATAATTTCTGAAAAGCCCCATCGACCCTCACCATTTTCTCTTACCCAGCGCATTTTTAATCCAGCTGCCCAGCACCTCGTAGGCCGAATGTTCCTCGGTATGTTGCGACTGCGAGAAGGTCATGTCTTCGTCCTGAGAGCCATACTGATCTGGGAAAATGATGAGCAGGGTCTTTCCCGAGAAGTACTGCCTGATCTCCTCGGCAAGATTTTCCAACGCATTTTTATACGACACCGTTCCCTTTCGCGCCGCCACCACCACGAACATGTGATCGGCCGCAATGGTTGCAGCCAGCTTGGGCACCTCGTTCCAGTGCGTCATTTCCACAAATTCGGCACGCACCTGATGATGCCTATTCTGCACAAATTGACGAATCAAAGCCAGCGTGTCATCACGACCATGAAACTGTATTCGGCATTCCAACTGGCCTGCCATGCGCGACAAACGTTCCAACCATCGGTAGAACCCCGGCTCGAATTGCGCTCTCGACGGAACAGCCACCACAATGCGCCGCAAGGTGTTGAGGGGTTGCATCAACCTTGCCATGACGATTTGGCAGTTCAGCCCGTTGACCAGACTCTGATGAAACTGCCCCCAGAATTTCTTAGACACCTCCGTGTGCGTGTGCATGCCAATGATGATTTCGCTGGTGCGAAACTCTTGAAAAGCGTGCTTGATGCCATTGGCAATGTTCACCGCAATGCGCACCTGGGTCTGCACAGCCACATCCGACCCGGCTGCGTAGCGACTCACTTGCTCGAGCAAGCGTCTGCCTTTCTCTTGGTTGGCGCGCATGTTCTCATCCTCGTACACCACATTGAGTGCCGTCAACGGTCTGTTCAGTTTCTTGTTCCGCATCAGGAGGGCGAGATTCACCAGATGATCGGCATATTCGGGATATTTTACGGGAATCAGCATGTGTTCATCGTTCTCATTCGCAGTCTCCACGTGGGCCACGTCTTGGTCGCGAAGCGTAATCTTCTGCGCCGAATGTTCGGTTACCAGCGACGAGATGACACAGGTAAACAGAATCATGAGCACCACCCCATTGAGCAAATCATCATCGACAAGGTAGACACCGGGGGCCGTTTCAATCTTCATTCCCACCATCACCATGGCAATGGCGCCAGCCGCATGGGCAGAGGTGAGGCCGAACATCATCGTTCCAGAAGACAGGGGCAGCCTGAAACCGATGCAGGAAATATAGGCTGCCAGCAGTTTGCCCAACGTTCCCATCACCGTGATGACAAACAGGATGAGCAAGATGTTGCCACCACTGAACAAGCCACGCAGATTGATGAGCATGCCCACGCCGATGAGAAAATAGGGAATGAACAGCGCGTTGCCGATAAACTCGATGCGGTTCATCAATGGAGAAACGGCGGGAATGTAGCGATTCAAAATCAATCCAGCGAAAAATGCGCCGAAGATACCTTCAAAACCAACAGCGGCACTCAATGCGGCACTCATGAACATCATGAGCATGACAAAGACATATTGCATCACAGCATTACTATAACTCCGTAGAAACCAGCGTGTAAGACGGGGGATAAGCATGATCATTGCGACGCAATAGACGGCAAATTTAAGTGCGAAAAACAGCCAGAACGTCAGGTTGGCGTCACTTTGATACGAGGCAACGATGCCGGCCAGCAGGGTAAGCGCCAACAACAACGAGAGCATGGTAGACCCAACGCTGAGCATCACACTGGGCTTTCGCTGCAAACCATAACGACTCACGATGGGATAAGCCACCAGCGTGTTGGAGGCCATGATGCACCCTAACAGTAACGATGACATCACGGAATAGCGAAGGATGGAAACGCTGCTGACATAAACCAACGCAAGTGGAATGGCAAAGGTGAGCAAACCGAACGTCAACATGCGGTACTTGTTCTTCTTCACACCCTCCACGTCCATCTCAAGTGCGGCCAGAAACATGATGTAATAGAGCCCCACATTGCCGAAAAGTTCAAACGAGTTGTCACGATCCAGGATGCTCAATCCGTGTTCACCCAGCAACACGCCTGCCAGTACCATGCCAATGATGTGCGGAATTCGCAACTTGCCCATAACAATGGGGGCCAGTAGGATGACCAGCAAGACGACAAGGAAAATCAATGTCGGATCGGAGATGGGAAAGTAGGCTGACAATTGCGACATCAAAGTTAGTATTAGGCAACAAAGTTAATCAAAAAAAATGGATATCACAGTTGATTCTCGTTGAAATTGAAAAAGGAAAAACGACAAAATACCCACGATGCCACGCTAATCAGATGGAATCGGAAAAGACAATAAAAAATGTCACTCATTATAGGAAGAACAAATGAATAATTCGTAACTTTGTCGGCAAGAATATTTATAATCAACAGATAAGCAGATCATGAAAGTAGCGATTGTTGGCGCAAGTGGCGCAGTGGGTCAAGAGTTTTTACGCATTTTAGAGCAGCGGAAGTTCCCGTTAGACGAGCTCGTTCTGTTCGGTTCTCAGCGCAGTGCCGGTACAACTTACTCGTTTCGGGGCAAAGACCATGAAGTAAAGCTCTTGCAACATAATGATGACTTTAAAGACATAGACATCGCCTTCGTATCAGCCGGCGGTGGCACCTCGAAAGAATTTGCCGACACCATCACCAAGCATGGCACCGTGATGATTGACAATTCCAGCGCATTCCGCATGGACGAGGACGTACCTTTGGTGGTGCCTGAAGTGAATGCTGAAGACGCTTTGAAACGTCCGCGTAACATCATTGCCAACCCCAATTGCACTACCATTATGATGGTGGTGGTACTGAAACCCATCGACGACCTGAGTCGCATCAAGCGGGTACGCATCTCGTCCTACCAGAGTGCCAGCGGTGCCGGTGCGGCAGCCATGGCCGAACTGCAACAGCAATACAAGGAGCTGGTGGAAACAGGCAGCGTGAAGACCGTCAGCAAGTTTCCACATCAGCTGGCATACAACGTGATACCGCAAATAGACGTGTTCATGGACAACGGATACACCAAGGAAGAAATGAAGATGTTCAACGAGACACGCAAAATCATGCACTCGGATGTCAAGACCAGTGCGACGTGCGTGCGTGTATCATCGCTGCGTTCGCACTCTGAATCGGTATGGCTGGAGACCGAACGCCCACTATCCGTTGAAGAGGTGCGACAGGCCATTGCCGCTGCACCCGGATGCGTGGTGAAGGACGACCCAACCCAAGCATCGTACCCCATGCCATTGGAATCGGCTGGGCACGATGACATCTACGTGGGCAGGATTCGCAAAGATTTGGCCGACGACAACGGCATGACGCTATGGTTGACAGGTGACCAAATCAGAAAAGGAGCGGCTCTCAATGCCGTGCAGATTGCCGAATACCTCATCAAGGTGGGCAATGTGAAATGAAAAGCAAAAGCGTATAATCGCAGACGGCCGCGCACCCCCTATACACCACATTAGCAGGCGGTTAAAAGAGCATTGCCTTTGGCGGTCAAACTCTTTGGGTTTGACTGCCAAAGGCAATGACTTTATGCCCTAATCCCATTGACATTGGAAATGAATGTTTTACCCCAAGGGAATACTGGGGTATCTTAGCCTTGTCATTTTCTCAAAACAAGTGAGCAAACTATCGAAGAGTTCAATGAAAAAGCTAATCACTCCCCTCCCTTTCGGGGAGGGGTTGGGGGAGAGGCTTTTACCCTTTCACCGCAACACACTCCACCTCTACCAAGGCCTCTTTGGGCAAAGTGCGCACTGCAACGGCAGAGCGGGCTGGATAAGGTTCAGTGAAGAACTGTGCATACACCTCGTTCATGGCACCGAAGTTAGCCATGTCGGATAGATACACCGTGGTCTTGATGACTTTGGATAAATCCAAGCCAGCGGCCTTCAACACCTCTTGTGCATTAAGTATGGATTGCCGGGTTTGCTCCTTGATACCACCCTCAGGGAATTTTCCTGTAGAAGGATCAATTGGTAATTGACCAGATGCAAAAACAAAGCCATTGGCCTCGATGGCCTGGCTGTACGGTCCTACAGCAGCAGGTGCCTTTTCTGAATGGATAGATTTCATGATTGATAGTTTTAAGTAATTACTACGCAAATTTACACATAATTATTGAAAACGAAAAGGGAGAGCCTTGAAAAGGACTCTCCCAATGTGTATATGACTAATATAACCGCTGTTACTCGGCAATACAGATGGTCACACGGTTCTTATTGTTCTGTGCGAATGGCTGTACACGAGCACCCTTCGAATCAGAGATGATTCGGTCGGCTGCAATGTTATATTTCTCTTTCAAGGTCTTTACGACAATCTGTGCACGAAGACGACCTAAACGATCGTTGATGCGATTGTTACCAGTACCGGCATCAGCATAACCCGTAACAGATACCTTTGTATTGGGGTTGGCATTGAGGTAGTCTACCATCTCCTTGATCTTGTTTGCTTCTGTAGCACGAATCTTGGCAGAATTGATCAAGAAGAACACATCACGACGGAAAGGCTCTACCTTCGTTTCAACAACTTCTTCTTTTACTTCAGGAGCTGGAGCTGGGGCAGGTGCCGGAGCAACATGCTCTTCAACAACTGGTTCTGGTTCTGGCATGGGCTCTGTCTTCTTATAAGTCTTGCCCAAGTTGATGCGGAATCCAGCCAAAGCATTGAAGTACCAATCTGGGTTGTCAGCTTTCTTTGAGTTGTACTTATCGCTGAGGATATTGGCATTACCCTCTACCAGGAAGCTGATAGCATCACTCAAGCGGAAAGCTAACTCAACACCGCCACGCCCGAAGGGACGAACTTTAGTTCCATCCCACAGGTTTTGCAACTGATAATCATCAAGTTTCTTCAAGGTAGCTGCAATGGTATTCACCTCATCGTTTTTCCATGCAATGTTAGCACCGCCACCTAAGAAAGCTGTTACGTTGAAGACGCGATTAGGATTCCAACCACAGAACAAATTGGACAGATTGAACATCAAATCCAATCCTGGAGCGACATAGTTGAATTTGTAATCAGCGGTATACGGATTACCGGTACGCGCCAACTCATAACCGTTCCAGCCTCCCTTGCTTTGCCAGCCATTGGCTTGCAAACGTAAAGCAAAGACAGGAGAGAACTGATAACCAATACCAAACTGTACATTGGGCGAAATCAATTTGTCGAATTTAGCTTCGCCAAGTGTGTACTGTGCACCTCCCTGAAGATTCAGGAATGCATGTTTCTTAAACTGATACTCGTTGTTTTCAGCATCTGTGTAAGTTGCTTGCGCAAATGCGGTGGCTACGCTCATAGACAACAGAGCAACAGCCATGAAAGTTTTCTTAAACTTCTTCATAATTACTGTATTTAGATAAAATTAATAATTCATCACAGGCCTAATTAAGGCTCCGTATTCCCTAGCCATTTTGTCGGAGTAGAAACTGCTTTTAGCCAAAGACAGCGCATAAGCTTTGGCCTTGGTGTCATCTTTGTAGGTGTAGAGACGGTCTGTCCAGTACTTTGCGAACGATCCGTCGCCAGCAACAGAAGTTCCATTGTTAAATCCAGCAGCAGGCAGGAAGATTTGGTTCTTGGCATTTTTCTCACTCGTAACTAGATAACCAGGAACTCCATTCTGGAAAGTCCACTCCAACTTGCAATTGTTCCTCAACTCATCCACTTCGTCATCGGTAGGCAATCGCCATGTTCCGCCCCACAAAACACGGGCAGCATCAAACTTGCTCCCCGCAATGTGGTTCACGGAAACGGAGTCGGTAAACATTCCGGTCGAAGTATCGTATCCGGAGGTATAACTTTGCTTGGTATACTCGGCCTTATCTTTGATTTCGGCCCAAGCGAAATACTGACCAGCATCTGATGCCTTGCTGGCACCTATATTGCGGTCGGCCCACATGACAGACAGACCCAAATCAACCGCCTTTCCAGCCGTAGATGATGGTGGCTCAGGTTTAGGGTCAGGATCAGTACCAGGATCAGGTGTCGGATCGGTACCAGGATCAGGCGTCGGATCAGGTGTGTAGTTTTCGCCCGGTTCGTCATAAATGGCACGGACAGGAATGAGGATAGTCTTCAAACTCACCTCTATTTCTACAAAGTTCTTTCCTAACAGCTGAGCATACTTGGCTGCGTTTGGGTTGTTGTCAGCTAACTCTGACGACCAATAATAGGCATCTTTACTGATGCCGTGAGATGAATTATCAGACCGTCTCCAGCCTGCACGTGGAAAGAATAATTGTTTGCCATTATTGGAAACAATCCAACCCGCAATACCCTTATCGTTGTAATTTGAAGTGAACGACCAAGTACACTTCTCTAATTCCTTCAACTCCTTGGTTGTAGGTAGTCGCCACTTACCCCCCCACTGCGCACGCGCAATGTCATACTTGGTTCCACCAATATCTTTTGTGGTCAATCCTTTGGCATAGTCGGTAACATCATTCGAGAACAACTCGCCCGTTGGATCGCCCCAGCCAAAGTAACCTCCATAATCGGCCTCAGTCTTGGCGCCCATGTTCCACTTTGCCCATTTCACCGACAAACCCAAGTCTACAATCTCGGGCTCTGGGAATTTGGGCTGTGTGGTAAATTGTAACTTTTCTCCATAAACGTAATCACTCCCAACTAAAGCATAAGCTTGATAATAATAGGTAGTACGCTGAGATAAACCTGTGAGGACGAACGTTTTGGTATTTCCTTGAGGTAAGGTTGTATCTGAAACTTTAGGCCCTTTAATGGGATCTAAATCAACAGGATTCTTAGCATAGCAAACACCATACTCTTTTACCTGGTCAATACCCCCTGAAAGAGAAACGTTAACATTAGCAGTTTGATAGGTTACCTCTGTAGCTGGAGCGGTTACAGCATATACAGCTTGTACATATTTGCCATAGACGGGTCGGATGCTACAGCCAATGAAACGTTTCAAGGCAGTTTGCAGCTTGTCGGCATCTGTAAATTTCAAGGCAACAGCACTGGTCTTATCGGTGTCCAAGATACCCGACCAATAGTAACCAGCAACGCCTTCCTCGGCCATAATGGCTCCAGTACGTGAACCCGTGACAGGGATGAAAATGGAATTGGTGTTTCCTGGCTTTTGACTGGCAACTTGATAGCCAGATACGCCATTCTTAGTGGTCCACGTCCAGGTACAATGGTCTATCAACTCTTGTATTTCGTCTGTTGATGGCAATCGCCATAGGTCGCCCCACTTCTGCTTGGCAATGTCATACTTACTCATAATGATATTGCCCAGCGGATGCTCAACGGGGAAGTATTTCAGATTGACAGACCTGTTGGTACCTGTCACGTCACCCCATCCTACCAAAAGACCGGGTTCGGTGTCGGTAGTGGCACCCAGATTGAAGTCGGCCCACTTTACGGAAAGACCTAAGTCAACAGGCTGTGCGGTTGCGGGAAGTTCAAGAGGTTCAGCTTCTTTAAATGTGATGCTATCCACCTCCCAGGTAAACCATTCAAAGATCTTATCAAGTGTGTGTACATAAACCTTCTGCTGGGCCTGCACCTGAAAGAATGTGGCGAAAAGCAATAATATAGTTAGTATTCTTTGTTTCATCGTTTGGTTACTTTGAATGAATGTTTGTTACAACGGATAACGTAGATGCCTTTAGGATAAGCTGCCAAGCTCAGTTTAACACAATTGGATTGCTGATCCACGTGAAGTGGCATACTCTTGCCGTCCAAAGCATACACGCGAATGGTCGCATGCTCTTTGAGTCCGTCTATTTGTACCGTCTGCCCATCAAGATAGGTAAAGGATACTGTTTTTGCTTGATTATCGATTGGTAAGGAAACATCGGTTGTGTATTCCTCAAAATATATTTTCTGTACGTTTTTATACTCTGCACTAAAGTCAGACGAAACAATCTTCATTCCATCTGGATAGAAAGTTACGACAGGACGTTCCGAAAGATGAAACTTATACAAATCACCTGACTTCATTTGAACCATCAGTACATCACCTTCGTTGCTTGCCACGGAAGTTGTATAGAACATACACAACAACAGTGATAAAATGATTATAATTCTTGATCGTCTCATCAATATTTCATTTATCAGTTACTCCGTTCATATTACATTTCCCTTAATGGTTATGACAACCGGTTTAGGTTGGTCATTTACATAGACGGCAACCTTTTTCAAAATCGGTCCGGGAAAGAACGGAGTTAAATCTACTCTAATTTTTATTTTGTCACCCATGTGACGTTTATATGCACCTTTAGGATATTGCACCGTGGTGCAGTCGCAATCAGTCTTTACATCGGTGATCACCAACTCACCGCTACCTTGATTAGTGAAATCAGCAAAGATGGTCTGCACACGATGTTTAGCATCCAGATTGCCCAAATTATATTGCAGCGTAGCCAGTTTCAGCTTTGGTGCTTCTTTCGCACACGACAGTGTTGCGCAGCTAACCAGGAGCAACACCCACAGCAACAGGCTACTGGTTTTCCTTATATTTATCATAAACGCTTTCTACACCCTCAGCATATTCGTCAAGTAATGTAAGATACCATTTGCCATCCTTCAAAACCGGGTTCAAACAAAATGTAGTAATACCTTTTTCGGCATCGATATTTCCATCCGGGCTAATTTGTACAGCTACTTGCACCTCGTTGTTCTTGTCACTACGCAAAATCATGCCTTTGACTGCACAATCATAAATCGGCATGTGCGAATAGACATCAATATATTTTTGCTTGTTTTCTTCTGACAAAGGCAGAACGCTGTCGTTACGTAGGGTATACAGCATGCTAGATGTAACGCGGAAATTTTTGTTTTTGAAATTTTCCACATAGTTGTCTACAAGGCTTTTGATCTCAGACGAGTCTTTGCTAGAATAATCAATCGAGGCCGGTTTGAGATACTCGGATCGCAATGGATCTTTCTTCTTACCAGACTTACATCCTGCAAATGTCAATGCCATGCAAAGCATGCATATTGTAAATATTTTGATTTTCATAAAGTCAAATTAAGAAAAAAAGGGAAGGAGTAAATTACCCCTCCCCTTCAAATATGATAATCTAATCTAGGATTAGAACTTTTTAGCGTTACTAGCAGTCTTCTTCACTGTAACAGTTACGTTCTCTGTGATATAACCCCAGATGTACTTCACAGTTACAGGAATCTTAATCTGGAATTCCTGAACAGTGGTGCTCAAGTTCTTATAGGTCAATGTACCACCGTCTGCTGAAGTATAAACGAAGTCAATATTCTTAGTAACATCACCCAGAGCAACGAACGTCTTAGGATTACTTTGACCCAAGTTGGTCATTACATTAGGATTGAGACTAATAGACTCACCGTCCTTAATTCCCTCGATTGTTACGCCTTGAACTCCATAGTACTTCTCATATTCACCACCGATACCAGCAGCTTGGTTTTTGTTCCAAGCATCACGCCAGTCGGTGAACTTCAAGAGGTCTGTTGCCTTGATCTTCTGCATGGCTACATAACTTGCATCTTCAATTGTCTTATTCGCATTCACAGCATTAATTGGACGGAGGAAGCGAACGTCAAACGTATTGTTCGTCAGAGGTAATTCCTTAGCACATTCATTCTGAGCAATAATACCGATGATAGCCTTCACTACGTCGTTTGCCAACGAGTTGTGATCCTTGTAGTTCAGCAAAGCATGAGCATACTCACCATGCTGGTAAGCAATCTTGGTCTCACTTGGATCCTCAGGACTAGTAAGTTTAGCAACAGCTTGCTTAGCCTGATTACCCTTAATCTGAGCATTCAAGGTCTTACCCTTATCAGCAACTGACATAACATAAGTCTTGCCGTCGATACCCTTGTATTCCTTGCCATCGTTAGAAGCGTCGAATACAACATTGAGTTTCAACTTACCAGCTGCATACTCCTTATTCTGAGTAAGGTCTTTAGTAACCTTGATCAAAGCAGAAGCCGCAATCTTATTGCCCTTGAATACATCACCGAAGGTGTTCTCCATCTTGTCGGCAGTACCGCCAGGATTATCCTCAGGTGTCAGTGTGTTAGTATGAATCTCGTCTGTTCCAGCCTTAGATGTATTGGCTTTATACCAGTAGTTAGAAATGATATTATTAGCCCACAATACCTCGCCGGCTGGAGTAGAGTCAGTACCTATGCGCTTACCTGTCTTGAAGACAACGAATACGTCAGGAAGCTTAGACTTGTCCTTAGACTCGTACTTCACAGCAATTTCAACATTAGCCTTCTTATCAGTAACGAAGAGTTTCTTTGCTTGAGCAGGTGCTAACTTCCAACCTAAGATACTGGTCAGAGTTCCGTCCTCAGCAGAAGTTTCGTTTCTTGTATAAGCCAGTCCGATAGGTTCTTTCATCTTCTCAAATGTCTTGCCATTGGCACTCATCTTATACTGCTGCAAAACGCCATCACTATTCTCTACTGGAGAAGTTCCATAGTTAGCCTCGAATTCTTCACGAGTGATGCCCAGCATGTGATACAGGTCATATTCTGTTTGAATCCACTTAGTCTCGTACTTCCACTCTGTTACGGGATCTGTACATTCACCATTGTATGAGTAGTTGTAGTCAGGACCTTGATAATCAATATGCTCGTCAGGAACAATGACAGCAGGATCCTTCTTCTCAGTGATCTTGATACGGATGTAACCATAGTCAAGCACGTTGCCCTTCTTGTCAACCAAAGATACACGTACTAAAGGTGTACGGCCAATGGTAGGACGAGCCTGTGTAGCACCGTAAGCCTGTTGTTTTCCTACATGAGCCTTGTCATACTCAGGCATCTGTGGACGGAATGTGTAACCGTCTTTAGGATTGATGGCTGCGTGAGCAGACTCAGAAGTCTCGTTAGATCCTAAGTAAAGTGCGGTAATCTCGAACTTATACTTCATTCCATTAGCTTCCAGCTCCTTGGCTGTCATCAGTCGTTTCACACCCTTAGCATTGGTGTAATGAACCTCAACAAGCTTGCGGAGATCCAAAGTCTCGTTGAAGTTAACAGAATCCTGAGGACCGAACTTTCCGCTTCTAGCAGCTTCAAACACATGCTGCATCAACAGCTGGTGGTGTTTGTGGTCTTTGTCAGGACCGCCTAATACAGACTTGTGTTCGCTCTCAACGTTTAAGAAAGGAACGTCGTCGCCAGCGCGGTGTGCCAACTTCAAGTTCGTAATTGACTCTGCATACAAGGTGGCATAATCAGAAGTAATGGTTCTTTCTGCCACTTCATTATTCTTGTTCAAGGTTACGCCAGGAAGTGTTACCTGTGTTGCGAAAACAGTAACCATCTGGTTTTCTTTGACAGACTTAATCGCCTCAGGTTTTGTTACATCCAGATTAACCTGCAGCATGCCGTTCTCTACCTTCCAGTCAGCAACAGACAAACCAGCATCGGCAGCACGAGTATTCTCATACTCTTTATCACCAGAGAGCACATTAACCTTAGCAGTAGCTTTGTCCAATACAGCAGTAGATGGATTCATGTGGTAGTTTGCTACAAAAGCAAGTACGCTTGAACCTGGCTTCTTGTCGTAACGCTCAGCCTTGTCGTAACCCTTAGTCTCTTTCACATTCCATACAGCAGCAGGCAATGTGTAAGCGTCGTACTTCAAGGTTTGAATCTTCGTAGCCTCAATACCATAATAGTATGAATCTGGAGCGAATACGATGCTGCGCAGTTCGGTTGGCAACAACACATTCAACACGTTAATGTTCTTGTTTACCTCGTCAACTCTATCAGACAATGCCTTAGCATCTGCCTTGAGCTGTGAGATTTCTTCAGACAATTTCTTATCCAAAGCTTTCTTAGCCTCTTCAATCTTGTCATAGATCTTCTTGATGTCAGCTTCTGACAAGCCTTGCTTCTCAAGAGCCTCTAAACGAGTCTTGTAACCTTCAAGAGCATCCTTCTGCTCATCGATGTCAGCTTTAAGGCCGTTTTGAGCTGTCTTCACATCGTCAAGACCAGCCTTCAGATCTTTGATTTGCTTCAAAGGCTCCACAAGACTACTTTCTACAGCAGCTACCTTACCAGCCAACTCTTTCAGCTCATCCTTACTTGCCTTGCCTTCCAAAGCCTTGTTAACTTTTGACAAAGCTTCTTCGGCAGTCTTTACACGAGCCTCCAAGCCAGATACATCAGCAGCAAGCTTGGTAACCTTTTCGGTAATCTGTTTTGCTTGAGCTTCACCAGCTGTTTGCAGCTTGGTAATAGCCTCTTGCAGTTGTGCATCCTTGGCTTCCAACTGCTTCTGCAAGTTGGCAATCTCGGTCTGCAACTCTGTCTTTACAGTCTTGAGCGGAGTCAATGCATCAATCTGCGTCTGCAAATTATTGATGTCATCATCGTAATCCTTACAAGATGTAAACGTACTCATAGAAGCCGTAACTAAGGCTCCCATCAGCAGCGTACTTAAGATTTTCTTTCTCATACGATATAAAAATTAAATAAAACAATAAAAATTAAAATATATACTAGCTAATATTGCATTGGATTCTAGTCAAGAAGCCAACACAAATAATTTTTTCATACCAATAAACGTCATTTATGTACATAGTAACCGTATTTCAGGCAAATTATTTTGGTGCAAATATATAGATAAATATTAGAACAAACAAATAAAATGCATCTTTTTTTTAATTTAGTCAAAATTTTTATTCAAGCCTATTTTATGAAGCAGAATCCGTCAGTTATATTTACATTTCCGCATAACAGAATGTGATTACATAATTGAAATGGTATTGTAATGTTCACAAATTATATATAAATTTCACAGAATAGGTTAGTTGTTTTCTTGTTTTACCTGAAAATGAAGTTAAGATGAACACCAGTTTCACGGAAGGCTGACGCCCCACTACGCCATGGCTGATTCAATTTCATCCATGGCGCATGGATTGGCATCATTAGAATTCCGCATTCTTCGGTGTACGCGGGAATGGGATAACATCCCGAATGTTCTGCATGCCGGTCACGAAGAGGATTAGGCGTTCGAAGCCCAGACCAAAGCCTCCATGCGGACATGTGCCGTATTTACGCGTGTCGAGATACCACCACATATCTTTCATCGGAATATGGCGACGTTCGATTTCAGAAGTCAGTTTCTCAAGACTTTCCTCTCTCACCGAGCCACCGATGATTTCTCCTATCTGTGGGAATAGCACATCGGTACCTTGAACGGTCTTGCCATCCTCGTTAATTTTCATGTAGAAGGCCTTGATCTCCTTGGGATAGTCGTACATGATAACTGGCTTCTTAAAGTGGTGTTCTACCAAGAAACGTTCATGCTCACTGGCCAAGTCCATTCCCCATGATACAGGGAACTCAAATTTATGTCCGTTGGCAGCCGCCTCTTCCAAAATCTTGATACCGTCTGTATAAGTCAATCGCACGAAATCATTCTTCAAAACGCCCTGCAACCGTTCCAGCAAGGTTTTGTCGATCATCGAATTGAGGAAATCAAGATCGTCCTTGCAGTTGTCCAAGGCCCATCGTACACAGTATTTAATAAAGTCTTCCTCGAGATCCATCAAGTCGGGCAAGGCGATGAAAGCAATCTCTGGTTCAATCATCCAGAACTCAGCCAAGTGACGCGGCGTGTTTGAATTCTCGGCTCGGAACGTAGGCCCGAAGGTATAAATCTGTCCCAAAGCCGTGGCTCCCAACTCACCTTCCAACTGTCCGCTCACCGTGAGGCTGGTCATCTTACCAAAGAAATCATCTTCGTAGCTTACCTTTCCATCTTCTCCCTTTTTCAAATCATTGAGGTTCTGCGTGGTCACTTGAAACATCTCGCCAGCGCCTTCAGCGTCTGAGGCTGTAATCAAGGGTGTGTGGAAATAGAAGAATCCATGTTCGTGGAAATATTGATGGATGGCGAAGGCCATATTGTGGCGGATGCGCATCACGGCGCCAAAGGTGTTTGTGCGCAGGCGCATGTGAGCATGCTGACGCATGTACTCAAACGACTGTCCTTTCTTCTGCATGGGATAGTCGCTACCACACAAGCCATAGACCTCGATGTCCTGGCATTGGATTTCCACGCTCTGTCCCTTGCCTTGGCTCTCTACCAAGGTACCGGTAACACAGAGGCAAGCGCCTGTTGTAATACTCTTCAACGTATCGGCATTGATCTTTGACGGATCAACAACAATCTGTATATTCTTGATGGTAGAGCCGTCGTTCAAGGCAATAAAATCAACGGCCTTACTACTGCGATGGGTGCGCACCCATCCCTTTACCACCACTTCTTTTCCAAAGTCGGTGCTCTTCAGAACATCAACAACTTTTGTACGTTTCATTGTTTGTATTTTTTTTAGTTTACGAGTTGACAAGTTTACGAGTTCACAAGTTAATACCGAAGTTTTGTCATTCATTCACAGTCGATTATAGGGCGATATTATAGAACTGTCAACGAGTTTACGAGTTCACAAGTTTACAAGTTAATACCGTGGCTTGTTGTCATTCGCTGTCGATTATAGGGCGATATTATAGAACTGTCAACGAGTTCACGAGTTTACGAGTTTACAAGTTAATACCGATGAGTTGTTGTCATTCGCTATCGATTATAGGGCGACATTATAGAACTGTCTACGAGTTTACGAGTTTACGAGTTCACAAGTTTACAAGTTAATACCGTGGCTTGTTGTCATTCGCTGTCGATTATAAAGCGACATTATAGAACCATCAACTTGTCAACTTGTCAACTTGTCAACTTGTCAACTATATATCTCAACTACTCAAAAGCCCCCATGCGAAGTATGTTCACCTCTTCTTCTGTCAAGAACCGCCAGTCGCCTCGGCGAAGGTTTTTCTTGGTCAAGCCAGCGAACTGAACGCGATCCAACTTGATGACGCGATAGCCCAGACTCTCGAAGATGCGACGAACGATACGATTCTTACCACTGTGAATCTCGATGCCCACCTGGTTTTTATCGGTTTCATGCGCATACTCAATGGCATCTGCATGCACCTCTCCGTCTTCCAGCTCGATACCTTCTGCTATCTTTTGCATGTCGTGAGCCGTCACATTCTTGTCCAGGAACACATGGTACACCTTTTTCTTTAAATACTTGGGGTGGGTCAGTTTGCTGGCCAGGTCACCATCGTTCGTCAGCAACAGCACACCCGTGGTGTTGCGGTCCAGACGTCCAACCGGATAGATGCGCTCGGGACACACGTTCTTCACCAAATCCATCACCGTCTTACGCTGCTGCGGATCATCGCTGGTGGTGACGTAGTCCTTCGGCTTGTTGAGCAACACATAAACTTTCTTTTCCAGAGATACCGGTTGATCATGGAACACCACCTCATCGGTACGCATGACCTTGGTTCCCAACTCTGTCACCACTTCGCCGTTTACCTTGACCACACCGGCCTGGATGAACTCATCGGCCTCGCGACGACTGCACACACCGGCATTCGCCAAAAACTTATTCAGACGAACGGGTACGGTGGGGTCTACATGCTGTTCACTGTATTCAATGCGCTTCTTCAAGCTATACTTGGCATTGGGATCGTAATCGGGCGTACGCTGACGATAGCCACCACGATTGTTGTAGCCGCCATACTGCTGTCTGCCCCTATTGCCGTAGCCACCCCGATTGTAGCCACCCTGCTGACGAGGTTGATACCCACCTTCGCCATCGTCGTTGTAACGTGGACGATAACCGCCCTGCTGACGGGGTTGATAGCCGCCTTTGCCATCGTTGTTGTAACGTGGACGATAGCCACCCTGCTGACGAGGTTGGTAGCCACCTTCGCCCTCATTGTTATAACGGGGACGATACCCACCCTGCTGACGAGGTTGATAGCCGCCCTCACCATCGTTGTTGTAGCGCGGACGATAACCGCCCTGCTGGCGAGGTTGGTAACCCTCACTGCGATAACGGGGACGATAACCGCCTTGCTCACCATGCTGATTGAAGCGGGGACGATAAGCACGTTGCTGTGCGCCACCCTCCTCATTGGTCTGCAAATTGCTTCCAAATCCTTCAGGACGGAAGCCCCCTGCTTGGTTTAATCGCTCTGGGCGATTACTGCTGTATGTTCGTTGACTTTGGATTCGGGGACGACGTGTCCGCTCTCCTCCGCCATGATAGTCGCGTTGATTGTTGTCTGCGTGATTTTCGTAGCCCTCCCGAGCTGAATCGCGCTGTGCTGATGATTGTTCTTGAAGATTTTTGTTTAATTCTGAATCCATAATTCTAATTCTTTTTCTTATTTTACCATAAGCCTCACGGCCTTATTTCTACTTTCTCGAATGGAGATGACCAGCACCGAGCGAGCCATCCCTTTAAAATCATTTTTGTTACTTTCTACCTTATTATATATATAACTACTTATTATTTTGATTTCACGCTATCACATGTAGCCTTCATATTTTCTCAACGAGCCTATTATACGCCTGTATAGTTGTGAGGTGTAATGGCCATCAATTCGGCTTTCACCTCATCGCTGACATTCAGTCCTTGCACGAATTCGTGAATGGTTTGTTCGGTCATTTTCTGATTGGTGCGCGTCAGGGCTTTCAATGCCTCGTAAGGATGTGGATAAGCCTCTCGGCGAAGAATGGTCTGAATGGCCTCTGCCACGACAGCCCATGTATTGTCCAAATCCTCACTAAGTCGGTCTTCGTTCAAGATGAGCTTGCGAAGTCCTTTCAGCGTACTTTGAATGGCGATGACGGTGTGTCCCAATGGAACGCCCACGTTACGCAAGACGGTAGAATCCGTCAAGTCGCGCTGCAACCTGCTCACAGGCAGCTTCTGCGCCAAGAATTGCAGAATACAGTTGGACATACCTAAGTTGCCCTCACTGTTTTCAAAGTCAATGGGATTCACCTTGTGAGGCATGGCACTCGATCCTACTTCGCCAGCCTTGATTTGCTGTTTGAAATATTCCATCGAGATATACATCCAGAAATCTCTGTCCAAGTCGATGATGATGGTGTTGATACGGCGGATGGCATCAAACACTGCCCCCATGTTATCGTAATTACTGATTTGGGTGGTAAACTGTTCACGGTGCAGTCCGAGCGCTTCTTCTACGAAACGGTTGCCAAATACTTTCCAATCGATGGACGGATAAGCTACATGATGCGCATTGTAATTGCCGGTTGCCCCGCCAAACTTCGCACTCATCTTGCAGGCTTTCAACTGTTCCAACTGCTCGCGCAGGCGGTAGGCGAACACCATGATTTCTTTACCCAAGCGGGTTGGCGACGCAGGCTGACCGTGCGTTTTGGCCAACATGGGAACATCGTTCCATTGTTCCGCGTATTGCTCCAACTGACCAATCAGCTCTTCCACCTGCGGAACAACGACCTCAGCCAGAGCCTCTTTGATAGACAGTGGTACACTGGTGTTATTGATATCTTGCGACGTTAAGCCAAAATGGATGAATTCCTTGTAAGCGTCCAGTCCGCCAATCTTGTCAAATTCTTCCTTCAGGAAATACTCCACGGCCTTGACGTCATGGTTGGTCGTACGCTCGATATCCTTGACACGCTGGGCGGATGTTTCATCAAAATGGCGGTAAACATCCCGCAAACGACTGAACAGCGCGGTGTCGAACGATGCCAACTGCGGCAAGGGCAACTCGCATAACGCGATGAAATATTCCACCTCAACGCGTACACGATAACGAATAAGTGCGTACTCAGAAAAATAATCGGCCAAGGCAACCGTCTTGTTCCTATAACGTCCATCTATCGGTGAGATGGCAGTCAATGCATCCAGTGTCATATCTACAATCTTGTCTTAGGCGACAAAATTACGAATTAAAATCGATATAGCACGTGAAGTTTCCGTAAAAGTTACTTAAAATAATATGTACAAACGCCTAATTCGGTTGCTCTAGTCTTAACATCTCTGATTGTTATGCCAATACGAGATATGCTAAGACCCTCTTTTATATATTGTAGCGAAATAGGCTTTCCATAGAATGCACAGAGCATCTGCAAGCATACGGCTCCACAGTCTGTACTCTCCATTTGCCAAAACAATTTAAATTTTTTCAAAACTCGCTTTTAATAATTAATATCAATTCCTCGTTCTATTCCCTCATTGTTCAAGGAACGTTTGGTATTGTTTCGTTTCTTGCCAAAATCAAGTCTATAACTCACGCCCAACAACAGCATATTAGCATTGTCCCTGATACATTGGCTGTATTCTTCGGGATGGACGTCTGATACGACGATATTCTCATAAACACTGCCTCGCTTTGTGAACATGTCCACCCCTGTAAGTGAAAAGAGCCAGTTCTTATGCTTATACTGGACCTTGACTGTGTTCCACCTATCCTTTGTGCTGTATGAGTTTCCTGACAAATTATAGTCGGGCTGTATCTGATACATAGCAGTTATGAGCCAATTTCCGAAAGACAACGCCCCATTCAGGGATGCGTACAGCCGATTCCTGACATAACTCTTATCCGTCATGGTGATATGCAAATTATTCCAACCTACGTTCCCCCATACTGTCGCAAACCCGAAAAGTTCTTGTGCCGCTAAGTTCAACTCAAGATTGAATTGGTCGTCGTGCTGTCCGTTAACAGGGCGACTCATAAACATGTCATAATACGGACTTGAAACATCACTGATATAGCTATAAGCGTAGTAGATAGGCTTCTGTGTCCTGCTGTAAGAAGCCCACAAGGAACCCGTAAAACGTTTATCGGCATATCGTACATACACCCTGTTCCTAATATAGGAAGACGGTTTCAGGTCTGGGTTACCCTGCCGGATGGTAATGTCGTCAACCCTTTGTATCAAGGCAGACTGCTGCGTAACTGACGGCAACGACGGTTCGAGCATCAGCAGATAATTCAACGTCAGACGTTGTGATAGCGGATAATTGGCAACGATGTTTGATTTCAGCCTTACAGCATCTGTCTTGTACGAGTTGTTGTTGGCATGATTGTAAATGCCAATAGCACTTAGACTGTAACCCAAACGCTTGATTTTTCCCTGGAGTTGACCATACATCGACAGCCTGTTCTGAGTGATTTTACCCTTACCTAAAATCCCATTCTCTGTCTGTTCGTTGTCGGTACTGTTATAATACTCCTTGATTCCCAAGGCTGCGACAAGGTTCTTGAGGGTTTTAGAATACATAATATCGGCAGTTAAACGCCACGACTTATCGTTTGTTAGCGACAGTACGGAATCATCGGGCAACGAACTTTGATATAAGTTGATGTATCGACGGTTATAATCGCCCGACCCATATATGCCATACACATTGGCTTCAATATATTGTGTCTCGTCTATCTGCTTCCTAAAGAACAAATCGATACTGGGTGAACTGTATTTCAATTTTTTGTGCGTCAGGTTCTGATATTGTGACAGGTTACCCATGTATTGCTGCGTGTTCCATGAATCTTCATCCATCTTTTGATTCTCAATTCCAAAACCGGCCTTTGCCGCAAAAACCGTATTAGGATCATGCATATAGGTATAACCCAATGATATCGTATTCCACCAGTAGCGGAAGTCGCCGGGTATTCCGTTTCTTTCTCTCAAGACTGGGGCATTCCGTCCGATAAACTCACTGGAAGAGTTTATTTCCCTCTCATCGTAATCTCTCCAGTTGGTGCTATAATTGAGTTCCCATACGGATTTCTTGCGATAATACCCCAAACCAATATTGCCATTGAGAAAACCTGCATTAGCCCCTGTCAGCACATTGGCGATGACCGATCCCCCATCACCTCTCGGATTGAGTATCACATTAATCACCCTGCGGTTTTCATATCTTACGTCAGGATTGTCATGGTATTCAATACGTAAGATACGTTGCGGGTTTAACGCCAAGAAATGACTTAGGCTACACGGTCTTCCGTTAATCTTAAAAACAGGTGTCGCATTATCCACCTGAACCGATTGCAAGGACTCGTTCACCGTCAGTCCCGGCATTTTATATTGCATGTCGCTCAACAGTGACAAACCGTTGGCTGCCCGATCCAACTCCTTTCTTGACGGGATGATGATATACCTGTCCGGCTTTTGAATGACCGTTTGGGCAGTGACAACAACCTCTCCTAAACTCACTTCCATGGGTTTAAGTTCTATTGTACCCAAATCTACAAACTCACCGTCAGTACCAGATATCCTGATGTAGACCGTGGTATAATCCTCTTTCGATATTTCGATTGCCAATATAGAATCGGTAACGTTTGCCGATGAAAACTTCCCCGATGGGTCGGTTTCAACCCCGACAACCACCTTCTTCATACTGTTACGTCCGATAACCAAGGCTTTCCGTATCGGTTTACCCTTTTCGTCAACCACAAATCCTTTTACTACATATGCATGCAAGAATATGGATTGCAATAACATAACCAAAACAAAAAATATCTTTCGCATAGCCTAATTTTATTGTTAGTATAATTGAGAACAAGAGTTCTATATAGTTAATGAGAAAAATGGTTGAGTTCTATCATTCTATTCCATCTGAACTTTATATTAACGTGAGTTCGATAATTATAAGTGTCTATAAATTTGGTGATTAGCGAAATTTGTTATACCTTTAAGGTGTTGTGTTACAAACAATTACAAACAAAAATCGCTATAATCACCGAGGACAAAGTTACTGAAACATTTTGTATGGCAGATGATTTCTGCAAGTTTTTTGATGCAATGGTGGCAAAATATACGCGGCACTGTCAGTCAGAGTTGAGGTTGCTCATGAGTTAATGAAATCTCGAGTAGTGTCTTTCGTTGATATTTTTTACCAAATAACGCCCTAAAAATGGCACTTGAAAACTTTCAATATAGAGAAAAACAATAGGCTGGGAGGATGCAAATGAGAGATGATTGGACAAGAAAAAACACCATACCAAATAAAAGCAATGAGTTTATCCAGCAAGAAGCATCCTTTTGACCCGCTACCTACACGCTGTTGGGCGTTAAAAGCATGTCAATATCAGCCGTTAACACCTGCTTTTGGCGGGTAAAAAGCAGAAAACGAGGCTGCATAACAACACCGAAAACATATAAACAGCTGTGTATGAACAAGATACAAAAGTCGCTCATGCTTGGCGTATTTACGTCCACGAGGCGGGTTGATTATCTACACGCCAAATATGAAGAGGCAAGGTGTCAAGAAAAATTCCTATTCTATGCCTCGCAGATGCCCCGTTGACGCTCACCTGCATGAAATGAGTCTGGGGCATTTTTTTGCTCATCTTTTGAATATTCATCCGACCAGAATTGGCTCACGTCTTGCCGAAAAAAGAAAGCCCAAGAGCAGGTTTACTGCCCTTGGGTACTTCTGGCCTTTACTTTTTCAGTAAAGCCTTATTTACATTCACAAAATAGCCAGCCTGATGGCTTTAGTATTCGTCTTCGTTAAACAGGAAATCTTCTTTGGTAGGATAATCGGGCCAAATATCTTCGATACTGTCATAAACATCTCCCTCATCCTCTATTTCCTGCAAATTCTCCAGCACTTCCAGTGGAGCACCCGAGCGGATGGCATAGTCAATCAGCTCATCTTTCGTTGCAGGCCAAGGTGCATCTTCAAGTTTAGAAGCTAGTTCAAGTGTCCAATACATAGTTTATCAAAATTAGATGTTAATCATTTTGCGTGCAAAAATAATGATTTTTCTATAATCACCAAGAAAGTTCCCACTTTTTTTCCATTACATTCTCATTAAAGTTGATTTTTCTGGCCAAGACAAACAAATAATCGGACAGTCGATTCACAAAAGCGAGGATTTCCAACTGTATGGGATGTGCTTCGTTCAACGAAACCATGCGCCGTTCTGCACGTCGACACACGGTTCTGCACACATGAGCCTGCGCGCTGGCAGGACATCCACCTGGCAACAAAAATGTTTTCTGGGGCGGCAAGGCTTGCGTCATTCGGTCAATCTCTTGTTCCAGCTCGTTCACCTCATCTGGCTGTAAGCGATAATGATTGGCCTGAGCCGGATGCTGCGAATCGCAGGCCAGATAACTGCCGATGACGAACAAGTTGGACTGTATGCGCTGAACGAAAGACTTGTCAGCAGCATCGGTCAGCAAGGTATCTAACACACCAAGATGCGCATTGAGTTCGTCCAACGTTCCGTACGTTTCAATGCGCAGGTCATCTTTCTTCACCCTGGCACCGCCAATGAGTGCCGTAGACCCCTTGTCGCCGGTCTTTGTATATATTTTCATTGCATCTGATATTTAGGACGGTTCTATAAATTACCGCCGTAAAGTTTTTTGTATGTTGGTCGGTTTACGTTTTGTCATCTTGCGGTCTCTTTTTAGTTCAATTTGCTTGTTCGTTCAGTCGTATAGCCCGCTATACTCCTTCAATCACAAACAAATTGAACACAAAAACAGACTCGCAATCTGAAAAAGCTAATTCATAGAACCGCCCTTTAGAAATTGATGATATAGACTTGTTTGCTTTTGGTATGATCGAAGAAAATGATTCCGCAATCATAGAGATCAAAGGCCACCCCGGTACGTGCGTCGTTGACCAGCTCTTTCCAGCGCACTTTAGCCTTTTTAGAGGCGTAAATTCCCTCAACGATGAGTATCGAACGCTCGTGCGCCCTACTAACAAAGGCTTCGCACATCGGCCATCGGTCATCCTCCATGGCCGTTACCAACACGTCTGACGCCGCAACCTTGTCCACCTCACCTACTTCATGGACATCAACGAGGCTGGCCGTGCGGCATCCTGCCTGGACATAAGCGCAGTAAACATCATTTTGATGCGTACACAGCGCCCACTGCCTGGCCTGTGTCGCATGGGCTATGCGAAAGTACAGGCGTGCCAGCTTCAGCGTCAACCGGTCTTGCCGCGGGAATGCTTGCTTCAAATCAGTGTAAGCATCATAAGAATAATGCGCATTGATGACCTCTCTGTCAAACCGATAAGCCGACGGCGACTGTATGCCAAAGCCCTGCGAATGTGTGAAACGACGCATGAAAACCGTGCTCCGCTTGAACCAATAACGTAGGGAAGACAAACCGTTAACCATGATTCTTTCTATTTGGAAATAAACAAGATAGCCTCAGCCGAGTGTGTATAAAAGCAAAAAGAGAGGCGTTCCATCTCGTGAAACACCTCTCTCATGATGTAATATCTTATATGAAATAAGATTCAAATAAATTACTCAGAAACCTGAACAGTAGCACGACGGTTGAATGAGATTGGAGAAAGCTCATCAACACCACCGTTACCCTTGGTAGAGATGTTGTCGCGGCTTACGCCCATCTTAACAAGCTCGTTAGCAACTGTCTTGGCACGCTCTTCTGACAACCACTGGTTGTACTTAGGCTTACCAGTTGCGCTGTCAGCATAACCGTTAACCATCAAGCGAGAGTTGTTCTCCTTAGCATACTTAGCAACAGCCTGTACGTTTACGAGATCCTTCTGAGAAGCGATGTTGGTCTTGTTGATGTTGAAGAATACAGATACAGGAGTTGTAACGAATTCCTTAACAGTAGCTGGAGTTTCAGCTGGCTTCTGGTTAGCCAACATGTCCTTCAAACGAGCGTTCTCCGCATTAGCGTCATTGAGCTGTGCATTGAGAGCGTCAATCTGTGACTGTGACAAAGCCTTGATAGCATCAACATCAGGAACGCGATCCCATGAAGCCTTACCCAAGTTGAAGGTCAAACCAAGCTCGCCATAGAAGTTGTTGTCGTGCGAATCCCATCCGCGATTACCAATTGACTTTTCGGTACCACCGTCGATATCGGTTTCCAAACGGTTCCAACCTGCCTCTAAGTGAAGAGCTACGTGTTGACCCAAACGGAATGTATTCAAGATACCAACGCTCAAGTCCATAGCATACAAGTTGTGTGTCATTGTGCGGCCAAAGCCAGCACCTGCGAATGGAATGAAGTTCCAAACACGATTTGGATTGTAACCACAAAGCATGTTGCTCAAGTTGAACAATGCATGCTCGTTCAAAATCCAATACTTGTTATCATCTCCTACTGGCTTTCCAGCCTTGTCAGCATAAACAGTCTTACCCCAAACACCCTGCAACTTTGTGCGGAGACCGAGGCCAGGTGTAAACCACTTACCTACAGCTATTGATGCAGCGGGGCTAGAACGGAAATCTTTGAATGGACTTCTATCCAAACCATTTCCATGTTCTTCGCTTGAATACCAAGCATTCCACTCACCACCTACCTGGATAAACCAGTTACTCCAGAAAGAGTTGGTTGCTACGCTATGCTTCAACGTAGGGTCTGCGTCTTGTGCCATTGAGCACATAGAAACGCCGGCAAATGCCAAAACGATTAAAAATTTTCTCATAACCTTTATTTATTAAACAATCAAAAAATATTCTTAAACAAGATAGCATATAGTGCTAATCGTGGACAAAGATAATAATAAAAATTAAATATCATCACTTTTCTCCCATAAATCAACCTTTTTGATGAAAAAAAACAACTTTTTTAATAATTCAAGTCTATTTTAGGCCTTTATGAATCGAATAAACGTTCTATTTCAGACTGTTGGAGGATGTGTAGGATAGATTTACCATCAGGAGTATAATTTACATTTTGACACCTGAACAGACTGTTGACCAAGTTTTCCATCTCATCATTATTCAGCACTTGTCCCGTTGGCAAGGCTGCACTTCGTGCCAAGCTCAAGGCCAAAGCCCGATGTACTTCTTCTACCGCGCTGGAATCTTTCTCCTTGGCAGACACCAGCATGTCGTGTATCAGTTGGACGGCATCCAGTCCTTCAATCCCTGATGGAACAGCCTGAATGGCATAATCATGATTGCCCATGTCAGTAAACTCGAAGCCCATGGCGACAAACTCTGGCTTGAGCTTGGCAAAGTTCATCGCTTCGGATGGAGAGAATTCAATCAACTCGGGGAACAGCATTTTCTGCGGATAGGCTTTCTGGTTTTTGATTTGCTGCAAATATCGTTCGTACAACACCCTGACGTGCGCGCGGTGCTGGTCTATCATCATCAATCCCGACTTGACGGCTGTCATGATGTACTGACCCTTATATTGATAATGTATAGGAGATTTGTCTTCCACCAGTTCGTCATCGCTGCCTTCCCCATTATTAGCATTCTGGTCAAAAACATTGGGCATGGTGGGCGGTTGACTGATGCTGTCGTAGAGCTGTTCCCAATGGTCTGCCGACGGCTTGGAAGCGGATTCCCCACCTTTGAATGGATTGTATTGCGGATTGTAGTTCACCTTTGGAACCACCGCACCATCGTTTCCTGGCGTATAGACGGGAATGTCGGGCTGTCCCTGCGTGTCAAATTCGATGGATGGCACATCATTGAAAAGTCCTACAGCTTCTCTCACGGCTGCGAACAGGATTTGGAAGATGGCCTGTTCGTTCTCAAACTTGATTTCAGTCTTGGTGGGATGGATGTTGACATCGATATCCTGCGCCTTCACTTCGAAGTAAATGAAATAAGGAACCTGCTCGCCTTGCGGCACCAATCGCTCAAAGGCGTTCATCACGGCCTTGTGGAAATAAGGATGCCGCATGTAGCGGTTGTTGACGAAGAAATACTGATGCGCTCCTTTTTTCTTGGACGATTCTGGCTTGCCGACAAAACCACTCAGCTTACACATCGACGTCTCCACGCCCAATGGCAGCAGGTCTTGATTGATGCGTTTGCCAAAAATATCTACAATTCTTTGTTTCAATCCTCCAGAACGGAGGTTAAACAACTCCGAGCCATTGCTGTACAAGGTAAAGGCCAACTGTGGATTGACCAAGGCAATGCGCTCGAAAGCCGAGATGATATGGTTGAGTTCTGTGGTGTTTGATTTGAGAAAACGGCGACGAGCTGGAACGTTATAGAACAAATTGGCAACCATGAAATTACTGCCTACCGGACATGAACAAGGTTCTTGTCCCGTAAACTTAGAGCCGGCGATAGACAAATGAGTACCCAGCTCATCTTCTTCCCGCCGCGTCTTCAATTCTATTTGTGCCACTGCAGCGATGGATGCCAGGGCTTCACCACGAAAGCCCATGGTTTGCAAGGCGAACAAATCGTCGGCCTTGCGGATTTTGGACGTGGCATGGCGCTCAAATGACAAGCGAGCATCCGTGCCAGACATACCTTTTCCGTCATCAATCACTTGGATGGAAGTCCTTCCAGCGTCCTCAACAAGAATGTTGATTTCCTTGGCGTCGGCATCAACGGCATTCTCCACAAGCTCTTTGATGACACTTGCGGGGCGCTGAATCACTTCACCAGCGGCTATCTGATTGGCTACGATGTCGGGTAAAAGTTGTATAACGTCCTTCATTCTCCTGGTTTTTTCTCCTTTTTTTTCTATACGGGCAGCCCCTTCAGTTGAATGAGCAACCACAGCACAACAAACGCCAGCAATACAACGAACAGTGCTTGCAGCAACACGGTGGCAACCGAAAGGGGTTTCCTTCGGTGGGCATGATGGGTAGAGCGATTGATAGTCCCCTTCAACTGCGCTTCAGCATCATAAGTTTGCTTTTCTTGTTGGCCCAACGCAGCCTTCGCCCTGCGCTCCATCGCCTTCAAACGTTCTTTTCGTTCGTCCACATAGAGATACTGATGCTGAAAACCTCGCGGCTTTGGTTGTTGAAAGAAACTCATGGCGTTGCTCCTTTCTTTCGGTTCAATCGTTGCAGCGGAGCTTGCTGTCGTGGCACATACTTCAGCTTATTGCCTCCTTCTTTCCCTCGCCAACGGAAGACATCATCCTTATCCTTCGGTCTGATATCCGCAAACCAGGCAAAGTCGGGCAAGCGTTCCTTATTGGCTGGTATCTGCGACATCGGATAAGAGGTGCCCACCGCCTTGGGTGTCCATATCTTTTCCAACTGTCGGTGGTCGGCAAAATACATTTTCATCGTATCTGTTTCCAGATAATTCATCATTACCAAAGAGCTGTCCTTATCATCAACGGGGTAGAACACCGACAGCACATTGCTCACAGCAATCGTCCTTCGGATGTTACCATCGGTGAAGTAAGCGTGCATTTCTTTCGATGACAATTGATTATAATGATCTTTCTGGTCAGCCTGTTCTATCGACAATGCCTGTCCAATGACGTGCGCCTCACGAATGGTACTGTCGTTCATATACAAATGAATCTGTTCCCCCAGAAGCTGACGATTATTGTTCCAGATGATGGGATCTTGATACATGGTCATGCACGAGTCCTCCGTACTGAACACCAACGAGTCGCATACCGCCTGAAGGTCTTTTCGGTACACCCTTACCTTATGATATGCATGCACCTTACGATACATGGAGTCGGTGTCGATATGAAAGGTAAACAACTTCAACGTATCACCATGCATGTACAACGTGTCCTTTTGTGAATAGTCGATGACCAATGCGCTGTCGGTAGCCACGCCTTGTCCCGTCTTTTCATTGTACTGAAGATAGTTGGCCATCAACGAATTCCTATTTTTCTTATCCACGAACACCACGTTGCCGTTGCCATGGCTGTCGCCTGTACGACTGTCATAGAACAGACTGTCGCCCGTAATGGTTTTCTCTCCATCCACGATGGTGGACCTGCCATACAACTGCGCCTGATCGCTCTTGGTGTGGAAAAATGCATCTTTGGTCTCAACCACACTCGACTTGGTGGTTATCTTGGATGGACCCAGCACATGGGCAATTGATTTCTTGGTGTCATAATGCAGCGTATCTGTGGTGACGACTCGTTCGGGGCTCTTGAGTTTCACGTTATAGTAAAACACAGCCTGTCTGGTCTCGGTGTTGTATTCACCCCAGTCGGAAACCAGTCGGTCTTTTCCATCAATCAGCGTTCCACCTTCAAAGAAATAAGCATTCTTGTACAATCGGTCATAGTCCAGACTGTCGGTGCGCAAGATTTGTCTGCGGTGTTTCAGCACCACATTCTTCCTGGCCCGCATCACTTGTTCTTGCCCATCATAATCTGCTCGGTCAGCTGTCAGTGAGAGAGTGTCGCCTTGGCGGAAACGTACATGTCCGAAAGCCTGCATGGAGTTGTCGGCCTCATAGAAGTAAGCACTGTCACAGGTTAGCCTGGCACCTTGATGTCTAAACGACACATGTCCCTTGAGTATCTGCGCTTCGGGGTTAGGTCCATACAGGTCATAGCGCAACTCATCCGCATGCAAGAGTTCTACGCGATCTTTCTTTTGCGTTTTTTTCTTGTTGCGCTGAGCAGGAAGAACCTGTGCCATACAAAGTCCAAACAGGCATAGACTCACGATGAACCTGATTCTATGCCCGCCCTTTGAAAGTAATTTACCTGTTCGATTGATCATCTAACCCAACCTTCGTATTCGTATTCACCCGTCTTGTAGCGGTCTTTCATCCGCACATACGTTTTCTTAATTTTATTGACCACCCAATTGTGGATGAAGTCTTGTCGCTCCTTAGCCAACACGATGTTCTGCATCACCTGATAGTCTTCTGTTATCGTGGCACGATGTCCATCGATACGATTGCGCAGCCGGACAAAGGCGCAAACGGTCTTACCACGCTTGTTAATCATTCTAAAAGGTTTGGACACATCGCCCACCTTCATACCTTCTACCACTCGGGCCACTTCCGTGGGCAAGTCTTTCATCTGGAATCTTGAAGACAAACTTCCGGTCATTGGATCCACAAAAGCCATCAACCCTCTGTTGTTACGGGTATCTTTGTCATCCGAAATGAACGTTGCCACGTCACCAAATGACATTTTCTCATCTTTTATATAAAAGCTGTCTTTGCGGAGCTGCGTAGCAACGGAATCAAGTCGCATGAGTGTTTTGTTCACCTCTTCATCAGTAACCTTCGGTTTGATCAAGATGTGGCGAACCTTGATTTTATCACCACGCTTGTCAACCAACTGAATGATGTGAAAACCAAACTCCGTCTCTACAATCTTCGAAATCTTTTTCGGATCAGTTAGGTTGAAGGCAACGTTGGCGAATGCCGGGTCGAGCATGCCACGTCCTGTGTAATCCATTTCACCTCCCTGGCGAGCAGAACCTGGGTCTTCTGAATAAAGACGCGCCAAGGTGGCAAAGGTGGTTTCACCCTTGGTTACACGCTCGGTATAGTTACGCAATTCGTCCTTCACCCGATTGATTTCCTCGGGTAAGATTCGCGGTGTACGGGTGATAATCTCTACTTCCACCTCTGTTGGCACAAAGGGAATACTGTCTTCCGGCAGGTTTTTGAAATAGGCACGCACGTCAGAGGGAGTCACCTTCACATCCTCCACCAGTTTTTCCTGCATGCTTTGCACGAGCAAGTTGTTGCGAAAATCATCGCGCAACTGTGACCGCATTTGGGCAATAGATTGTCCACGATACTGCTCCAATCGCTCAACCGAACCACCTGCCATTTCAATCCATCGATTGATTTGTCGCTCAATGTTTGCGGTGACCTGCGATTCCTGCACCTTCACAGAGTCCAATTCAGCCTGATGCAAGAACAACTTCTGAACGGCAATTTGTTCTGGAATGGCAAAATCGGGGTTCCTCTTGAACTTGATGCCCTCAGCCTCAGCTTGCAAACGTGACATTTCCACATCCGATTTCATGATGGGTTCATCGCCAACCACCCATATCACCTCGTCTATGACACTCGACTCGGGGGCACGCTGCTCCACATTTGTAGAGTCGGCCATGGGCTGAACGGCAGCAGAGCCATGCGGTCGGGCACTGATTCCCAACACAACCGTGAGTGCCAAAAGGGCACAGCCTACGTTAAAAGTTTTATTCATGTTTCTTGTATTGTCTGTTTACACCATCGCCAAACCTCAATGCTTGTTCACCGTAGCGAGCACGCTGCGGTTCACGGTCACGGCATATTGTTTGCGAAGCCTCTCCACCCATTGCTTCTCCAGTTCATCTTGATAGTCAGCAACCACTTGTGCTTTCACGTCCCGATAGTCTTTGGGGGCCTTGAGTTTTTTGCCGTAGGTGGCGGCGTATGGATAATCTTTCTCGAGCTTCAGCAGCACCTTCTTCCCAAAGACATTCCTGTCTACCAGCGAATTATCACCCGCCTTGAAGATACCCTTTTCTACTTTGATGCGCAAGATGCTGTCATTATTGAATGTACTGTGCAGTTTTTCCGTCCATTGGTCAAACGGCAGTTGTTTCACTACCTTCCGCACAGCCTTCACGTCTTTTTTATCTTTTGTATAGTAGGCGATGCCCTTGAATCTGGGTTGCTCCCACTTATACTTTTTCTTGTTTTTCTTAAAATAGTCAGCCTGGCCCCTTTCATCGCTCTGCGCCTTGGACCAAAACTCTTTACTGCTGATTTCAAAGAGCAACAGTCCGTCGTGATACTCCTGAATGAGATATTTCAAGTTTGAATCTTTCGCCACCATTTCAGCGCACTTCTTGGCCAGCACCTCGTCCGCAGTCACGTTAGGTCCGGCAGCCTTGGCTAAGGTTTCTATCTTTTGCGAGATGATTTGCTCGCGAATGCCCCGCTGCTCGATGAACCGCAAAATGCTGGTTCGCAACGAATCGTATGGGAAGAATTTGCCTTTGTCCTTCAACAACACGATGTGATAACCGGCGGGAGAAAGGAAAGGTTTACTGAGTTCGCCCTTGCGTAGGGAGAAAGCCATGTCTTCAAACTCTTTCAGCGTCTGCCCTTTCTCTATCCATGGCAGTTCGCCACCCTGCTCGGCTGAGCCTCTGTCATCTGATAGTTGTCGCGCCAATGCAGCAAAGTCGGCTCCCTTCAGCAGGGCATTGTAAACCGAATCGGCACGCTGCTTCGCCTGGTTCTTCTTGTCCTCACCATCGGTCTGGCGAATACCAAACAAAATGTGTGCCGGTTTTACCAGTCCGCCCACACCGTCAACACGCTGCTGGCTTTCTCTGTAAATCTCACGAGCGCGCTGCTCTACATCGGCATCCGTAATCATGGCTGGCCTGATTTGCTGGTCGCGATAGGTAGCAAACTCTGTCTTGAACGAGCGAGCCGTATCCATTTTGGCAGCCTGGGCGGCCATCACCTTCAACTTATAGTTGATGAACAAGTCAACATATTCGTCAACGGTCTTCTTGTCGATTACGCCTTCCGCATTGTTCTTGTTGTAAGAATATTCAAATTCCGAACGCGTGATGGGCTGACCGTTGATGGTCATCACGACAGGATCGGTCTGCTGTGCCAGAGCCATGCTGCTACAGCAGAGCATGATGGTCAAAAGCTTTTTCATTTTTTTCATGTCTCGATGCTATTCTGTCTTCACCGGGAACTCCCGCAAAACCGTTTATTCCGGCCGGCTGTAGTTGGGAGCCTCACTGGTGATGGAGATGTCGTGCGGATGACTTTCCAAAACACCTGCGTTGGTGATGCGCACAAACTTCGCATGATGCAATTCTTCAATGGTTGCCGCACCGCAATAACCCATGCCGGAACGCAAGCCACCCATCAACTGATAAATCACCTCCTGAACGGTTCCCTTGTAAGGCACACGACCGGCGATACCTTCCGGTACCAGCTTCTTGGCATCCGTGGTGTCTGCTTGGAAATAGCGGTCTTTCGATCCGTTCTTCTGTTCCATCGCCTCCAGACTGCCCATGCCGCGGTAGCTCTTAAACTTACGACCGTTGAAAATGATGGTCTCGCCAGGACTTTCCTCGGTACCTGCCACCAACGAACCCACCATCACCGAACTGCCACCAGCCGCCAAGGCCTTCACCACGTCGCCCGAATAGCGCAGACCGCCATCAGCAATCAACGGAACGTCCGTGTCTTTCAGTACGGAGAACACGTCATAAACGGCAGACAACTGTGGAACGCCCACACCGGCCACCACACGAGTAGTACAAATCGAGCCAGGCCCAATACCCACCTTCACGGCATCGGCACCATTGTCCACCAGCAACTTGGCTGCGGCAGCTGTCGCCACGTTACCCACAACGATATCGATATTGGGGAAGGCAGCCTTGGCCTCACGCAACTTTTCTATCACGCCCTTGGAATGACCATGGGCCGTATCAATAACCACGGCATCGGCACCTGCTGCCACCAATGCTTCCAAACGTTCCATGGTATCGGCCGTTACGCCCACACCGGCAGCCACACGCAGACGCCCTTTCTCGTCCTTGCAAGCCATGGGTTTGTCCTTGGCCTTGGTGATGTCCTTGTAAGTAATCAATCCCACCAATTTGTTGTTGGCGTCCACCACCGGCAACTTCTCTATTTTATGTTCCTGCAAGATTTGTGCAGCCGCAGCCAAGTCGGTTCTGGCATGCGTAGTCACCAGATTCTCATGTGTCATCACCTCGTCGATGGCCTTGTCCAACCGACGCTCAAAACGCAGGTCGCGGTTGGTCACGATGCCAACCAGATGCCCGTCCTCATCAACAACAGGAATACCTCCGATGTGATAGCTGCGCATCATTTCCAGGGCATCCCGCACGGTCTTGCCACGACGGATGGTCACCGGGTCGTAAATCATGCCGTTCTCGGCACGCTTCACGATAGCCACCTGGTGCGCCTGTTCCTCAATCGACATGTTTTTGTGTATCACGCCGATGCCTCCCTCGCGTGCGATAGCGATGGCCATGGCCGATTCGGTGACGGTATCCATGGCGGCCGACACGAAAGGAGCGTTCATCTCGATGTGACGAGAGAATTTGGTTTTCAACTGAACCTCCTTGGGCAAAACTTCAGAATAAGCGGGAACTAACAGGACGTCATCGAAGGTAAGACCGTCCATCATAATTTTATCTGCAACAAATGATGACATATTTAGGTACCTTATTTAAAAATTTATTGCGTGCAAATTTAGCAATAAAAATCCACATCTGCCGCACTTTTCCCGTTTTTCTATGTCATTTAATTGAAATTAACGCGGCGAGCGCTGCCACATCAAAAACACACAGCAACTTGTTAGGATACCAGGCTTTTATTTGTTTTTTTAATTGTATTTGCTTGCACTTACACTTAATTTCCTCTTGTCCAATTTTGGGATTTGCAAAGATTCTGGCTATAATGAATATCCATAGCCATCCCCTGCTCCACACCGCAACAGAATCACTGTAAGTAAACGCAGCGAGAAAAAACCATAAACTCGCTATTTTTATCAATCCTTCCTATCTGGAAAATAAAAAATTATATACCTTTGCATAGCATCAATAGCTACTGACAACCTTTGCATTTGCCCGCAACCAAATGATTCTGCCAGAAATTACTATTTTAAACAACATAACAATGAAAAAGTTATTTTTATTATTTTTTATCTTTTGGATGAGTGTTCCGTTATGGGCTGGTAAAGTAATTACCGACAGCATACACAGTAAGCTGCTGAATAGTACGATAAAATACAACGTCTATCTGCCCACAGGTTATGAGCCAGCATCACAAAAGTATCCCATCGTTTACTTGCTGCATGGTCTGTATGGCACCTATAAAGACTGGGCTATGAAAGCAAACATGAGAGAGGTTGCAGATGAATTGATTAAAGCCCAAGAGGCTGTACCCATGGTTATTATCATGCCTAACGCAGGACACCCGGATGCAAGAAATCAGTGGAATGGCTACTACAACATGCCTGGCTGGAACTATGAAACGTTCTTTTTTACCGAACTGATGCCTACCGTAGAGAAAAAGTATCATACCTATACCGACAAAGGACACCGAGCCATTATGGGACTTTCGATGGGCGGAGGTGCCAGCACCGTGTACTGCCAGCATCATCCCGAGCTTTTCTCATCGTCTTTTGCCATGAGTGCCTGGTTGGACACCAAAGAACCAGAAGTTGCCCCGCATGGGAAGGACAAGTTATACTATGTATGCAAATCGGTTCGTGACCACTCTGCAATTGATTTCATGTTGAATGCAAATGAAGCAACAAAGCAACAGCTGCGCACAGTACGCTGGTTCTTCGATTGTGGAGATGATGATCCCGATGTGGGAGACTCTTTTAATCTTCACCAGCTCTGCAGCAAAGCAGGCCTCAAAAGCGAACTTCGCATTCGCAATGGTGTTCACAACTGGGAATATTGGCACAGCTCATTAAGACTTGCCCTTCCATTTGTATCGATTGGATTTAGAAATTAACGATTTGAAAGACGGCAGCAACCGCCTTCTCGACACCTTTTAAAAAGGCAAAAAGGCACTGATTTGACGTGCCTTTTTGCTTGTTCCATCACACCATTCTATCTCCACAGCTTCACTAAATGCTTACTGAATACGAGCATGAGGGGGGTGTTCGTCACGCTTTATGTTCGGGCATGACAAAAACGTTATTCACATAGCTTGTTCATCATGTTACAGGGTTCGTGGAAAAAAGCATGGAGTTTGGCGCTTAAACCCATTGACTTTGGCTGCCAAAAGCATGGAGTTTAGCCACCAAACTCCATGCTTTTCAAATCCATCATCATTCGATAAAAAAACCGACTCGAAATAGCGCAACCAAACGTTGCGGATGTTCACGGAAAGACAAGCATCGGCGATGTGCCGTTATCTGCCATGAAGGGGCGGCATACTCACCATCCCTTTCGTTTCAGGAATAGTGGGAATACCACCCCTCCATCATTATTTTTCTCATTTCTCCCATGCTACGTTGCGCATTTTCTTTTTGAACGAAGGGAGACACCTTGGTCACTCACAAACGATTCAAAGAGGGCTCAGGGAGATGGGATGTGTCTTAGTTGGCTAAATCAGAAATGAATTTGAGGCGCACCAAGCGCAACTCCTCCTTGGTATATTGGTCGCCCAACTCTTCCATGGCCAGCTTCAAACCATCCGACTCGCTGTCCAAGAAGTAGTCGTAGATTTCGTCCACATGGTCTTCGTCCATCACGTCTTCCAGGAAGTAGTCGATGTTGATTTTGGTTCCGCTGTAGACAATGGCTTCCAACTCGTCGAGCATTTCGTCGAAATCTAGCCCTAAAGCATTGGCGATGTCATCGAGTGCCACCTGCAGGTCGATGCTCTGAATGATTTTAATCTTGAGCATGCTCTTCTTAGCCACCGTTCGTACACGCATCTCTTCGGGCCGTTCGATGTGATTCTCTTCGCAATGCGCTTTGATCAGCTCGACGAATTTTGGTCCATATCGCTTGGCTTTGCCGGCTCCCACGCCCTGAATTTGCTGCAATTCCTCCAAGGTAATGGGATAATCGGTAGCCATTTGCTCCAACGAGGCATCCTGGAAGATGACGTATTTTGGCAGGTTTAGCTTGGCCGACATTTGCTTTCGCAGATTTTTCAGCATGCTGAAGAGTGCCGGATCGAGTACACCGGTTCCGCCTTCTGGCGACTCAGCCTCATCGTAATCGTTGAACTCGGTATCCAGTGCGACCATGAACGACACGGGCTTTTTAATGAATTTCTTACCAGCAGCCGTCACTTTGAGCACTCCATAGTTCTCTACTTCCTTTTCGATATATCCCGCGATGAGCGCTTGTCGGATGACGGGATTCCACATCTTGGGATCTTCGTCCTCGCCGGAGCCGAACTCTTCCAACTCATCGTGCTTGTGCGAGGTGATGTCTTCCGTGGATTGGCCCATAACAAAATCAACGACATAATCCTGACGGAACTCTTCCTTGAGTGCTACGATGGCCTTGAGAATGATGAGCAGGGCGTCCTTGCCCTCGCGCCGCTCTTTGGGATGCAGACAGTTGTCGCAGCTATGACAGTTGGGTTGCGTATAGCTTTCGCCGAAATAGTGCAGCAACATTTTGCGTCGGCACACGGAAGATTCGGCATAAGCCGCCGTCTCTTGCAGCAGTTGGCGGCCGATGTCTTGCTCTGCCACGGGCTTTCCTTCCATGAACTTCTCTAACTTTTTGAGGTCTTTCCGCGCGTAGAAAGCCACACAGATGCCCTCACCGCCATCGCGACCGGCACGACCCGTCTCCTGATAATATCCCTCCAGACTCTTCGGGATGTCGTAGTGGATGACGAAGCGCACGTCGGGCTTGTCGATACCCATGCCGAAAGCAATGGTGGCCACGATAACATCGATGCGCTCCATCAAAAAGTCGTCTTGCGTTTGTGAACGGGTGGCGCTGTCCAAACCAGCATGATAAGGAGCCGCCTTGATGTTGTTGGCTTTCAACACTTCAGACAATTCTTCCACTTTTTTGCGCGACAGGCAATAAATGATGCCGCTCTTGCCCTCATGCTGACGGATGAACATGATGATTTGGCGGTCGATATCCGACGCTTTTTGGCGTACCTCGTAGTACAGATTGGGGCGGTTGAACGAGCTTTTAAACTCGCGTGCATCCGCAATGCCCAAGCTGCGCTTGATGTCTGTGCGCACCTTATCGGTGGCGGTTGCCGTCAAAGCAATCACAGGTGCATCGCCTATCTTGTTGATGGTGGGTCGGATGTTTCGATACTCCGGTCTGAAATCGTGCCCCCACTCTGAAATGCAATGCGCCTCGTCGATGGCATAAAAAGAAATTTTGACGGTCTTTAAGAACTCAATGTTCTCTTCCTTGTTCAGCGATTCGGGTGCCACGTACAACAACTTGGTACGCCCCGAGCGAACATCGTCCATGACCTGTTGGATGGCAGCCTTGTTTAAAGACGAGTTAAGAAAATGGGCTACGCCCTCTTCCTCACTGATGCCGTTGATGACATCCACCTGATTTTTCATCAAGGCGATGAGCGGAGATACCACGATGGCCGTTCCCTTCATGATAAGTGACGGCAACTGATAGCACAAGCTCTTGCCTCCCCCGGTGGGCATGAGCACAAATGCGCTGTTGCCAGCCAGAAGATGTTTGATGATGGCTTCCTGCTCGCCTTTGAAAGCATCAAAGCCGAAATAAAGTTTTAATTTCTCTGTAAGATTAACCTTCTCTGCCATAGTGTTTCATTAGTGCCGGCGCGTTCGGCGGGGATCAGGTCCTTCCTCGCCGAACAGTCCGACTTAGATTATCGCTATTGTGTTTCACTGTGCGGCTGTTTAAGCCGACTCCAATTTCTGTAAATGAGCCTTGTCAAGTTGCTCCTGGGTGTATTTGAGCGTCACTTTGAAGCTCTTGACATGCTTGGAGGGGATTTCGAACATGGCGTCCATCATCACCGACTCCACGATAGAGCGCAAACCGCGCGCACCTAATTTATATTCAACTGCTTTGTCAACAATGTAATCGAGCGCATCTTCGTTGAATGTCAACTTGATTCCGTCCATCTCAAAAAGCTTGATATATTGTTTGACAATCGAGTTTTTGGGTTCCACCAAAATCTTGCGCAGCGCCTCTCTGTCCAAAGGATTCAGATAAGTGAGTACGGGAAGACGCCCAATGATCTCGGGAATCAGTCCGAACGACTTCAAATCTTGCGGCAAGATATATTGCATCAGGTCGCCCTTGTTGATGTTCCGCACGTTCTGTACCGAGTTATAACCCACTACATGCGTGTTGAGCCGCTGCGCTATCTTGCGCTCAATGCCATCGAAGGCACCGCCACAGATAAACAGAATGTTCTTGGTGTCCACGTGGGTGTAATCTTGGTCGGGATGCTTGCGACCGCCTTTTGGCGGCACATTCACCATGGTTCCTTCCAACAACTTCAAAAGTCCCTGCTGCACACCTTCGCCACTCACATCGCGTGTGATGGACGGATTGTCGCTCTTGCGGGCTATCTTGTCAATCTCGTCAATGAAAACGATGCCCCGCTCGGCTGCCGGCACGTCGTAATCGGCCACCTGCAACAGGCGCGACAAGATGCTCTCTACATCCTCACCCACATATCCAGCCTCGGTAAACACCGTTGCATCGACGATGGTGAAAGGCACATCGAGCAGTCGAGCGATGGTCTTGGCAAGCAGCGTCTTACCCGTTCCCGTTGAGCCCACCATGATGATGTTGCTCTTCTCTATCTCCACGCCGTCATCATTCTTGGGCTGCTGCAACCGCTTGTAATGGTTGTACACAGCCACCGACAGATAACGTTTGGCATCATCCTGGCCGATGATGTATTCATCGAGATAAGCCTTGATTTCCTGTGGTTTGGGAACCTTCTTGAGCTTGAAGGGCTGATCACTGGCGTGCTGTTCCACTTCTTCATCCAAAGCCCCGGAAGCCACGGCAATCTGATAAGCCTGCTGAACACAATCCTCGCAGATAAATCCGTCAGCTCCCGTGATGAGCAGTCGTACTTCTTGCTCGCTTCTTCCGCAAAAACTACACTTTTTCTTAATCGTCGGCATTTTCTACTTTTTGTTGTTTCCTAACCAGCACCGTGTCAATCATGCCATATTTCTTCGCCTGCTCAGCGTCCATCCAGTAGTTTCGGTCAGAATCCCGATATACTTTCTCGTACGGTGTGTGCGAGTGATTGGCGATGATGGTGAACAGTTCCTTCTTGAACTTAATGATTTCCTTCGCCTCAATCTCGATGTCAGAAGCCTGTCCCTGCACGCCTCCGAGCGGCTGATGAATCATCACCCTACTGTGTGTCAGCGCGCTGCGCTTGCCTTCTTGTCCTGCTACCAAGAGTACGGCCGCCATCGAAGCCGCCATACCCGTACAGATGGTTGCCACGTCAGACGAGATAAACTGCATGGTATCGTAGATACCCAAGCCCGCTGTGACGCTTCCGCCAGGACTATTGATGTAGATGGAAATGTCCTTTCCACTGTCTGCGCTGTCGAGATACAGCAGCTGCGCTTGCAAGGTGTTGGCCGTATAGTCGTCAATCTCCGTGCCTAAGAAGATGATGCGATCCATCATCAGGCGCGAGAACACGTCCAACTGCGTTACATTCAGCTGACGTTCCTCCAGAATATACGGGTTAAGATATCGCGCTTGACTCTTGATGACGTCATCAAGCACCATGCCATTCATTCCCAAGTGTTGGGTGGCATATTTTCTAAAATCATTCATTTTGTTTTTATCCTTTCTCATTATAATATAAAAGAGGTTATCGACACTTTTAGAAACCTCGATTATACAAAGTTAATAAAAAAAGTCGATAACCTCTTGTTGCAAGAAGTTTTTTTATTAAAAATATCGCTACAACAAAAGAACAAAGATTATTTTGCACAATAAACAACCTTTCTTAAATGAAAGAGCCATGATTATACGATACCACAAGATTTTTAATAGAGGATTCCACAAAATGGTACGATTTAAACGGATTATCGCAATATTTAATGTATATTTGCTGTAAATTCGGTGAATGTTGAAACTAAACAAGATGAAAGACATCTTGGATAGCAAAGGTATCTGGCTGACAAAACAATTAGGTAAGAGTGTTTGCGCTATCAATTGCTCTGCTCGAAATAAATATTAACCCGAGTTAGAGAAACATCTTGAAAATCTTAACGGTTTCGAAGTTGGCCTCAAGGATTTGATAAATAACGAGAACAAAGAGTAAAATGAACGCATAGTTCCCAATCTATATAAAGTATGTAGTATAACTTCTGATAATAAAATATTATTTGAATATGGGCATAAGCAAAGAATTAACAGAAGAGGATGTCAAGAACCGTTACATCAGTGAAGCTATTACAAGCAAGGGGTGGCCAAAGGATAGTATATTTATGGAACAGAAGGTTAGGTTTACTGACGGAAAAATCAGCCTTCATGGCAATCTTGTGCATCGAGAGAGACCGAAGTTTGCCGACTATGTGCTTTATGCGAACAAGGCAACGCCCATTGCCATTGTAGAAGCGAAGGACGCCAACCACTCTGTTTCGCATGGATTGCAACAAGCCAAGATCTATGCCCAAATGCTTGATGTGAAGTTTGCCTACAGCTCAAATGGCGAAGGTTTTGCGGAACATGATTATTTGACAGGCAAGGAACGCATTTTTTCCATGGAAGAGTTTCCTACGAAAGAGGAACTTATCGAAAGATACAAAAGCGAGGCTAACGATGGCAACGGACTTAATGAGCAAGAGTTGGCTGTCATTGCACAGCCTTTCTGCACTGGTCAAAATATCTTTCCTCCACGATATTATCAGCGCAATGCCATCAACCGCACTGTCAACGCCATCGCAAAAGGACAGAGTCGGGTGCTCCTCGTTATGGCAACTGGAACAGGCAAGACGTATACTGCCTTTCAGATTGTATGGCGTTTGCTACATAGCAAATTGAAGAAGAAAGTGTTATACCTCGCCGACCGCAATATTCTGGTTGACCAATCCATACAACAGGACTTTAATCCACTGAAAAAGGTAACACATAAGATAGATTACTCAAAAGACAAGAACCACTTGGAGGAATTAAGTTCGTATCAAGTGTTTTTTGCACTCTATCAACAGTTGATTGGGCAGAACGATGCCAAGAATTACCAAGAGTTGTTTCCAAACCCCGATTACTTTGACCTTGTTATCGTTGACGAGTGTCATAGAGGCAGTGCAAAAGACGACAGTAACTGGCGAAACATCTTGGATTACTTCTCTTCGGCTACTCATATTGGCATGACTGCCACCCCGAAAGAAACAAAGTATCAATCAAGCATTGGCTATTTTGGCGAGCCTATCTATACTTACAGTCTTAAAAATGGCATAGAGGACGGCTTCCTTGCTCCATTCAAGGTAATCAACATCACAACGAACATTGGTGATGAGTGGAGACCAACAAAAGGACAAAAGGACATACACGGCAACGAGATAGAAGACCGTATCTATAACAACAGCGACTACGACTATAATATTGTAATAGAAGACCGCATTAGGGAAGTGGCGCAAGAAATAACCAACTATTTGAAAAGTACAGACCGCATGGCAAAGACCATCGTGTTCTGTGCGGATGAGACTCATGCTGAACGCATGCGCATGGCTTTGACGAATGCCAACGCTGATATGTGCAAGAAGAATCCCGATTATGTGGTTCGTATAACTGGTAGTGACGAATACGGAAAAAGCAAGTTGGACTACTTCATCTCCGTTGCGGAGAAATATCCTGTCATAGCTACAACAAGTAAGTTGCTGTCGACTGGCGTTGATTGCAAAATGACAAAACTAATCGTCCTTGACCAGCAAATAGGCTCCATGACAGAGTTCAAACAGATAATAGGTCGTGGTACCCGTCTTCGTGAAAAGGAGGGAAAGACATATTTCACCGTCATGGATTTCCGCAATGTGACACGATTGTTCGCAGACCCCGAGTGGGACGGACCGATAGAGATAGACCCAAACTATCCGCCCAAAGAAAAAGAACCTACGCCGTATCTACCTCCAGAAGAGAATGAACCTACTGGAGTGAAAGAACCAGACCCAGCACCACAACCGAAACCGATAGTTGCCAAGGACGGTTGCCAAGTGATGATTATCAACAAGGTTGTTTCTGTCTATGATACAGACGGCAAGCTGCTTCGTACGGAGAGCATTACAGACTATACCAAGAAAAGTATCATTGACACATACGCAACGATTGACACGTTCACATCCAAGTGGCAAGAAACCAAGAAAAAGTCTGACATTGCTGAAATGCTCAAAGAAAGTGGTATTGACCTTGCGGCGTTGAAGCATACAGAAAATATGGATGATGTGGATGATTTCGATTTCATCTGCCATATAGCCTATGGAAAGAAAACACTTACACGGCATGAGCGTGCAGAGCAGGTAAAGAAGCGAGACATCTTCAATAAGTATGGCGAGCAGGCACGCAGCGTGCTTGAAGCCTTATTAGATAAGTATATCAAAGAGGGTATTTCGGAATTAGAAAGTCTTACCGTGCTTGAGAATGATCCTTTCCGCAAATTGGGCTCCAAGGCAAACATCGTGAAATTCTTCGGTGGCAAGCAAGGTTATCTTGATGCCGTGAAGGAATTGGAACAATACATATATAATATAGCATAAATAAATCTTTTCGACAAGTCAAACGAACAGAGCCAACCTACTTGAGTGATGTCGTGACAAGAAAAGACGCACAAAGAGAAACAACAGATGAGTTTATCAAATTTCGTAAAACGGGTACGCAATATCATGCGCAATGACGCTGGTATCAACGGTGATGCGCAGCGTATAGAGCAAATGGCATGGATGCTGTTTTTGAAAGTCTATGACGAGAAAGAGAACGACTGGGAATTGGACGATGACGATTACAAGTCAATCATTCCTGAGGAATGCCGTTGGCGCAACTGGGCGCATGATGATGGCAGCGGCAATGCCTTGACGGGTGATGATTTGCTATCGTTTGTCAACAACACCTTGTTTGTCAAACTCAAAAATATAGAGATAACGCCAAACACCCCAATTCGTGAAGCGATTGTTAAGACAACTTTTGAGGATGCCAACCAGTATATGAAAGATGGCGTTCAGCTCCGCCAAGTGCTCAATGTGATTGACGGATTAAACCTTGGCGACTATGAAGAGAGCCACGCCTTCGGTGAGATATACGAAACCATCTTGAAAGAAATGCAGTCGGCTGGTTCGTCTGGTGAGTTCTACACACCCAGAGCCTTAACCGAGTTTATGGCAGAAATCGTCAATCCACAGATTGGCGAGAAAATGGCAGACTTCGCTTGTGGTACAGGTGGATTTATTACGAGTTGGCTGGGCGAACTGGATAAAAAGGTAAAGACAGCAGAAGACCGTAAGGAGTACAATCAATCTGTATTTGGTATCGAGAAAAAACAATTCCCATATATGCTGTGCGTGACAAACCTGTTGCTGCATGGTATCGACACGCCATTGGTGTTTCATGACAACTCGCTTACCAAAGATGTACTCAACTACACAGACGAAGACAAGTTTGATGTGGTGTTGATGAACCCTCCATACGGTGGCAACGAGAAGTCTGACGTCAAGTCACATTTCCCTTCAGACATGCGTAGTAGCGAGACTGCCGACTTGTTTATGGTGCTCATCATGTACCGACTGAAGAAGAATGGGCGTGCGGCGGTCATTGTGCCAGACGGTTTCCTCTTTGGCGCTGACAACACAAAGATTGCCATTAAGACGAAGTTGCTTCGTGATTTCAACCTGCACACCATCATCCGTTTGCCAGGCAGCATCTTCGCTCCTTATACTTCCATTGCCACAAACATACTGTTCTTCGACAACACCTGCGCAGACGGCGCACCCGAAGGTTTCTCCACAAAAGACACTTGGTTCTATCGTCTCGACATGCCAGAAGGTTACAAGCATTTCTCCAAGACAAAATCCATGAAGTCTGTGCATTGCGACCCTATCCGTGAGTGGTGGAACGACCGCAAGGAGATGATTATTGCCGACGGTGACGAGAAAGCACGCTGCTATCCAGTACAGGAGTTGATAGATACTGATTGCAACTTCGACTTGTGTAAGTTCCCGAAAGAGGATGAAGAAATCCTACCTCCAGCCGAATTGCTTGCCAATTATTTCAAGAAGCGCAAGGTTCTCGATCATGAGATAGACAAGACCTTGGCTGAGATACAACGTATCTTGGGGATTGATGTGAATGTGGAGGAATTATAAAATGTGAGACGGTGTTCCGCAAAATTATAGAAAGGTGAGACGCTGTCTCACTAATTTAGAAAAAAACTATGGCAAACGAAATATCAAATATGCCCGATATAGACAAACTGTTTATTGACGTAAAGCAAATAATAGAAGAAGGTCACAAACAGGGGTCTGATGCGATTAGTGCTGTTATCTGCATGACAAATTGGAGAATTGGTAGACGCATCATTTTGGAAGAGCAGCATGGGGAAGCGCGTGCTGAATATGGTAAGAACATTATCAACAATCTGTCTAAAAGTCTGATCACTGAATACGGAGGCAATAAAAGTTTTACTCCGAGAGATTTACGTAATTACAGGCAGTTCTATCTGACTTTCAATGATTTTGAGATTTGGTACGCGCGCGTACCAAATCTTAATTGGACACATTATCGTTCTTTGCTTCGTGTGCAAAACGACGATGCGAGGAAATGGTATCTAATGGAAGCCTCCAAGGAACATTGGTCAACACGCACCCTCGATCGTAATATCAACTCACAATACTATTTCCGCTTACTTCAATCTCCTAAAAGGGATGTAGTGGTTGCAGAAATGAAAGCAAAGACCGCCGATTTCGATAAAGACAGATTGGAGTTTTTGAAAAACCCCATTGTGGCAGAATTTTTAGGACTGGCTAAAAATAACGACTTTACCGAAACAAATCTGGAAACAGCTATCATAAACCACCTTCAAAAGTTTATCATGGAACTTGGTAAAGGCTATGCTTTTGTTGCTCGCCAACAACTTATCCGCACAGATTTGAAAGATTACTACATCGATCTCGTTTTCTATAACTACATCTTGAAGTGTTTTCTGTTGATTGACTTAAAAACTACAGAAATCACTCATCAAGACATCGGACAAATGGATATGTATATCCGTATGTATGATGAACTGAAGTGTACAGAGGGTGATAATCCAACAATAGGTTTGCTGTTATGTGCTGAAACAAGCAAAGACCTTGCACGTTATAGCATTCTTCACGACAATAAGCAGTTGTTTGCTGCTAAGTATATGACATATCTTCCTAAGGAAGAGGATCTTATCGCAGAAATTGAACGCCAAAAGAAATTTTTTGAGTTACAAGAAAAAGAAAAGAACAAACAATGAACGGGAAGCAATTAAAGAACAGCATATTACAATGGGCGATACAGGGAAAGCTTGTACCGCAAGACCCTCATGATGAGCCAGCAAGCGTATTGCTTGAAAAGATTCGCCAAGAGAAAGAACGCTTAATTAAGGAGAAGAAAATCAAGCGTGACAAAAACGCATCCATTATCTACCGTGGTGACGACAA
>NZ_ADEG01000056.1 GCF_000177075.1 Hoylesella buccalis ATCC 35310
GGTAACTATTCAGCAATATTGTTCATGATAAATTCTGTCTCAGCACTAACTTGACTATCGCTCAGAATACAGTTATCCGAAATATAAAAAGTCTTTGATTGTCAATAAGATACGTACTTTTTTTACTTGCATATATCAAATATTTTTCGTACCTTTGTGCTTATGAATGAGCAAGTTACGGACATATCACAAGCGTTTAAAAGGCTGACTTCTGAGATGGCATCAATGCGGGAGGTCATGGATGCGATGCATACAGAGAATGTCAATTTGCGCCGCACTGTGGAAAAATTGCGGGCAGAGAACCGTACCTTGCGCAAACAACTGGAGAAATACGAGGAACCAAAGAAGAACTCAAACAACAGTAGTACACCGCCTTCCAAAGAACCCATGAAAGACGAGGCACTTCGACGCACAAATTCGTTACGGAGGAAAAGCGGACTCAAGCCTGGCGGACAGCCGGGGCATGAGGGGCATTTAAAGGAATTGGTCGCAGTTCCTGATGTGATAGAGGAATGCGGAAGCGATTCCTGTCGCGAGTGCGGACGTGACCTGTCAGATATTGAAAAGGAACTCGATTATGTCAGCCAAGTTGTTGATTTGCCGACGATGACTCCTATAGTGACAGAATACCGCCACTACAAGAAGGTTTGCACTTGCGGATGCTGCAACAAAGGCTATACGCCACGCAAACGTGGAAATCAGATTGTCTTCGGCCGTAACATTAGAGCCATCGTGACATACTTGAACGTCGTACAGTGTGTTCCGTACGAACGGCTGGCCTCACTTATGGCTGAGATATTCTCGGTACACATGAGCCAGGGAACTATAAGGAACATAGTACAGGAGGCCATGAGAAAGTCAAAGCCGGCCATCTCGTTGCTTGAGGAGATGCTGAAGAAATCCGTCATTGTAGGCTTTGACGAGTCTGGCTGTTACAACAACAAGAAACTAAACTGGGCATGGATAGCACAGACGGCATACATTACACTCTGTTTTCGCGCTACAGGCCGTTCCTCAAAAGTCCTTGAGGACAAATTCGGCGAATCCTTGAAAAACATGGTAGCCGTAACAGACAGGCATAGTGCCTATTTTGTGCTCAACTTCCTTGACCACCAGGTATGTCTGGCCCATCTTTTGCGCGAGCTTGAGTATCTGACGGAACTTGACCCCAAACAGAACTGGTCTAAAGATGTGGCAGACCTGTTACGGAAAGCCATCCATGAAAGGAATGAACATCCTACGGATGTAATAGAAAAGAAAACGTGGCTTGAAAAATTAGACACTTTGCTGCAAGTCAACCTTCTCCATCTTAAAGACCATTTCGAGAGGATGCGCAAAGGGCTCTTCAAATGCAGGGATTACATATTCAACTTCCTGGAGAATCCGAGAATACCATCTGACAACAATGCTAGCGAAAGGGGAATCAGAAAACTAAAGATAAAGCAGAAAATCTCCGGGACATTTAGGTCTGACAGTGGAGCTGATGCTTTCTTTGCCATACATTCAATCTCAGACACTGCATGGAAGAACCATCAATCACAACTCAATGCCATCAGCACCATCCTATCATTGTAGGATGGGAGATGGCGTATGGCTATTGCTGAATAGTTAC
>NZ_ADEG01000055.1 GCF_000177075.1 Hoylesella buccalis ATCC 35310
AGTATTGAGAAGCGTGGATATGTCATACGCGGTCTAATCATTGACGGGAAAAAGAGCCTCTTCAAGTCTTTCTCCGAGTATCATGTACAGATGTGCCAGTTCCACATGAAGCAGATTGTCAGAAGGTATCTTACGCAGAATCCAAGAATGCTGGCCAGCCGGGATTTAAAGGCTCTTGTGGACAGGCTGCATCGAATCCACGAGGCTGATTTCAGGAGCGAATATCAAGCATGGAAGGAAAAGTGGAAGGGTACGATAGGACACCGCAGCCTGCACAAGGACGGCAGGCTGCATTATACGCACCGACGGTTGAGGTCAGCCATGAACAGCCTTGATTTCTACTTGCCTTATCTCTTTACCTGTCAGCGGGAGGAATGCTGGGGAATGCCCAATACTAACAACAAGATTGAGGGAACATTCACTGACCTGAAGAAAAACTTGAACAATCATAGCGGACTTACACAAGAGAATCGCAAAAGGTTCATCAATGGGTTTTTCTTGGCATTGATAGAAACTCAAAGT
>NZ_ADEG01000054.1 GCF_000177075.1 Hoylesella buccalis ATCC 35310
CATAAAGTTCCGAAGGGTTATCGTAAGGTAATTTTCTCTTTGTTTGGGGTTACAAAAATAGCAAAAATCACTGATTTCTATTTGTTGCTACGATAAAATCCAATTTGAAGCATTACTTATAGATTGGAATTAGCAAATACCTATCACGTTTCTTTTCTATTCTAAATTTCGCATTACCTTTCTTGATTTTTAGTTTTCTTATACTTTGATCAAATATTATACCAGTTTGTATTTTCTCTGGTATATAATACCAGTCTTGTGTGTAAATGATTCTTTTGTCTTGAACAAAAATCATTCTATCACTTGTGTCTTCGAACTCATTAAACTGTATACCTAAATCCTTATTAATCTCCTCTAAAGAGCATTTACTGGAAAAATAATAACATACATCCCAGTTGAAGCTAAAACAAGAAGAAAAGTCTACAATACAATTTATGCTATCTTGCTGCCAATGATTCGAAACTATCTTATTGATGTCATTTTTGTTTTGGCAACTAGCCAAAACAAAAATGACCAAGATAGAATGTAATATATTTCTTATCATCTCATTGTTCCCCATGTTTGTTGTAAAGTTTCTAATTCCTGTTTAGCTTTTGCGTAAGCTCCAATTCATCTATGAACACCTCGCCATACGGTACATATTCAATGTGCTGCATGACCTCACCATCCAAGTTGGTGATGTAGCTACTGCTGCCCAAATGGTCGGGATGGTATTAGAACTGCATCCGCTCGTTAGTGCCAGCTTCGCCAGCCCTCGTCTTGACCATCGCCCTTGCCTGTGCTGCCTCTGGCGTGTCGTCATCACTACTAAAGCCTTTGCCATTGACATAGTCGGTATTGTCCTGACCGTTGTATGGCAAATCGAATGTCTTGTAATTGTCCTTGATGGATTGCAACTGGAGGGCACTGTCCATGATGGTCTTGCCGCCAGCATTGACTGCAAGGTTCTGTAGTCTGCGACGCTGTGGGTCGTAACTGTAGAACGTTTCCGCTCCGTTGCAATACTTCAGGTAGGTGCGCAGCTCAATTTTGTAGGGATATGTACGGTTGTTTCGTAATGGCATATTTATACTTAATCTTTTATTTGCTGTTCATTTGATCTGGATGGAAGAGTGTTTTTTTAGAAATGAAATCAAACCACGTTGCCCTATGTTGCTATATTGGAGTTTATAAGTACGTTTATTCCAACTTATCGTTATTATAGATTGATTGGTAGACATGTAAGAAGTAATGCTTTTGTCACTTTTTATAGCATTTTCTATATGAAAAATCAGTGAATCTTGTAATTCTTTGCTTAGAAATATACTATCCTTTTTTTCAAAAATACTATCTACTGGAGAATGCCATATATTATTTAAGCTGTCAAACTCGGAAACTATAATGTGTTTATGTTTGGTAGTCTTTAGATAATCTCCATTGATTGTTATTACATAATAAACAGTGCTATCACCATACATGTCATAGACACATTTAAACTTTGACAAGGGGGAGTTACACCCTCCTGTTAAAATAATAATCGAAAAAAGAATAACCAAAACCTTTTTAGTCATTTGAAACATGTGATAAACGTTGTTGAAGATTTTACTCTTTTCGCAACATATTTTCGGTGTATTTATATTTCTTGTTATACCTGCTCATACCTATGGTTTGCAACTCTTTTATAGACTGTTTTTTCGGTAACAAGATACAATCCGTCGGTATATTGGTAATCCTCTTTTGCCAAAGTGGATATGCCTTCCATATATCTGAGGCTGTGGATAAGTTTATGTCTCAATGTTATTTCTGCAGGTGTATATCCGTTTTCAGAACGACCTGCTTTGGCATTGACCACGAGGTTCTGCAGTCGGCAACGTTGTGGGTCATAGGAGTAGAAGGTTTCCGCTCCGTTACAGTACTTCAGGTAAGTGCGCTGCTCAAACTTATGATAGCCAATCTTGTTCACATAATCGTAGCCATAGGACTTGTAGCCACGGACGTGGTCTACCTGTCCACCGAGGTTGTACCCGTAGGTTACTTTCTCCTCATCGGGGTAAATCATTTCCAATAGGCGATTGTGGCTGTCATACTTCCACTGTGTTACGTAGGTTGCCACTGTCTGATTAGGTACAATCAGCGTGCGGCGGGTCTTGGCAACCTTGCCCATCTTACCGTAGTAATACTCGATAGCACCGCTGCCGTCCTCAATAATTATCATCACGCACAAACCACTTATTGTTCGTAAGTAAATTTAGTATCTTCTCATTGTTGAATTTCTTAATTTGAAAAGAAAAGGTTAAATATCCCACGTCAACATTATTATGAATTAACCATTCGTAGGTTTCGTCAAAAATAGTTAGGCCTATCATATAATAAGTGTCAATACTTTCCTTACTTCGCCCTCGTGGAGTATAAGTCTTGTTACCTCTCATGAACTCTATGAAATCTTTCCTTGAAAATTTAGAATAGATTTCATCTTTTGTTATATTATATCCTTTTGTTAAATAGATAAAGTTGGAGTCTATGTTTTGGAACAAAGGCATAAAAACAGGCTCTAAAAAATCAACAACAGGCCATTCATATTCAAAATTTAAAGTTTTGACTTGCTCCTGGTTATTGACAAAACCGTCAATGTCTAAACTATATATTTTATATAGTTGCTCTGTTATATGTGAATCTATAATACTTTCTATCATTGACTCGTTGGCGGAATTTATTTAAGTTGATAAATATGCACAAAAGTTACACATGTCGTTGATTTTTAGTAACTTGGTGGTATTCAAAACATTAAGTTCAGAGAATCGTATGTACAACCTTTATACAAAAATCGTCAAAATTCTTGAGGTATGCAAGCAATTCTCTGAAAATCTCGTCAATGAATTTGGTAATGTACTGCTCACATGATGACATCCATCAAACAAGTCGTATCGGCTACAGAGATTCAATATCAACCTGAACGTGAATGTTTAAGATTGGTTGTTCTTTTATCAATACACTGAAAATTATTTTGACAACCATCCTGCTTAAAATTTGCGTGTAGACAAACAAACTTGCATCCATGCGTAAATACGCTGAAAATGGAGAAGTTTGTATGTTGTTGATATACAGAGTATTCTGTTTATTGATATCAAGATGTACCCGTTATTGATGTCCTTTAGGAACCAAAAGCATTGGTTTAAGCCGCTTATTAACATGCTTTTGTTGTGCAAAGGTGTGTAAATTGGACCTCAAAGTGTTGTTTCTTGTCGGCTCATCTCATTGCTTTATGG
>NZ_ADEG01000053.1 GCF_000177075.1 Hoylesella buccalis ATCC 35310
ATTCAGAAAATTTTGTGTAGAGAATATGGTGTTTCCTAATTTTACCATATTCTATTCCATTTTTACCTCCCCGAGTATCCTTGCCAGTTCGCTGATAACGTAACTGGTCATCATATTGATGTAAAAAGTGAATAGTTTACGAGTGGACGGAAAGGTAGTGAAAATAATAAGGGCAGCCTTAGCGGCTACCCTTTTGTAAGTTTTTTATTCTAATATCAAATCTTCTTTACTATGATATTCATAGATTTTAGATTTGGGATTATAACATTGATATTTCATTATATCATATTCATATTTTATAATCTCCACTTCCACGTTAGTTGATTTCACAATAGCCTTCTTATCAGGAAGTGGAATGAAATTTGAAAAATACGCTTTCAAATTCCTAACATCGTTTGTCATTCCCCAAAGTTTGAAGAAGAGGATTATTTGAAGAATGCCAAACACGATGATGATTAAATATACAAATGCTTCCATATTGAATTTTATTTTATCGTTTACTTAGCAAAAGTAAGAATTATGCTCCATAAGTGCAATTATTTTTCTTATTTTTTCAGTTCCCCAACAATTTTTTCCAGTTCCTCCACCGAAGTAACCTCCTTCAGTTCTACTTTGTCCGACTTATATTGTTTTGTAGTTTCTTTGCTTTCTCCAAACGTGTTATCAACTCCATAACATCATATTGAACAAAAGCCCATTTCCCATCTCCGTATCTTATACTCTCGTTAGTTTCAAGTGCTTGCATAACCATATCGTAAAGCGAACTATCTGTATCACACGCTATACCTGCTCTTCTTTCATTCTCTTTCATAAAGACACTAATAGCTATCTTTATAATTCTTATTTCATTTTCATAATCTTTGCGTTTTCTATACAATATAGCAAGCCTCTCGTATGGATGCTTAACAGGTAGTTGTGGAACGATTGCTTTTTCATAAACCTTTATAGCTTCATCTATCATTTTCTCTTTTTCCAAGTTTATGCCCAGACTTATCAAGCGCGAGCATTCATCGAAATGATTTGCTTCCGTGAAAGGTTCCGTTTGTATTGATTTCTTAAATTTTTCAACATCCAAATTAGATATTATTTCCAAAAGAGCATTTTCATCTAAAAGCAAGACATCTCGTGGAGCAGAGCCTTTCGCAACACCAACAACTCCCACATGCTCAAGTTGGTCAATTATTCGTCCTGCACGATTATATCCAATACTAAATCTTCTTTGTATTGCACTTGATGAACCTTGTTGCGTGGAAATTACAAGACGTGCAGCATCTAAAAAATATGGATCAAAATTAAGCGACTTTATAATGTTTTCTATTTTAGATTTATCTTCATCTTGTACCTCTAAATCTTGCGTTTCCTCTTCTTTCTCAGGTGTGTTGTATTGCAAAGAATTATCATTAGTATTATCAATAGTACGGCTATCTTCTGGATTAGGAATACATGAGCCTACAATTATACCACCGAGGAACAGTAATGGAAACCACCACCAAGAAGCGTTAGCGAATAAAGGAAGCGCAACAGAAAGAAAAATAGAAATGAAGATAACAAAAAATCGTAAAGGATTTGCATTTATTATTTGGTTTTCTTGCTGTCTTTTTAATTCTTTTTGTCTGGATTTTTTGACACCACTTATTTTTTGTCTTGTATAAAGACCTGTTCCAGGTATTCCTACGTTTGTATAAACACCTTTTCTTCCTATTGTAACCTTTGCACCTCGTGGTCCAACAGATAGACTTGTACCACTTTTACTTACATTTAAGTGTACACCTTTGACTATTTTAATACGCTTGCGAAATAGAATTCCCATTATTTTCTATTACTTACAAGTTTTTCCAACTCCTGCCAACTATCGGCATGGTAAATCTCACTCCCATCTTTGATTAAGGCAACAAAATCTCCAGCTCCAGCAATTTCCTCTGGCGATGCGAACAACTGCCACATAGGAACGTCAAGGGCGGTGGCAATCTCAACCAATGTTGGGTATGACGGACTTTTTAACTTCGCAAATAAATTTTGTTTGGAAGTTCCTATTTTTTCAGCAAGGGATGTAACGGTATATCCGTGTTCCTTAATTACATCTTCTATTCTATTCATATTGCAAAGATAGTATATAATTGACAAAAGTAAAATATATCATTTACTAAATAGTGTTAAAATCAAAAAATAGTTTGACTTTTATTTGTTTTAGTCAAATATATTATTTACCTTTGCATCGTGATTAGTTCACAAGTGAGTTACAGATTTTCGTGCAAGCCTTTGAGCCTTTCTCACTTAAAAGAAAAACGACTGAAAGAGCAAGAAACAAAGTAAAACAATTAAAAACATTGCAATCATGGAAGTTATACATTTCAAAAACAGAAAATTAGATCTTGACGGTGCATTATTCATTAATGGTGAAAAAGACTATTCAGCATGCACAGCTACAGTAAGCAGCAGAAAATTTAAGACGCTCAAAGGCACGATACAGTGGCTAAACAAAAGAGGTTATACAGAAGCATAAGTAAAACAATTAAAAACATAAAGTTATGGCAACCACATTCAAAAATCAGTTAAGCAGCATCATGCGAATGGCATGGGTATTTGTTCGCAAGTATGGATTTACCATGAGCGAGGGTTTGAAACAGGCATGGCTCAATGCCAAGTTAAAGAAAGAGTTGGGCAAGCGTATCGTCAAGTTTTACTTCACTAAAATAAACGGTGAGATAAGAGAGGCATACGGCACGCTCGCAAGTGATAAGATACCGCCTATTGCAGGCACAGACAACCGTAAGCGCAACGACAGTTTACAGGTGTATTTTGATACGGTCAAGGGCGAATGGCGGTGTTTTAAGATAGCCAATCTTTTAAGGCTGGCATAACGTAAAATGGTGGGCGATGCTCACGCACTGCCCACCGTGTAAACAATTTTACAACTATGGCGCACAACAATGTACGCACAATAATCACAACAAAAGTAATAAACTATAATTAAAAAGAAAGAACATGGACAAGAATTTTGAAAAACAGCAGCGTGGGTGAATAAGACAGTAGCCCATGCAATCGAAACAGAGAAGAGTAAGAAACCAAAGGTATTTAAGAATATTTAACGCAACGTTTAGATAAACGAAATTTGGCATCTATTAGGGCAAAGGCTAATTTTGCAATAAACAACCCGCTTGTGTGGTGGCTGGCGGTAGAGAAGAAATTTAAGGGGCATTGATTTTAGGTGTAAGCTACCACTTTAGACACCTTTAATCTCTGCCCCTGTTTTATAAAAAGAAAGGGCGGTGTCTGACCACACCACCCAAATATAAACAAAATATTCAAATATGAATACACCCAATTGTTTACGATTACAAAGGTAGTAAGATTTCTTTTGCCAACGGCAAAAATGTAATGGTAAATGCAACCGAAATGGCTAAATCGTTTGGAAAGACAACGAAAGATTGGTTGCGTACTAACGCATCAAGCGAGTTTATTAACTCATTATCAGTTGTTAGGCAAATATGCCCATCACAATTAGTAGTTGTCAAAAAAGGAAATAGTAACGAATTTGAGCAAGGCACTTGGATGCACGAAGATGTTGCCTTAGAGTTCGCCCGCTGGCTTAGCCCCGCATTTGCCATTTGGTGCAACGACCGCATAAAAGAGTTGCTGAAATACGGCATGACAGCCACGCAGCCAACGCTTGACGAAATGCTGAACAACCCAGACCTCGTTATCAGAATGGCTACACAGCTCAAACAAGAGCGTGCAGAAAAGACACGGCTTGAGGCAGAGAACGCACAGGCAAACGAGCGTATATCATTGCAAGACACGCAACTCAAACAACAAGCCCCCAAGGTGAAATCCTATGATGAATACATTTCTTCTGACGGAACTTTCACCACCACGCAGATAGCCAAAGAGTACGGCTGGGGCGCAAAGACGCTCAATAACAAGTTGAAAGAGCGTGGCATACAGTACAAGCAAAACAGGCAATGGCTGCTTACGGCAAAGTATGACGGTAAGGGTTATACAAGGTCTATACCGTGTACCTTTACATACAGCGACGGCACTATCGGCACGCAGATGCAGACCGTGTGGACAACAAAGGGGCGTGAGTTCATTCATAGCCTATTCGACGCAGCATAAATTTATCACATATTAAACTTACAAAACAATTATAAAGCTATGACAACAAAAGATATAACCTTACGGACAATTACACTTAGCGAAGAAACGGCAGCGTTGTTTGACTGCAAGAAACTATTGGACGAGTGCTTTAACAAGATAGGCGAAGTACATGATACGTTTTTCAGCTATAACGAGCAGTTTGACGAAAAACTGGGCAAAGGCTATGTAGCGATAAACGATCTTATCATTGGCTTGCTAACTGACCAGATAGACATCAACAGCACAGAGAGTAGATACAAGGTAATTTAATTTGCGACAATCCGCCTATTGTTGTTTATTCAACAGGCGGATTTTACATAAACAACATTATTAACAGTATCTTTGTGTCATATCGCGGGGTAGAGCAGTGGAAAGCTCGTCGCTTTGACTTGGCGAAGGTCGTGCGTTCGATTCGCACCCCCGCAACTAAGACGCAAAGGTGTTGGTAATATCAAAAACTTTAAGTAATTTTACAGAAAAAAGAAAATGAAAAAACTGACATTACAAATCAACAAAGAGAGCTTTCTGGCAATCATGAAAGGTGAGCAGAAGGTAGAACATCGCTATGTATACCCAAGCAATCAAAAGAAGTATGTGAAGTTCAAATGCGACGGCAAGGTGTACGATTCACAGGATGACATACCAGATGGCGAGTTGGATATTGAAGTGCTGCCAATTAAATATGACGCATTGTATCTCATCAACGGCAGACGTAAAGATGCGCCACGTCTTACGGTAGAAGTAGAGCGTGCCGAATTCATTATCTTTACTGATGAAAACGGCAATGATATAATATATGAAGAAAATGGGATTGAGTATGTAGGGTGTCAAGTATGGTACCATCTTGGAAAGATACTCGATACTGAGAATGTTTAACTTAAATATTTAGCTGAGTCAAAGCAAGAATTAACAGAATCGCAGGGCCTCGCCGTAATATGAATGGCGCAGGTTTAGGTGGAAGACTTGTGGCAAACCGTAGAGGCGCAGGGACGCAACTCGGTAGCCGTGAAATGAGACGGGCAGATTTACGTGCTGCCTTTGGTGCAGGTGGCTAATGAACAAGTACTTGCAAACAATTGAGATAATACGGCGTGTTAGGCAAGAGACTGACACTGCCGTATTATACTATTCGGCTGGTGGAAAGGATGGTATTGCTTTATTGGATATGTTGGCACATGAATTCAATAAGGTGATATGCTATTATATGTACATCATACCTAATTTAGACCATATACGCCCTTATATTCATTGGGCAAACGCCCACTATGAAAATGTTGAAGTTAGGACGATAAAGCACTATCAGAGCGACTATTTTGAAAAATATGGTCTTTTCTGTGAGCCTAATGAAGATATTAAAACAAGAAGTGTCGGTGATATAGAGCAGTATGTGAGAGACCAAACAGGCATAAAGTATGGTTTCAGCGGAATGAAAGGCGTGGATGGTTATATGAAGCGCATGCGCCTTAAAAAGTTCGCTAAAACAGGCTATATCACAGACAAGGGAATGGTTTACCCTATTGCTTTATGGACTAACAAAGAAGTCTTGAGGTATATTGAGCGGAAAAATCTTATCAAGCCATTTGTATATGAAGAGGGGAAAGTGAGCCAAGGGTTTGGCGTCAACCTGCCAACGCTACTTATGTTGAAAAAGAAGTATCCCAATGACTACAAGAAGACGTTAATGAAATTTCCATTTGCGGAAAAACTGATATTTGATTATGAAAGAGAACAAAATAAAACAACCGCAGCAAATAACGATTAAGCGCAGCGAGATAAACTTTGCTCACTACAATCCAAGAAAAATATCTAATGAAGCAAGAATGCAATTAAAATCTAATTTAAAGCGTATCGGACTTCTTGGAGGAATTGTTTGGAACAAGACAACTGGGAATCTTGTCAGTGGGCATCAGCGTGTGTCTGTCATGGATGACGTAAACAGATATGAGAACGGACAGAATGATTATGAAATAAGGGTTGAGGTTGTTGAACTGGACGAAAAGACGGAAAAGGAACAGAATATTTTCATGAACAACCGTAGTGTTCAGGGAGAATTTGATACAGATATGTTGGAAACAATGTTGTCGGATATTGACTTCTCCAACGCAGGTCTTGATGAATTTGATTTGCAGATGCTTGGAGTAGGTGACATTGAAGAAACCGATATATCAGACTTGTCTTGGGATGAATCCGAAACAGCAGAAAGTAACAATCTTCAAAATCTTGCATTTACATCAAAAGATGGAGAGGAGGATAAAAAGATCGACAGGAGTGTAAATTTTTACGAGGACACTCCAGAGAACCAAATTAAGCGGCATAATGAAATAAAGAAGATTAAAGACAGAATTGAAAATCAGAAATCTTCTGATGGAGGCGCATTGAGTTATGTTGTATTGTCTTTCCCTACTCCAGAAGCGAGAATACGTTTTATGGCAGGGCTTGGATATACGGAGGAAGATAAATATGTGGACGGAGAAGAGTTCGCACATAAAATAGAATTTGGAGAATAACAAACATTAAGCGTTAAAAGTTATGGCAAAACCAAAATATGATTACGACAGCGATTACTTCTACCAGCGTATACAAGAGAGTGCGGACAGGCAGATGCAGGAAAATCATATCATTTGGGATAAAGTCATAGCAGCGGATTTGGGGTTTGAAACACCAACGACATTCTCTGAAATGAAAAACGGTGAATATCGTGCGTGGTCGAAAGAAGAAAATGAGAGGAGAAGCAAACGAATTAACGATTTGCTTTCGCGCGCCCGTGCGGGTGTAGAGCCAGAAGTGTGGAAGATGGTACTCGAAATGGGGCTTGGAAAAGTACAGGCACAGGACATCACCTTCGACAAGATTGGCGACAAGATACAGGACGAGCAGCGCATCACCGTCCATAAGCTCCCTCCCAACCTTAACGCCTTGCAGATGTGGTTAAGACACCATTCGCAGATGTACCGAAGTATAGAGAGTGGAAAGTTGGAGGATGAGGAAAACAGCGATATTCCAACGGATGTCAATCATGGCATTGATATTGGCAAGTGGATAGAAAAGGAGGTGAGTGATGATTAAGACGCATAAGGTCTATTATCCTATATACGCTAACAAGGATAAGTTTATTATCCTCATAACAGGAGGTCGTGCCAGCGGAAAGTCGCATTTTGTGTCTTCATTCCTTGAGCGTCTGACGTTCGAGATGACACCAGTAGATAAAATAGTGCATCAGATTCTTTATACACGTTACACGATGGTCTCCGCCAACATATCCATTATCCCTGAATTCCTGGAAAAGGCTGAATTGGACGGTACTCAAAAATACTTTCGATCTACTCGTTCGGATGTGACCAACAGAATGACAGGAAGCACAGTGATGTTCAGGGGACTGAAAACAAGTTCTGGAAACCAAACGGCAAAATTAAAGTCCATTCACGGTATCACCACTTTTGTCGTTGACGAAGCGGAGGAATGGGTGTCGGAGAAAGAATTTGAAACTATCATGCTCTCCATACGTCAGAAAGGCATACAAAATAGAATTTTTATTATCATGAACCCTACGGACAACAACCACTGGGTTTACAAACGTTTCATAGAAAACACACATAAGGAGGTGATGTATGACGGCATTCCTGTTCAGATAAGCACGCATCCTAATGTGTTGCACATCCATACCACCTACTTGGATAACCTTGAGAATTTATCGCAGGAGTTTATCAACGAGGTGGAGGATATGAAAGCCAACAACCCCGAAAAGTATGCTCACACCGTCATGGGCAGGTGGGCGGATGTTGCAGAGGGTGCAGTGTTCAAGCATATCGGTGTCGTTAAGGAGTTTCCGAAGTGGTGCAAGAAAGTGGCAATTGGTCTTGATTTTGGCTATACTAACGATGTGAGTGCTGCCATGATGTGCGGAATGATAGACGACAACCTTTATGTTGACGAATTGTTTTATCGGACAAACATGCTCTCTTCCGACCTGATTAAGGCTTTGCACAGATATGAGATGAAAGTCTTTTCAGACAGCGCAGACCCACGTCTTGTGCAAGAAATTCATAATGGAGGAATAAAGATATACCCTGTTGAAAAGGGCGCAGGCTCAATTATCGCAGGAATCGACAAAATGAAGTCTCTTAATATCTTTGTCACCGAAAGGTCTTACAACCTCCGAAAAGAGTTCCTTAATTACGTTTGGGACAAAGACAAGGACGGAAATTATATCAACCAACCGATAGACGCATGGAATCACGGAATTGATGCTACCCGCTACTGGGTTTTAGCGACACTTTTAGGTAAGATACAAAAACCAAAGAGCGACATCGCAGCAGCGTTCGCCAGATAAACAGGATAACGATATGAAGAAATATATAGTGAAATCTTGGTCTTCTGCACATGGAAAACAAAGGATAACGAGAGTTGAAGCCGAATCGGAAGAAGATGCAAGGCAAGCCGTAAGAGTTTATTACCGCTTTGATAGTATTGAAAGTGTAACATTAGCAGGATAACAACATTAAACAGGATATTTTAGCACTCAAATATGCAGAAAATGTGGGTAATGTTTTAAAAGCCGTTTCTATCAGCATGGATGATATAGCAGCTCTGAATACGGAACAATTAGCAAAAAAAAATGACAAAAGTAGAGTTAGGATAACGATATGGAAACACCAAAGACATTAGATGAAATCCTCGCACTTGAGGACATTGACCAAAAGATAGCCTATCTTAAGAAAGGCAGGCGCACATCGCAGCCAGATACAGATAAAAATTTGGCAGACTGGAATCCAAAACTCCATGACATCATGAAGCCAGAAATCTATCCGAAGATAAAGGTGCTGGTTAAAATGGAGGATGTTAAGTTTGACCCAGAGACAGGGAAGTCAATTAAGACTCCTGCCAAATACGAGATGAAAGAGCCTAACCGCATCGCACTCCCTATCGAGCAGGACATCGTGAACATCCATACGGCATTTACTGTCGGAATGGAGCCTTCGTTGGACTGTCAGCCAGAGGATGACAAGGAAAGAAGCGTGTTTGAGTCTGTAAAGCAAGTATTCAAGAAAGACAAACTGAAATATCAGAACCGCAAGATTGTGCGCTCTTGGTTATCAGAGCAGGAGGTTGCGGAGTATTGGTATGTGGTTAAAGATGACAGCTTTTGGACTAAACTGAAAAGGAAGATTGCAGGCGTTTTCGGTAAGACATTGCCTGAATATCGCTTGAAATCGCAAATATGGTCTCCGTTCAGAGGGGATAAGCTATATCCGTTCTACGACAATAATGGCGACATGGTTGCTTTCTCCCGTGAGTACAAAACAAAGGATTTGGACGGTAACACCCATCCCGTATTTATGACCATTACCGACACTATGGTGTTTCAGTGGAACATGGATAAGACTTGGGAAGCCAACACCGAGAGAACGTTCAAGCACGGTTTTAAGAAGATACCTGTAATCTACACATTCCGCAGCGAAACCCTTTGCAAGAAGATAAAACCACAGCGTGGGAGGCTGGAAAAGACCCTAAGCAGTTATGCCGACTGTTTGGATAACCACTACTTCCCTATGCTCATGCTCTTTGGTGACATTCAGCCTGACTTGATCACAGGTGACGCGAGAAACCGAATGATGAATCTAACAGGCGACGGAGCAAATGCGCAATATCTCACTTGGAATCAGTCAAGTGACCCTATAAAAGTGGAGATTGAAACATACTTCAATCAGATATACGGCTTGACAAATACGCCACGCATCTCCTTCGACCAACTTAAAGGTGTAGGAAACGCATTGAGCGGTACAGCCTTTCGATACGTCTTCATGGCGGCACACATGGCAGTGCAGAATCATGCGGAGGAGTTAGGATCGTTTTTCCAACGTCGTGTAAACTTCCTCACTTCCGCCATTGGCGCATTGAACACATCGCTTGAAGAAGCCAGCCATACCGTTGACATTGAGACAGAGATAGTTCCGTTTATGATAGACAGCGAGAGTGACAAGGTAACCACCGCAGTCGCTGCCGTGAGTGGCGGAGTATGGTCTCTTGAGCATGGAATTGCTTACTGCTCCAACTATGGCGAGTTACAGGACGAGTTGCAGCAGATTAGGGAGGAACAGAAAGAAAAAGCGCAGCAGCAGACAAAGCCAGCCGAGCCAAAGGAGCGTCAATTATGAAAGTATATCTGTTAAAATTTGACCACAAAAACTACTATGGTGGTGGAATGGTAATCATTGCCGCTAACAGCGAAGAAGAAGCAGAAAAGTTGGCTAAAGAAGAATGGTGGTTTTACTGTATGTTAGACCCTGTTGAGTATGAGTACTTGACAGCAAATGTTACAGAGCCGCAAATTTTAGCCGAAGATGTGTATGAAGAATAGTGGTCAAATTCGACCACTTTAGGATAATTTTTTTTATCTATCGTTTACGTTTTTAGGCTTTCGTTCGTGAGGATAGAAGCCTTTCTTTATGTCTTTTTCGCAACAATAAGGCAATTGTTGTTTTTATGACTGTAAAAAACTTCATAACATATAGGATAAGGCGTAATTTTGGACAAAAGATTGTTTCAGGATAACACTTTAAAGTATGAACATTTACGAACAGATTTTGGCAGCTCTCAAAACCAAGTTTCAAGGGGTTGAGGTAGCCACCCTCCAACGGATTGCAAGCAAGAAGTCAGAGGGAGTAACGGACGAGAGCAAGGTAAACTCTATCGTTGAGGGTATCTCCTTTCAGGACGTATTAAACAGTTATGGTGACTATCGGGCTGATGGAGCGCAGAAGACCGCAATTTCAAATTACGAGAAGAAGCACAACATCAAGGACGGTAAGCCTATTGAGGAAACCAAACCACAAACACCTGCACCTACTCCACAGCCTAAGCCAGCAGAGGAAGTGCCAGCATGGGCGCAGAGCCTTATTGATTCCAACAAGACTTTGAGTGAGAAGTTGGCAGCCATGGACGCTAAGACAAAGGCGGACATCCGTGACCAGCAGATTGATGAGGTGGCGAAGTCGTTTGGCATTCCCGAATTTGCCTACAAGGGCAAGCAAATCGCTGATGATGCAGATCTTAACCAATACTTCACTGACTTGAAGCAGGAGATGCAGAACAGCGGTTTCCAGTTCGTCAAGTCTCCCGAAGAGGGAAACCACGAACATCAAAGCGAGATAAGTTCCATCGCCGAACAAATCGAAAAAGGAACAAAAGAGATTGTAGAACAGAATAACAAGTAAAAATTATGGCAGCAGGATTTGTTTATAATTTGAAGCCCAAAGAAGTGCAGGAGGAACGCTATGACGTTTCAACTGGTATTCGCAGACGTGGAAACTATATCCTCGATGTGGCAGGGCTGGAAGTAGGAAGTTACGTTCCTTCATTCCTACCAATAGCAGCGGACTTGAAAGCTAAGACCGCAAAGATTGTCGTGCGTGCGCTGGTCGTTGAGACAGCAGACACATCAGCAACGAAAATCAAGGTAGCCAAGAATCCTTATATAAAGGATGGTATGACACTTGGCACTGGAAAAAATGGTGCAGTCGTTCAGTCTATCGATCGCACCAATGCCGACTATGACGAGGTTATGCTCGCAGCAGCATTTGGTGCAAAGGTAAACACAGGAGACACTCTGTTTGAGGCTTCGGCAGCAGGAGGCACTACTCCCAAAGCGGTTGCTAACTCGGCTCTGTACGAGAATCACAAAGTAACGGAAGGTATCAACAGCGTTGCGCTCTTGATGCGTGCTTTTGAGATAGAACCAGAGAAATTGGTGATGCCGTTCTGTGCAGCAGACAAAGCCAACCTCCCTCATTTCCAGTTTAACGAGTAAAAAGAAAGGACAAGATTATGACATTGACAATTCAGACTTTGTTCAACGAACCCGCAATCGTGGGTGCAGTTATCAACCGTGTCCTTCAGACCCGTAAGGACGCTATTTATTGGCAGCAGTACCTCGACTTCCGACGTACTACAACCAGAGTGTTTAAGGATTACATTGGCTCCGTCCGTGGCGTTATGGCAGGTAGCATCAACTCGCAGTTTGGTGAGAAGCCTATCCGTGAGCGTCAGAACATCGGAAGCGGATATGGTGAGATTGCCTATCTTGGTGACCGTTATCAGATGAGCGTAGACCGTCTGTCAGACCTCCAAGACCTCATTGATAAGTACAACGCAGCAAATGCAGCAGGACAAGTTTCCGCTCTGAATGACATCATCGCTTTCATATATGACGACTACCGACAGGTAATGCTCGCAGCCCACAAGCGTATGGATTTGGTTGTCGGCTCTCTCATCATGACGGGCAAGGCGAAAGTCCGCAATAAGGACAAGGCGCAGAGCGAGCAGGGAGCGACCGAGTTCCTCGACATCGAGCTTCCGATGAACACCATCGTTTTGCAGGACAGCGACATCGTCGTGGACAGCAAGAAGAAGATGGTAACGTTCCTGATGAACAAGCTCAACGAGATTGCTCCCGACTTCGGCAAGTATGCCAAGATGCTGATGAGCCGCGGTACGTTCGTCAAGCATATCATTGGTTCTTCGGAGTTCGGTGACATGTTCAAGATGCAGCTTGGGCAGAACCAAATGTACCTCTCAACAGGGTTGGTTACATCTGAATTGGCTTCGCAGCTGTTCACGGGCATCGGTCTTCCCGCTATCGAAATCAAGGACGATTACGTAAAGGAGCAGAACGGCAAGAACGTGCAGGTTTACGCAGATGGTCATATCACCCTCTTGCCACAAGAGAAGATTGGCTATATGCGTTACCACACTCCCTACGAGAGCACAGACCCCGTGCCAGGCATGACCTACACTCCTACTGGTGATGGTGATATGCTCGTGGCTGCTAATCGTGACCACAACGGGCGTTACTTAGAGTACACCGCAGAATGGATACCACAGATTGCAGACCCAACGCTCATTACAACTTTAGACCTTACTAAGTTGACGAAATGAACGTAAGGAAGTACATATCAGACAAGTTTCAGTCTTTCGGCATACAAGTGTCGGAGGCTGACTTGTTGGATATGTCTCTCAATGCAAAAGTAGCAATAGATGATGATGTAATGAGCGATAACGTAGATTCCATTTCTGTTGCTATTGCTCATTTCATTCCATCTCTTTTGCTTCGTCCTACTTCTATCAATGAGAGTGGTTTCTCTATGTCGTGGGATACTAAAGGCGTAAAGGACTATTACTCTCTCCTTTGTAAGAAGTACGGATTAAAGGACGAACTCAACGACAATAAACCGAAGATACGCATCTTATGATATTCGCACCACACATATTGCAGGTTAAAAGGGTAACACCATTCCAAGAGGATGAATTTGGGCATCCTATCCCTAATACGGGTGGTGTGAGTTGGAAGACGTTGTGCAAATGTCGTTGTGATGACAACACCACAAAGGAGTTCAAATCAGCCAATGGAGAAGTGTACCGACCGAATTACCATGTAGTATGCGAAATGCGTGTAAATATAAAAGCTGGAACAGAAGTAAGATGTCTTGAAGGCAATTGCGTGCGTGGAGAAGGAAAGGTCTATATTTCAAAGAAAACCAACTATTTCAATTATTCTGAATTATGGTTATAGACGGTGATTTTTCTGATGTAGATAAATTCTTTGAGGGCGGAGAGTTGGATGTGGAAAGCGCAATGGCTAAAGTCGGTGAGGAAGCCGTTGAGGATGCCAAAGCAAACCATACCTACAAGAACCGAACGAGAAACCTTGAATCCTCCAATAAGTACGAAACCGATAAAGATGGACTCACGCTAAGTAATACAGCTGACTATGCTTCTTATGTAGAGGCAAAGGGATTTGACGTATTGAGCGGTTCGGCATTGAGAGCGGAAAAGAAGTTGAAAGAAATATTTGAATGATAGTTACTACCGACATAGCTGATATTCTATACCGAGATTGCAAATGCTTTGGAATAAAGATAGTGCCTTTCGGGAAAACCCTCACAGGGGAGCTGCCCGATGAGCGCATCACTATCCATGTCAAAGGGCAGACACCAGAAAAATATTGGGAGAAATGCTTTGTGGAAGTCAATTTATGTGTTCCTGACTTGACAGACAGCACCGCATGCAATGTGGTAGACACTGTTGCCAATTTCATACGGCTAAGAGAGCTTGAACGTAAGGCAAAAGCTGACTTTAGAAGCGTAACTGGAAGGTATAAAAACACGACGTATCACTATGAGGTGCATACTATCTCTATTGAAGCGGACACAGCTTTGAAGTGTCATTTTGTTAATTGTAGATTATTGTTTAATGTATTAAATACGATTTGATTATGGGAAAGACTATTACAGCCGTCAATATCAAAAAATTGTGGTACGGCGACACATCAAAGATTACAGCCAAGATTACAGGACAGACGTTGTTTGCTATGCTAAAGCAACTTACAGAAGTAAAGAACGTTCATCAGGAAACATGGACGCTGGAAGAAGCCGAAGCAAACAAGACTGCTTATAAAAATCAGCTGACTGGTAAGGTTTATCGCTCTGACAAGGAAATGGGAGAAGTGAAAATGAACTTTACGCTTGGTGAGTACGACTATCAGACCAAGGCAGACATGTTGGGTGGTACAGCCACAGAAACATCGTGGGAGCGTGCTGCTGGTAAGGTTAACATTGAGAAATGTCTTGTTGGACTGACAGAGGATGATCAGTATATCGTCATTCCTCGTGCCGATATTTCTGCTCGTGAGGCAACAACAGATAAGGCTGTTGGATTGCCTGTTGTAGGGACAGAGCTTGAGCCAACAGTAGATGGTGTAGCTCCTGAATATTGGTTTGACGTTTCCGTTGTCAAGGCAGGCTAATGAACTAACCGAATGTATAACGTAGGGTGGGAAGTGGCTTAGACCACCTCTCACCCTTTTTGTTTTTGATATGAACAAAGCAAGTAAATTGGTGTCTAATGCAATTATAGGAGCAGATTACATCATCGTGTATGTGAGCGGAAAGGCTTATCCAGTCCATCCACCAACCATTCACAGGCTCGCAGGTGCAATATCGTGTATCAGTGATTTGGAGTTTAGCGATAGTGCCACGTTAAAGGACATGTTGCTTTCCGCTAAGGACTGCAAGGCATACGCAAAGGCTCTGTCATGGTTTATTAAAGGCAATCAGTCGTTGAGTGCTGAACTATCAAAGGGAACATTTGAAGAAGTATTGGATGCCCTTTCGTCTGCTTTTGACTTGGTTGGTGTAACCCCTTTCTTGAAAGCTGCCAGTTTGACGAGGAACGCAAGCCTGCTGGCAGCAAGTCCGAGATAGTCGGCAATCGCACCCTGTTGGGACAGATAGCGTCATTCATGGATAGCTTGCATCTGACGTATGACGAAGTGGTTAATAAAATTCCTTATCGAAACCTTGTCATCATGCAGAAAGACAAACAGCATGAGGTGTATGGAGACGTTGTGAAAACCATCAGTGGTAAGGATATGGCAAAACGTAGAAGTAAAAAATAAAACGATTATGGCAAAATTATCATTCAGGATAGAAGCGGAATGGGAAAAAGTGCAGAAGCTCCGTGAAGAAATAGAACGTTTGAAAAGGTCTATTGGCAATACAGACGCAGTTCAGAACCCTGTCGCTTTCAACAAACTGAACAGCAAGCTGCAACAAACTTCGCAGGAACTAAACAGCGTTACAGGGAATATTGCAAAGACGGCAGCCGCTATTGATACAAACTTCAAACAGAAAATTTACGACGCATCACAAAGCGTTAATCATTTTTCAGAGGAGATTATTAAGCAGAAAAAGATAATCGCTGACACAAAGGATGATATTCGTACGCTTTCAGAACAATATCGTAAGATGGGATCATACGAGAAAACAGTCTCTCCTATTGGTGGAAAACTACAACAAGCTAAAGATGCACTCGCAGAACAAAAATATTCACTTTTCTCTTTGACACAAGAGCAAGCCAAAGCTCGTCTGTCTGTAACGAAGCTCCGTGATGAGTATGCCTTGTTGAGAAAAGAGGGCGGCGGAACAGCTGACATGATGAATCTGCTTACTTCCAAGGTGAAACAGATGGGGACTGTTGTATTGGGTGGCATGGGGTTGAAAGAGCTTGCAAGCAGGATTATCTCTGTTCGTTCCGAATTTGAAAGCATGGAAACATCGCTTAAAGTCCTTTTAGGTGGCAATCAGAAACGGCTTAACGAAATTATGGGGCAAATCAAGGAGTATGCCCTTGCATCTCCACTAAACACAAAGGATATGGTCGGTGCCGTACAGATGATGACATCTTTTGGTATCGAAGCAGAGAAATCCATTGATTTTCTCAAAGCAATCGGTGATATATCCATGGGTGATACAGGAAAATTCAACTCCCTTGCGCTGGCATTTTCGCAGATGAGCAGTGCAGGAAAACTGATGGGACAAGACCTTATGCAAATGGTCAATGCTGGATTCAACCCGTTGGAGGAAATTGCACGTAAGACAGGAAAATCAATAGGAGAACTCAAAGAGGAAATGTCCAAGGGTGCTATCTCTTCCAAGATGGTTCAGGATGCTTTCATCTCCGCCACAAGTGCAGGTGGTAAGTTTTTTGGTATGTCGCAAGAGGGAGCGAAAACTCTCAACGGACAGATTTCCATGCTTCAGGAGAGCTTTGATATGATGTTCAATGAGATTGGACAAAAGGGTGAAGGTGTCATCATGGGTACTGTCAAAGCGGGAACTTACCTTGTTGAGCATTATGAGCAGGTAGGTAAGATTTTAGAGGGGTTGGTTGTAACTTATGGAGCATATAGGGTCGGATTAGCTTTATCCACGCTTGCACAAAATGGTCATACACTTGCCATGACACTTGCAAGGGCGCAGATACTACTCACACAAAAGGCACA
>NZ_ADEG01000052.1 GCF_000177075.1 Hoylesella buccalis ATCC 35310
AGGCGAAACATGTGTATATATCTAATGGCATGACACTTTTCAGCCTGCAAAATGAGCTATAGGTCAAAAAACAATAGGCAAACAGGAGGCAAGCATGACCATTTTTTCTTTAGAAAAATCACTTTTTGCCGCAATAGCTAGGAGATAATGCTCACAAAAGCATCCTCTTGCGGTTCAACCAACAAGCAATTGCCAGCCAAAAGCATGCATCTTACTTGCTTAAAGCAATGCTTTTGGCCAATCAACACTTGCATACGGAGGCATAACAACTGAAAAACAACCATAACACACTGGATCACAACGAAATAGAAAAATCGCTCATATTTGGCGTATTTGCAATCCAAAGTAGTGTTGGTTGTAAATACGCGAAGGAGAGAGAGAGCATCGCTGTAAATAAAATTCACAATCAACTATCCGCATGACCACGAGTTAGCCAACGGCTCAACCATCCAGCATTTTGTTTTTTCCAGATAAGTATTTATCTTTGCAGGCAGCATGATGATAGACATAATACAAACAATCATGCTGGATAGTTGGCCATCGAAAAAGGCTGACCCTCACCCTATTCAACCTCAACGAATAAAAACATGATGCACCCAAGCGACAACTTACAAACACAGGAAGCCATTTTTAAGCATGACCTGCACACCTACCTTCGTGGGCTGGACAAGGTTGATGAACATCTGCCAGACGCTCCTGACATCGAAGGAAAATGGTACGACATAGCCAACGCCTATATGCCCGATGCCGTACGAGAGTTTAATCAATATCCTACCGTTGTTTTCGGTTGGATGATGTATGTGGGCATGGCCGTGGCTAAATACTGGGATGAGGATTGGGAACTATATAATAAGGTGGAAAACCTGTACACCTACCTGCGCGACCGCATTGATTTTGACCACATGGACGACTATATACGCGAGAAAGTTCTACTTCTGAACCCCGAACAAGCCCAGCAGTTGCAAGACACGGTTGGCGAATGTGCCGCCCGAACCAACAACTTGTTGCACCATCTATCCATCACACCAGGATCGGAAGATGCCTACCGAGCCGTGATTGCGGCACTGCACCAGCTGTATTTGATGGGTGCCGCCATGCAACTGAAGTCCATGGGTTATCACATGACAAAAATAGGATGACAGCGTAGGCGCATCCCCCTACCCCAGCACTTTCCTAACATGACAGCAATGATGTCAAAGTGACAGGTTGGCATATTTCATGTCAGCCCGAGCCAATATGTTGTGTTTTGGCATGACATTTGTTTTTATATAAGCGTATCGAAATCAGCAGTATTACTTGTGAACTATCAACTAGTAAACTCGTAAACTCATTAACTCGTAAACTAAAAAACAACATATTATGGGAAAAATTATAGGAATCGACTTAGGAACAACAAATTCATGTGTTGCTGTATTTGAAGGCAATGAACCAGTGGTTATTGCCAATAGTGAAGGAAAACGTACAACACCTTCGGTCGTTGGTTTTGTAAAAGACGGTGAGCGCAAGGTGGGTGACCCTGCCAAACGACAGGCCATTACCAATCCTACGAACACGGTATACTCTATCAAGCGCTTCATGGGTGAAACGTATGCACAGAGCCAGAAAGAAGCCGAGCGTGTACCTTTCAAGGTGGTTGACGAAAATGGCTATCCAAGAATAGACATTGACGGACGCAAATATACCCCACAGGAGATTTCAGCGATGACACTTCAGAAAATGAAGAAAACCGCTGAGGACTACTTAGGACAAGAGGTGACCGATGCGGTGATTACCGTTCCGGCATACTTCTCCGACTCACAGCGCCAAGCCACCAAAGAGGCAGGCGAGATTGCAGGACTGAAAGTGCAGCGTATCGTGAACGAGCCTACCGCCGCAGCTTTGGCATACGGTGTGGATAAGGCTCACAAGGATTTGAAGATTGCGGTATTCGATCTCGGTGGTGGTACTTTCGATATCTCCATCTTGGAATTTGGTGGCGGCGTGTTTGAAGTGCTTTCTACCAACGGTGACACCCACTTGGGCGGTGACGACTTCGACCAGGTGATTATTGATTGGCTGGCAAAGGATTTCAAGGCCGACCAAGGCATCGACCTCACCAAAGACCCGATGGCCATGCAACGTCTGAAAGAGGCTGCCGAGAAGGCGAAGATTGAACTCTCGAGCACCACGTCTACCGAAATCAACCTGCCGTATATCTCTGCTGAGGGCGGTGTGCCAAAGCACTTGGTGAAGACCTTGACACGCGCACAGTTTGAGCAATTGGCACACGACTTGATTCAGGCGTGTCTGGTTCCGTGTCAGAATGCCATCAAAGATGCGAAGATTTCAACGTCAGACATTGACGAGGTGATTCTCGTAGGTGGTTCGAGCCGCATCCCTGCCGTGCAGACTTTGGTGAAGAACTACTTTGGCAAGGAGCCTTCAAAGGGTGTGAACCCCGATGAAGTAGTTGCCGTAGGTGCTGCCATACAGGGAGCCATCTTGAACAAAGAGAGTGGCGTGGGCGACATCGTATTGCTCGACGTAACTCCACTGACACTGGGTATTGAGACCATGGGTGGCGTGATGACCAAATTGATTGACGCCAACACGACCATTCCTACCAAGAAGAGTGAGACGTTCTCTACTGCAGTGGATAATCAAACGGCTGTGACCATTCATGTGTTACAAGGCGAACGACCCATGGCTGCACAGAACAAGAGCATCGGACAGTTCAACCTCGAAGGCATCGCTCCGGCACGTCGTGGCGTTCCACAGATTGAAGTTACCTTCGACATCGACGCCAACGGTATCTTGAATGTATCGGCTAAAGACAAAGCTACGGGCAAGGAACAGAAGATTCGCATCGAGGCTTCGTCAGGTTTGAGCCAGGAGGAAATCGACCGCATGAAGGCCGAGGCAGAACAAAACGCAGCCGCCGACAAGGCTGAACGCGAGAAGGTTGATAAAATGAATCAGGCTGACTCCATGATCTTCACCACCGAAAACTTCTTGAAAGACAACGGTGACAAGATTCCAGCCGACCAGAAGCCTAATATTGAAAGTGCTTTGCAACAGTTGAAGGACGCGCACAAGAATGCGGACGTGGCCGCCATCGACGCAGCCATCAACAACCTCAACACCGTAATGCAGGCTGCCAGCGCACAGATGTACAGCCAGGCAGGCGGCGCACAACCCGGTGCAGACGCAGGCTTCAACGCTGGTGCACAGCAAGCAGGTGACGGTCAGCAAACCCAAAGCGGTTCATCTGATGACACCGTACAGGACGCAGACTTTGAGGAAGTGAAGTAAATTTGACAAAAATCAATTAGCAAATATAAGCAAATCCCAGTAGCTCAATTAGTTACTGGGATTTTTATTTCTTAATAATATCTAATAGCTATTGTTTTTACTCGTTTTTATCTTTATATTTGTACCATATTTGTTCCGCGACTTAAAAGGAGATAAAGTGCGACTTATTTCAAAATAATCATTGATTATCAAGAAGATACAGATAATATGGGAAGAGCAAAGTTTGAGATAGAACGAAAATGTGAAATTTGTGGTAAGAGTTTCATGGCGAAAACTCTTACTTCAAAATACTGCTCGAAGAATTGTAGCCAAGCAGCCTACAGGCAGAAGAAAAAGGAGGAAGAAGAATTCTTGCTGAGAAAGCAAAAAGCAGCACGAATACCACAAGGACAAGCATACCTTTCAATTGCTGACGCCATCGTGATTTTTGATATTGGACGAGATACTTTATATCGTTTGATTCATGACAAGGCTGTACGCAGCTTTAACTTGGGACAACGAATGACAAGAATATGTCGTTCCGATTTGGAAGAACGTTTCAACCTTAGACCATTTGATGAAAAGAGAAAAGTGGTAAATGAAATAAAGACTTATCGTCTTGAACCTGAAGATTGTTATACCATTGGAGAAATTGCCAAGAAATTTAAGATTAACGACAGTACAGTATATCTTCATATCAGGAAATACTCCATCCCGATAAGACAAATAGGAAACTATGTGTATGCACCTAAATCAGAAATAGACCAGTTATATAAATAAATACTGACCACAAATGAAGAAAGAACTTGATAACACCAAGGCCACTGTTAGACTAAGAAAGAGTCCATACCGCAAGGAATGGTATCTTTACATCGAAAGCTATCCTGTTCGAGTTACTGGAAAAGAAACCCCACAACGTGTGCGTGAATATCTGAATCGTGCCATTACTACCCCAATATGGGATAAAAGTAGGACAGCCCGAACAACGGATAGAAGTACAAGCTATAAACCTAAGCGAGACTTGAATGGTATCATTCAATGTAAGAGCGAATTAGACCAAGAGGCATGTATCTATGCTGATAATGTAAGAAAACTTAGGCAGCGCGAATATGATAATGTGAGCCTATATAGTGATACAGAGCTGGCACAAGCTGAGCAGAAGGAGAAGTCACAACAGAACTTCATTAAATATTTCGCTTCACTACTGTCCGGTTAAATTTCACCAAAGCGAAAGTTGGCGATCATTTTCTGGATTTTGATTAATAATTGTTTTATCAAATAGTTCATTCAACGGA
>NZ_ADEG01000051.1 GCF_000177075.1 Hoylesella buccalis ATCC 35310
TATGGTTGAAAATTTTGTTTGGGCTTCCAATGGATTAGGCAATCATTCTAAAAAAGCAGCTAAAACAGTATATGATGAATTATCCAAAGTAAGAGGAAACCCTGAAGCCATAAAAGAGACATTAGGTTCACTTGGAGAGATCTTCTCTGGAACTGGTTTTAAATAAAATAAAAAAACATGAATGAATTGTATCAAAAAATTGAGAAATACATAACACAAGGTAATAGTATTGCTTTGGAAAAAATTTTGCGAGAAAATAGCACATTGAATTTAAATGATGGAGAATTGTATAATTTAAATCCACCGCTATATCGAGCTGCAAAATTGGGCTTATATGATATTTGTAAAATTCTTATTGATTATGGCGCTGATGTCAATTATACAAAAGATCATATATTCTATCCTTTAGAAGGTGCCGCATCTTCTAATAATATTGATATTGTAAAATTATTATTAGACAATAATGCAGATATAAATGGATACGATTTAGTAAAACTTTCTGCAATTGGAACAGCTTGCACAAAAGGGCATTATGATATGATGGCGTATCTTGTTGAGTGTGGAGCAGATATAAATAGATTAAATATCGGATTATATCTGAGTCCGTTGGATTTAGCTATAATATGGAAACATGAACATCTATTTAACTATCTAATTGAAAATGGAGCGTTATCAAATGTAAATAGGGATTATGATTGGACTTCAGAAAATGGGGGAGGAATATCCGCCCACATAGATTACTATATTGGAAGAGTAATACCAAATCGCTTCAATATTTTGTCAAATGGGACATTTAATAGAATTGCAATAACAAATAGTAACAGCAACGTACTCTTATATACCATAGGTAATTATAGGTATAGCAATCCATCAACAGAATTTATAATGATTTTACCATTAGGATGGAATCCATATTCAAGAATTGCACCTTCAAATTTACCTTATTTGATTATGGAATGGTTGTCTCTATGGTTACAAAATGGTCGTATTTTTTTCGATGGAGAATTTATTCCTCTTGATAAAATATGTGATAATACACAATTGGAGTATTCGGGTTTTCATGTTGTTGAATATAATTACACAACATTAGAATGTGATAAAAAAGACAATTCAGTTACATTGTTTACTCTAATTCCTCAAAAAAAGAAAAAAAAATCTCATTACGAAGTTACATCTGTACTCTTAGAAAAATTGAAGAAAAAAAAATGGAAAACATTGGAATGGACATCTCTTCCAATATTATAATTGGATGAATCATGTTACTCGCGGACAGTCATATCATTATGGTAGTCGGAGTTGACGTCCATGTGACGACAGCTCCCCCCTTCAATCCCCCCCCCACCCTTACATAGGTATGGTGATGGACCCCACCGACTACATACCGTTCCTCGGCACGAACGTGAGCGTGAACGGGCTGAAGCGCAGCGTCTCGGACACGGGCGGCATGATTATCCCCCTGATGCACATCCCGCTTGCCGGTTCTTTCGCCATGGCTTCGATCATCGGGCACGAGAGCATGAACTTCTTCTCCTCTCAGACGGTTTTTGCAGAGGGGACGCATTTAAGTCCCAAGGGATACATGGTAATGACCTGCAACGACGTGGACATTCCTTTTTCGGGAGCATTGAGCAAGGTAGGCAAGAAAAAGTTCAAGTTCACTCCAACCCTCTTCGCCCCGACATCCTTCTCCATTCCCATTCCGACAGGTGCGCCTGTCATGGTGGGCGGTCCCTATGCCCCCGACTGGGGCGGTATGCTGACGGGACTTTTGTCAAGCATCGGCTTCAGCACGCTGCTCAGTTTTGCCCCTGCCATATTGAAGGCTATGAAACGGGTGGACAAGAAAAGAGGAAAATTATCTAAGGCTTATGCAAATAAGGAAGTTAATGGGTGGAATTGTCGATAAAACACCGTTACCGAGAAGGAAAAAACAAATTAGGGTTTAATCCGACAACAGCAACAAAAAAGTAAAAAGGTAATTTTGGAGAAATATGTTCATGTGAAAACTTAACAAATAATCCTGACTTGAAAAAGAAGGGATATAATCTTAAAAGGATAGGTGACCCTGCACCAACTTCTATTAATGACTCCATTAAACATGGAATTGATGGTATATACGAAAATACAACACCTCCTCCCTCTTATGTTATTGATGAAGCCAATTATGGAACATCTCAACTTGGTAGCACTAAAAGTGGCAAACAAATGTCTGATAGTTGGGTAAATGACAGACTTGAAAGTCAGGTCGGAGAAGATAAGGCTAGAGAGATTCAAAAAGCAATGTCTAAGGGTAATGTAGATAAAGTTATTAGTAGAATAGATGAAAAAGGAAACGTTATTACAAACAAATTAAATTCGGCAGGAGAAATTATTAGTTCTTGGCCATAATAAAAATCAAATAAGAAAACAGTATGAAATTGCGTGATAATTTAAATACCGAAATTCGGTATAAGGAATTGATACAAAAAAAGACCTCTTTCGTAGAAGAGGATCTCCATGAGTATCAGTGTACTGGAACAACATGGGATTCTAAACAAGAACTCTCTCATTTTGATATTATTTTAAGAAATGCATATCAAATACTAATTTCCAAATATTCAGTAGGTTATCCTGTATTGGAACTAATTCCGGACTACCTTCAAGGAGTACAATTCATGAAGAAAGGATGGAATACTGATGCTGGTTATGTAACAATGTTATGGTATCTATCTATAGGAGTTATGCTTGAATGCCATAAAGAATTACAACAACTATCAATACTCCTAAAAGAACATTCGGTTAAAGACAAATTTTTTAGCTTCTTAGTTAACAATACACAGGATTACGCATCAGAAAAACTTCTTTGGACTACTCCCTATGCAGGACTCATCGAAGTGATAGAGCTTGCGAAAACTAATAAGGAAAAGGCTGTAGAACGGCTCCAAAAATACCTTAAAAAGGAATGGTATAAGGGGCATTCTGATTGTGGCTGGTATAATGATCATAAAAGCAAATGGGGTGTTCATTTTGGCTATTGGAGTTTTGAAAGTGGTGCTTTGGTGAAAAAACTAGGCTTAGACGATTCCTCCTTACAAGGGTTGCCTTATTATCCTTATGATATGGTACATTGTATGGAGTAAGTTTATTTCTGTAATATCATAATATATGGCACGATTAACATTTGGAGAAAGGAACCAAAATAACTATGTTAAATATAGTGATGTTTCTATCGAAACCATCAATAAATATAAAGGAAAACTTCCAGATGAGTTGTTGAACATTTGGAATATTATGGGGTATGGCATTTATGAGAATGGCTTTATACAATTAGTAAACCCAGACGATTATGATTTTGTTTTTAAGTATATCGACAAACTATTAGAGCCTTCTATAGTATTTGCAATTACAGCAATGGGTGATTTATTAATTTGGGAAGGAAATAAAAACTGGACGATTGCACCTAATGAAGGAAATAGAGTGAAAATTATAAACGTTAGAAAATGCATAAGCCGTGCATTAGACTCTTTTAGAGGAGCCATTGATATTTTTTTTGATGACTTTTTCATTGCTCATAAGGACTATTTTGCTTCTAAACCCTACTTAGATATTAAAGGAAAACTTCCAAAATTACAATATGGTCAATGCTACGGTTATGTTCCAGCATTGGTCTTAGGAGGGAAAGTTTCTAATAAGAACTTACAAGTTGTAGATGCCAAGACCTATATCGACATTATCGGACAGGCTGTAGGAAAAATCATAGATTTAGAAGAATAAGATAATTTTGTTCTAAAGAACTGTTATGCTCCACTTCACACGTAGTCTAAAGAAAGAGTTATCTTTTTATGGTTTTGAGCAAACTACCCCACATTGCCAGAGTCAACTAAAATCAGTATCTTTGAAAAGTCAAGACAACTCATTCTAGTATGACGACGAAAACGATGTCAACCGAAATCAATTTCAGCAAAAAAATAAGTCAACCATTTTCAGGGAACGACGTAGGGCTGCATCAATAGAGAATCAAATAAAACAAAGCTATGGAATACCACCTAAAACTATTGCAGACATTCCTGATGATGCAATGATGAATATTGATTTATTTTAAACTCTAAATAATGACAAGGTAATATATGGCACGATTAACATTTGAAGAAAGGAACCAAAATAACTATGTTAAACATAGTCCATGTAAATAATAATATATTATGGCAAAAATAAAAATTGGAGACTTAGTAAGAGTTAAATTGCTAAATGACATGTATATGTGGGTACACGTGCTGTTTGATTCGCAATTTATAGTAAAAGGGAAAAAAGAAATAAATCCTTATAATTATTTTTATTTTTACGCATCGTGTTATTTAGTCAATATTTACTCTCAAATATCAACCGAAGAAGAGTTAAAAGATGATACGATATTTTTCAAAGGTGTTTTTATCCCAAGAAAACATGTTGCAAAAGAAACAATAATTTCTAATATTCCTGTGGATTACAGACAAATAGATTTTCCTGAACATACAGGAGGATTAAATTCTTCTTTTTGGCTATCAAAGGGGGAACTTGCATTAGGCAGTATACCAAAAGAAAAGATACATGAATGGAATGATCGTTTTAATGGAGGTTTTAGGGATATATATTCTGTTGCTGATAGCCTTCTTTATATGCAAAACAGACAGTCAGAAATGCAAAGGACAAATTATCCTGACACATGGAAGTTTATTCCTCGTGATTTCAGATTTTATCCTGAATACAGAAAAGAAGTTTATGGAATCATTGGCGAAGACCCTAATCAAAGTTATTATGAATTAGCCTTGAAACACGGTTTTGATTTAGCGAGATTTTATACAAACAAAAAATAGAAAACAATGAATTATCCTGAAGAAATTATGCATGACGTGGCCTGGAGTTTTGTAGGAATGCAATACCGGAGCCAAAAGCAATTTATCGAAGCTGTAAACGACTACAATGAAAAGCTTGGGACAACAGGACGCTGGAATCCTTATGCTACCGCAATTCAATGCAAAGAGGTAACTATTCAGTATTCATATTGGAGTGATGAAGAAGATGAGGAAGTAGAGGAAGATTTTAACTTAGTATCGACGACCTCTGCATTTACAAATGCAGAACTTTTATTTGGAATACACAATTTCGTTGTTGACAAATTAAAGCATGAAGATAATCATTTTTTTGAGGGACTAACATTGTGGGAGGGAGAGAATCCAAGCAGCCTTAATGCTCCATTGTATTTTTTGATGCAAGGAAACTAAGGGATGTTCTTTCCAAAACTCACTTAATAAAATGGTTCTCATACATCTTATAGAGTTGTTTTGTTGCAATAAAATAATTTAGGAATGCTACATTTTACCCAAAGTCTAAAAAAAGAGTTATCTTTTTATGGTTTTGAGCCGGTAAATCTTGTTACAGGTTCAGTGCTGTATGAAGGAGTGGACTTTTCCTTTCCCGGAGCATTACCTTTGGAATGGAAACGTGTGTACCATTCCGACAGCAACTTTAAGGGGGCTTTGGGTATTGGTGTCCATAGTCTTGCAGATATGAGACTCTTCCTATATCCAATAGCACAATGTATTGGGTTGCTACTTGCGGATGGAAGAATATGTGGTTTTGACTATGTAGAAGAAGGTGAAGTTGATTTCTGTCGAATCAACAGATTAGAACTTCGTAAACGCCTCAAGGGATATGAGGTGTATGATTTAGAGAAGAGATTTTTCTATAATTTTGAATATTTCAATCATGCTGCCAACTCCTATCTGCTGACTTCTGTTACCGACTTGGATGGCAGGAGCATCCGCCTTTCCTATGAGAATGGCGTGCTTGCGACACTCACCGATGCCTGCGGTCGCCGGGTCACAGTCCGACATACGGATGCGGGATTCATCGAGAGCCTCCACCTGAGGATGCCGGACGGAAGTTCCGAGCAGCTTGTTCGCTATTCCTATGACGGACAGGGCGACATGGTAGGCATTACCGATGCTTTGGGGCAGACGACAGGAATCCGCTACGAGGATCACCGTATGGTGGAGAAGACCGACCGTAACGGGTACGCATTCTTTTGGGAATACGATAAAGAGGGACGCTGCGTCCATACACGCGGAGCCGACGGCGACCAGGAAGGCTGGATAAGCTATTTCCCCGAGAAGGGATACAACACCGTCCGTGATGCCTGTGGTGCGGAGAGTACATACCGCTACGATGCCAATCAGCTTGTCCGCTCCATCACCGATGCTCTTGGCAACACGACCCGCTATGACTATACCGAGGAGATGGAGCCCTACCGGGAAATAGACCCCGAGGGGCGCATTACGGGCTGGCACTATGACGGACGCGGCAACCAGACAGGCACGACCTATCCCGATGGCACACTGTCCATGCGTGTGTTTGATGAGCAGGACCTCATGATTCTCCATTACCACTGATAATGGGACTGAGTTCACACACTTCAAGTCTATAGAGCGGGTGCTCAAGATCCCTGTATTCTTTGCTAAACCTTATTGCTCTGCTGACAAACCGCACATTGAAAATATCAATGGTTTGATTCGACAATACATCCCAAAAGGAAAATCATTTGACGAAATCTCTGACGATGAAATCAGACAAATTCAGAATCAACTAAACAACAGACCTCGTAAAAAACTAGGCTATAAAACTCCCTATGAAGTTTTTTTTTCCTACATTTGTAGCTGTGTTGCACTTGACACTGGAATGTGCGCAAATGGGATACAAGTTGATATTCAATCTCTGTATATAAAATAATTACAACAATAATGTTGATTAGCTAAGTAAAATGAAAATAATAGAAGAAAATAAAAACAAAAGTGCTATAACTACTAAATATGTAGTAAACAACAACTCTATTATTGTATCCGTTTTCTACGATGAAGATGGTGATTGGCAATTTTTGGGTGAAGAAGAGGTTAGTGAAGAAGATGCAATAGTTGTTTCTATTCAGGAAATGATAGACATTGACAAATCATTAGTAAATTTACCAGACTTAAAAGAAGGCGAATCGGCATATCGTAAAAATAAGGAATCAATATGGCTAATAAGAAAATAAGACGCCATCAGGCGCATAGAAAAGGACAACTTAGTATCACGAGCAAAGAAAGTTAACTTAAGTGAATTTAAAAAGATAGAAAATAAATGGGCAGAAGCATTAAAGCCACCACCACAAAAAGTGACCGTTGATATTAAAATCAACTATGATGGTGCTTTAACAAGACCCTATAGTTCCAATGTTAATTATACAATTGATGGAGAACCTTTTTCTCAAATAATAAAACAAGAACAATTATGAATGATAATTTTGATAATGACTTTCAAAGCCTCTTGACTGAAATGGTGGAGCTGGCGTTCGAGTATGTAGATGATAATGTAGATGAGGTTGATACCGTTTATACTATCGGATTAATTGAAAAAGGGTATTTTTTCAAGACATTTTATAAGATAAATGGGAAATTAGCAAAGTCACACAAAGTGAACGATATATCTAAAAAGCAATACGATGTTTCTAGTACGAGGGCGTTTAATTTATTAAACCTTGGAAACGATATTTTAATGAAGATCGAAAATCTGTTTATTGATTACAACAGAGAAATTCCAACAATACTTAAATTAGTATACTTTCCCAAAACAGGTAAATTTGAAAG
>NZ_ADEG01000050.1 GCF_000177075.1 Hoylesella buccalis ATCC 35310
TTATTCTCGCACCACTCGTAGAATGATGCTGCTATTTTCTCTATCTCGTCGATTGATTGATTCTCGTAAGAAATCTCTATATCAATTCTATCAATCTTGTCCGTGCTAACTAATATTGCTACGGTTACTCCATAGTCAGGGAATCTGTCATCATTTCTAGTCTTTTTGTAATCCGTGTAGTCCCATACGGAAAATTCAATCTGGTATGGTGAATTATTCCACTCACTCTTACGGGGTATCGGTGATTTGAACCATCCGTAACTCTCATTAGCGTGTCCATTGTGTTACTTCTTGTATCCTCGCTTTTGCAGTTCTGCTGCGAGAAGGTTGTATTCTTCTTTTGTCATTGTCATTCCGTTTTAATAAGTTCTGATTTTCCGTGTACGTTTCCGATGACAACCAATCCGCACTCGTTAACCCATTGCTGATAAAATGCGATTGTAACGTCTGGTTTAGGTACTGCAACAAACTGTGAATATTCTTCATGGTATTGTATGATATAGGGGTAGGCCTGATTAACTATGATGTCTCCTTCAAATATTTTCACCCCTTTTGCGTCTTTTATCCCAGTGTACTGACCCACGCTGTCAGCTTCTACCACATAGTCCTCGTAGAATGCCAAATCGTTCACGAACGCACCAGGCGCAATAAAATGCTCTCCACCATTCACTACGTAGTAGCCGTACAGCCACCGTTTGTTCTTCTTGTTCCACCCGCGGAAAAGTATCTCTCGTTTTGCCATTGTCTTATTTTTTAGTTATTACTCCACTTTCAATCTCTCCCTCATATATTCTCGCATCGCCACAAACTTTAGCATCGCCAAAAA
>NZ_ADEG01000049.1 GCF_000177075.1 Hoylesella buccalis ATCC 35310
GCCTGGAGGCTTTTTTGATATCAGGCTAATAAGGCTTATTAGGCTAATTAGGCTTATAGGCTAATTAGGCTTATTAGGCTTATTGGGCTAATTGGCCTAATGATACCATACAATATTTACTTGGTTCATCCGTTGTAACACTATGCAATGGACAGATCGCATCAGGCAGGTAAAACTCATCCTCGTTGTGGCCGCTATACTTATAGCGGTGGTGTCGCTCGTGGTTTCTCATTACCTCATCAGGGACCTCGAGAACGAAGAGCGCAACAAGATGGAAGTATGGGCCGAAGCTATGCGCACACTCAACCAGGCGGATGAGAACACAGATCTGAACCTGGTGTTGAAGGTGCTCAACGAGAACCATACCATTCCTGTCATCGTCATGGACCCAACGGGTGATGTGCAGACCTATCGCAACATCAGCCTTGAGAACCGGTCAGGAGAGGACAGCACGGCTTACCTCAAGACCTTGGGCAATCGTCAAAAAGCTGCCAACCACTATATTCGTATTTCTTTGAATGATCGTGTGAAAGACGATTACATTGACGTTTGCTACGACGACTCACTGATGCTCAAGCGATTGGCCTCTTATCCCTACGTGCAGTTGGGCGTGGTGCTCATCTTTGCCGTGGTGGTGATTTTTGCGTTGCTCACCTCCAAACGAGCCGAGCAAAACAAGGTTTGGGTGGGACTGTCGAAAGAAACCGCTCACCAGTTGGGCACCCCCATCTCCAGTCTGATGGCTTGGACGGAAATTTTGAAGGAGAATTATCCTGATGATGCATTAATTCCCGAAATGGAACAGGACGTGAAGCGTCTGCAATTAATTGCCGATCGGTTCTCGAAAATCGGTTCGATGCCCGAATTGGAACCATACAGCTTGCGTGAGGTGATGCAGCATGTGATATCTTACATGAGCCGCCGCACATCGCAGGGCATCCAAATCGTAACCCAGTTGCCCGAAAACGCAGACGAACTCATGGTGCGCATGAATCCCTCGCTATTTGAGTGGGTTATCGAGAATTTGTGTAAAAATGCTGTGGATGCCATGGGAGGAGAGCACGGACGAATCACCATCCGTGTGCAAGACGCCGTTGGGAAGGTCGTTGTAGAGGTGTCTGATACTGGGAAAGGCATCAGGAAAAAAGATATCAGAAATGTTTTCCGTCCCGGATTTACCACCAAGAAACGTGGATGGGGGCTGGGACTTTCGCTGGCCAAACGCATCATAGAAGAGTACCATCGAGGTAAAATATGGGTCAGCAACTCGGAGGTGAACAAAGGGACAACTTTCAGGATTGAGCTGAAGAAATGATTTTTTTATGTGTAACTTGTCCACATGTCGGAAAATATTTGTAACTTTGCACTCCAAAGTATAATTATGCGCGATTTAAAGCCGTTTAAGATTGACTTGAAAGCTTTGACCGATCAGGTTGCGACCTATGAGTTCAAGCTTGACGATGCGTATTTTGAAGCCATCGAGGCTCCTGACATCCAAAAAGGCAATCTTTCTGTCGCACTGTCCATACGCAGGATAGCCGGCAGTTTTGAGCTATCCTTCCATATCCAGGGGTTCGTCATCGTGACCTGTGACTTGTGTCTTGATGAGATGCAACAACCCATCGATACGGAAAATAAGCTCATGGCGAAATTTGGCGAAGAATACTCAGACGATGATGACCTAATCGTGGTGCCTGAGCGCGAAGGCGTGCTCGACATCTCGTGGTTTATCTATGAATTTATAGATCTCAGCGTCCCCATCAAGCATGTGCATGCACCTGGAAAATGCAATGCTGAGATGACGAAAAAGCTGCAGGAGCTTTCGGCTACCCGAAGTAGTTTGGAGGACGGTGAAGAGGCTGTGAATCCGCGCTGGGCTGGATTAGAAAAATTAAAAACAATAATTAAAGATTAAAAGAAAATGGCACATCCTAAAAGAAGACAGTCGAAGACTCGTACACTGAAAAGAAGAACTCATGATAAGGCTGTAGCTCCTACATTGGCAGTTTGCCCTAACTGTGGTGCATACTATGTTTACCACACTGTTTGTCCTACTTGTGGATATTACAGAGGTAAAGTTGCGATTGAAAAGGAAGTAGCTGAATAATGGGAAAAATCAACGCGATTATTACCGGCGTTGGGGGATACGTTCCTGACTATGTCCTCGACAATGAGGAACTCTCACGAATGGTTGACACCAGCGACGAATGGATTACTACTCGTGTTGGTATCAAAGAACGCCGCATCCTGAAGGAAGAAGGCCTTGGAACCAGTTACTTGGCGCGTAAGGCTGCCAAGCAGTTGATTCAGAAAACCGGGGTAGATCCCGACACCATTGACGCACTCATTGTTGCAACGACAACGCCCGATTACAAATTCCCTTCCACGGCATCTATCGTGTTGGGTAAGCTGGGACTGAAAAACGCTTTCGCATATGATTTGGAAGCAGCTTGTTGCGGTTTCATGTATGCGCTGAGCACGGCCTGTAGCTTCGTGGAGAGTGGGCGTTGTAAGAAAGTGATTGTCATCGGAGCGGACAAGATGTCATCGCTCGTCGATTACCAAGATCGACAGACTTGTGTTCTCTTTGGAGATGGCGCAGCTGCCGTTTTGGTAGAAGCATCCGAGGATGGAGAGCTGGGCATGCAGGACATGTTCTTCCGCACCGATGGTAAAGGACTTCCGTTCTTGCACATGAAGGCCGGTGGCAGCGTTTGTCCTGCCTCACACTTCACGGTTGACCATCATCTGCACTACCTCTATCAAGAGGGACGGTCGGTGTTTCGCTATGCGGTGACTGACATGAGTAACGATGTGTTGGAGATCATGAAGCGTAATGACCTTTCGGCAGGTGATGTGGATTGGGTGGTACCTCATGAGGCCAACTTGCGCATCATTGAGGCTGTGGCCAAACGCGCTGAGCTCCCGATGGACAAAGTAGCTATCAACATTCAGCACTATGGCAATACCAGTGCCGCAACCATTCCGTTGGCTCTTTGGGACTATGAAAGCAAATTGAAGAAGGGTGACAACGTCATCTTCACCGCTTTCGGAGCCGGATTCGTACACGGAGCTTCATTCTTCAAGTGGGCTTACGATGGCGCTGACGCCGTGACGAGGAAATAACGAATTGTGAAATTCCAGAATAAGAAAGCGCATCCTTTCCACGTAAAGAATGCGCTTTTTTCTTCTCAAACAAGTAGCAGCTTATGCACAAGGCAGGTTTTGTAAACATTGTGGGCAACCCAAACGTGGGCAAGTCGACGCTGATGAACCAGTTGGTGGGCGAGCGCATCTCCATTGCGACGTTCAAGGCCCAAACCACCCGGCATCGAATCATGGGAATCGTGAATACCGACGACATGCAGATTGTGTTCTCGGACACACCAGGCGTGTTGAAACCCAATTACAAGATGCAGGAGTACATGCTGGCTTTCTCTGAATCGGCCCTGGCCGACGCTGACATCCTGTTGTATGTAACTGATGTGGTGGAAGACCCGGAGAAGAATGCCGACTTTCTTGAGAAGGTGAGGACGATGACCATTCCGGTCATCTTGGTCATCAACAAGATTGATGCGAGCAACCAAAAGACAGTTGGCCAGCTGGTGGAGAAGTGGCATGCGCTGCTGCCCAATGCCGAGATTCTTCCCATTTCAGCTGCTAATAAGTTTGGCGTGGACATGCTGCTCAAACGCATTCAGGAACTCCTTCCCGACAGTCCTCCTTATTTTGACAAGGACCAACTGACGGATAAGCCCGCCAAATTCTTTGTCAGTGAGATCATCCGCGAGAAGATTTTACTGTATTATGACAAGGAGATACCTTATTCGGTGGAGGTGAGGGTAGAGCAATTCAAGGAGTCGGCCAAGCAAATTCACATCAACGCGGTGATTTATGTGGAGCGCGAATCGCAGAAAGGCATCATCATAGGTCATCAGGGCGTGGCACTGAAGAAGGTTAGCACCGAGGCGCGCAAAACCCTGGAGAAGTTTTTTGACAAGAAGGTGTACCTCGAAACCTTTGTTAAGGTGGATAAAGACTGGCGCAGCTCGCAGAAAGAACTCAGTAGCTTCGGGTATAATCCGGAGTGAAATAAGCCTCCCCCAGCCCCTCCGAAGGAGGGGAGCAGGCTATCGAAGTGAAAGAATTTCTTAACGTGCAGATAAAAATATACTCTCAGTAATTAACTCCCCTCCTTCGGAGGGGTTGGGGGAGGCTTTAATATACTCACTATGACATACCCCCCTCCTTTGGAGGGGTTGGGGGAGGCTTTAATATAACTCACTATGACACACTCCCCTCCTTTGGAGGGGTTGGGGGAGGCTTTTTTTTCAATATGGCAAAATTAGTAGCAATCGTTGGACGTCCCAATGTAGGTAAGTCCACATTATTTAACCGTTTAACACAGTCGCGCAAGGCGATTGTAAGTGATACTGCCGGCACAACTCGCGACCGCCAGTATGGAAAATGTAGTTGGAACGGACGTGAATTCTCCGTGGTGGATACCGGAGGCTGGGTGGTCAACTCGGATGATGTCTTTGAAGACGCCATCCGCAGGCAGGTTATCGTGGCTACCGAAGAGGCCGACCTGGTGCTCTTCATGGTGGATGTGAAAAACGGATTGACCGACTGGGATGCCGATGTGGCACAGATTTTACGTCGAACAAAGCTGCCCGTCATTCTGGTGGGCAACAAGGTAGACAACAGTGCCGAGTATTATACGGCAGCCGAGTTTTATCGGTTGGGCTTGGGTGACCCACAGTGCATCAGTGCTGCCACGGGTGGTGGTACGGGTGATTTGCTGGATTTGGTGCTGGAGAAGCTCCCGGCTGATGATAAGGAAGCGCTGGAAGAAGACATCCCCCGTTTTGCCGTCGTGGGCCGACCCAATGCTGGCAAGAGCAGTCTTATCAATGCCTTCATCGGTGAGGATCGTCACATCGTGACCGAAATAGCGGGCACCACGCGTGACAGCATCTACACGCGGTTTGATAAGTTTGGATTTGACTTCTACCTGGTCGATACAGCCGGCATCCGTAGAAAGAGTAAAGTTTCAGAAGATCTTGAGTTTTATTCGGTGATGCGCAGCATCCGCAGCATTGAGAATAGTGATGTGTGCATCCTCATGATTGATGCCACACGAGGCATCGAGTCGCAGGACATGAACATCTTCCAGCTCATTCAGAAGAACCATAAGTCGTTGGTAGTGGTGGTTAACAAATGGGACTTGGTGGAGGATAAGGATCACAAGGTCATCAAGACCTTCGAGAACGCCATCCGTGAGCGCATGGCCCCCTTCGCAGACTTCCCCATCATCTTCGCTTCTGCCCTCACCAAGCAGCGCATCTTCAAGGTGCTGGAAACGGCTAAGCAGGTGTACCTCAACCGTAAGTTGCGCATCGGAACCTCCAAGCTCAACGAGGTAATGCTTCCCATCATCGAGGAAACGCCACCGCCATCCATCAAGGGAAAGTACATCAAGATAAAATATTGCACGCAGTTGCCTAACACGCAGATTCCTTCGTTTGTGTTTTATGCCAATCTGCCTCAGTATGTCAAGGAGAACTATCGTCGTTTTCTGGAGAACAAGATTCGCGAGAATTGGACGTTGACGGGCTGTCCCATCAACGTGTTCATCCGACAGAAGTAATTTTTTTTCTCGGGAGTAATTGGGAGTAAATTGGAGTTAGCAGGAGTTAATGGACAAATGTTTTTTTATTGGGAGTAAACTGGAGTTAATGGACTAATGTCTGTTAACTCCCCCATAACTCCAGTTACCTCCTGTTAACTCCCTGTTAAAAATACAATATCTCAATATCTTGGTAGATATAGAAAAATAGATGAAGAAAGTAAAAACATGCTCCTTCTATTGGTGTCAGAAAATAATCGTCCTGTGTGTACAGGCGATGCTCTTGTTGGGGGCGTCAGCGGCCTTTGCGCAGCATAAGGCTATAGTGAAGAAAGTTTTTAAGGTGCCTCAACGAGCGTGTGTGTTAGAACCTGTTATTTCAGATGCACGCATAGAAAAGATGAAGAAAGAGGCAAGGAATGAAGATGATTTTTATGTTGTGGCCGATGACGTGAACTATTATCTTTACCAGGCTGGGGAATTTATGAAAAGAAACGGACAAAAAGCCATTCTCGTACCAGCCACCTATACTGACATCCTGTTTCCCAAAGGTGAGATAATCCAAGCTGATACGATAGCGTTTGGTAGCATGATTCTTTATAAGCCGGGCAAGAATCCTCAAGTGGTCAGTTCTGTGGATATCGCTGAAGCATATAAATCATACTTCGCCCCAGTTAAGAGGAAACGGCGTAGATAAACTTTTGGTGCATCTTATGCTCTCTTCTGCGCTTTCAAATAATTTTAGTACTTTTGTCGATATCAAAAGAACAGAGAACGAAACCCTATGATGATGCGTAAACTACTCTACATAGCCTTACTCATGGCTGTCGCTGCCTGCACTTCCAAAGGCGTAGACCAAGGTGAGGTGGCCGCACGCGCAGCCAAGGAATACTACGGATATTTGCTTCAAGGCAATATTGCCTCGTTCGTGGACGGGCACTACCGTCCCGACAGCATTCCAGACACCTATCGGGAACAGCTCATCACGAATACCAAGATGTATGTGAGCCAGCAGAACGAAGAGCATCGCGGCATCAAGGACATTCGTATCGTAGATGCCAAAACCGACATGCAGAAACATGCTGCCAACGTGTTTCTGGTGCTTAGCTTCGGTGACAGCACGAGTGAAGAAATTGTGGTTCCGATGGTTGAAAGTGGGGGCGTGTGGTACCTTAGATAAACAATAGCCTCACTCTTCTCTTGCCCTTCGTTCTTCGTCAATGAGTTGGAAATCTTTTTTGCGGAGGATGAAGTTGCTACCTAAGTATTTCTCTCGAACGATTTTGTTGTTAGCCAACTCTTCTGGTGTGCCGTGGAACAGGATTTTTCCCTCGAACAGCAGATAGGCGCGGTCGGTGATGGTCAGCGTCTCCTGAACATTGTGGTCGGTGATGAGGATGCCGATGTTGCGGTATTTCAGTCGCCATACAATGTGCTGGATGTCTTCCACGGCGATGGGGTCGACGCCGGCAAACGGCTCGTCGAGCATGATAAACTTCGGGTCGATGGCCAGGCAGCGGGCAATCTCCGTGCGTCGGCGCTCACCTCCCGACAGTTGGTCGCCCTTATTCTTGCGCACTTTGTTCAGTCTGAACTCGTTGATCAGGCTCTCCAACTTGTCTAACTGCTCCTGTCGGGACAGTTTGGTCATCTCCAGAACCGACAGAATATTGTCCTCCACGCTCATCTTCCTGAACACGCTGGCCTCCTGCGGCAGGTAGCCGATGCCAGCCTGTGCGCGTTTGTAGACGGGATATTCGGTAATCTCTTCTTCGTTGAGGTACACATGCCCTTCGTTGGGAATCACCAAGCCTGTTGTCATGTAAAACGAAGTGGTCTTTCCCGCACCATTGGGTCCCAGCAGACCAACAATTTCTCCTTGTTGCACATTGTAGCTCACCTTGTTGGCAACCGTGCGCTTGCCATATCGTTTTACCAGTCCTTCGGTACGCAGCACCAAGCTTTCGCTTTCCTGTTGTTGTACTTCCGTTTCTATTTGCTCACTCATGAATGCTGTATCTTGATTTTTATTCACTTTGTTAAGGCGTAGCCTATCTTTTGCAAAGATAGAAAAATTTATCAGAATAGAAAGGGAGTGCATGTTGGTTTGTTGCCAGTTTTTGAAAAAAGAACCACAAAACAGCAAGGGAGATTCGCTGTCTGTCAGGCCAGTGAAAACTCCTTGTTGGTTATGATGTCAGGCGTAAGGCTTAGAAGTTGGCAGCCTTTTGGTTGTCCCACCAACCGCGTGTTCCACCAATGTCACCTTTGAACTTGGAGCTTGAATTCTCTTTGTTGATCAATTCGATGCCCTTTTGCAGTTCGGCATTGTTGGTGTTTTCGTATTTGATGCACCCTTAGAAAGTCTTGCAAATTTGACATCAGCAAGTACTTATATGCGCAAAAACAAGATTCTTATACGCAAAAAAAGAACCCGTTGGATAAAATTATTGCCTAATTTTGCAAAAAACAATTAAATATTAACCTTATCTAAATTACAAAATTATGGCAATAAAAATGAATCAAACAAATGACTCGTGTTCCATACAGTTTGGGCGCATTCTGAGTCTATGTGTATTTTTGCTGTTGTGGTACATCCCCTTAGGTGCACAGCAAATTATTCCCATTCGTGGAACTGTTTTTAGTGCTGACGACAAGGAGCCGCTCACTGGGGTTAGTGTCCATGTGGAGGGGGCTTCTGCAGGAGCCGTGACCGATATTGATGGGAACTTTGTGTTAAAGACCGCACTTCCTGCAAGATTGAAATTTAGTTATGTTGGATTTCAGGCGGCCACCATCGAAGTGCAGGAGAACAATCCTGTAAAATTATTCATGAAACCAGATACCCACTCTTTGGACGAAGTGATGGTAGTAGGTTATGGAGTTCAAAAGAAAAAACTTGTTACCGGCGCTACAGTCCAGGTGAAAGGTGACGATATAGCAAAGCTAAACACAGTCAACGTTCTTGGCGCACTGCAGAGCCAAGCACCAGGCGTCAACATTATCTCCAGTTCAGGTATGCCTGGTGAAGGTTTTAAAGTGACCATTCGCGGATTAGGCACTACAGGATCTGCCGAACCGCTTTATATCATAGACGGAGTCACGGGCGGCGATATCAACGCTCTTAATCCGGGCGATATAGAATCTATTGATGTACTCAAGGATGCTGCTTCGGCTGCCATTTATGGAAGTCGTGCTGCTAATGGCGTAATCCTTGTTACAACGAAACAAGGACGAAAGGGTAAACCGCAAATCAGCTATGACGGCTATGTGGGTTGGCAGAATGTGTACCGTATGCCAGATCTTCTTAACGCTCAAGAATACGCTTCAATCATGAATGAAGCGCGCTATATGGACGGCCTTTCTGCCTTTGACTTTGCTGCACTTGTGCCTGACTGGGATAAAATTAAAAGTGGAGAGTGGAAAGGCACAAACTGGCTGGATGAAGCTTTAAACAAGAATGCTATAGTTTCAGATCAAAGCCTTAATATCGTTGGAGGAACGGATCAGTCTACCTATTCACTTGGTTTGTCGTATACAGAACAGAATGGTATCATTGGAAAGCCTGTTGCACCTGTGTATAGACGGTATAATGCACGCATAAATTCAGACTATATCCTTATAAAATCAGGGAACCTTAACGTTCTTTCGGTAGGTGAGAATCTTACTTACTCTTATTCAGAGCGCAGTGGTATAAATATTGGCAGTATGTGGAATAATGACATTCGTAATCTTCTGCATTCAAGTCCATTTCTTCCAAACTTAAATAGTGATGGCTCATATCATTATGCTATTCCATGGGAGTCGCGTGAGCCTAATCCCATAGGTTTGATGGATTATACAGGTGGACAGAATTTTTCTAAGACACATGGCCTACAAGTAAATTTCTATGCTCAATTAGAACTTATGAAAGGATTGCGTCTAAAATCAAACTTTGGTTACAAACTCAGTGCAAGCACAGACCGCAGTTTTATTCCACAGTACAAGCTTGCCAGCAATAGTTTTGCAACAGAGAATCAAGTGGATCAAAGTTTAAATACGGGTAATGCTCTTCTTTGGGAGAACACGCTGTCTTATAAAGCAAAGTTTGGAAAGCATTCTATCGATGCGCTCGTAGGCCAATCACTCGAAAAGAACGGAATGGGTGAAGGTATTTATGGTTCTAATTACAATTCAATATTCGGCGATTTCAAACATGCATATCTTAGTAATACTCCTGTAGTAACGGGACGTTCTCAAATTTCAGGATGGCCATGGGGAATAGGCAAGTTAGCATCGTTCTTTGGTCGTATGAATTACGACTATGATGGGAAATATATGATTACAACAGTCATCCGCGCTGATGGATCCTCTAATTTTGCTCGTGGTCATCGTTGGGGATGTTTCCCCTCGGTATCGGCAGGATGGATTGCTTCTGAAGAACCGTGGTTTCAACCGGCGCGCAAGTTGATAGATTATCTTAAGTTCCGAGCCAGCTGGGGGCAAAATGGCAATCAAGACATACCTGCCTTTCAATATCTTTCTACCATATCTTTCTCAGATGCTGATTATGTTTTTGGAACTAACAAAACTGCGATCGTAAAGGGAGCCTATCCTGATATTCTTGCAAATAAAGACCTTACATGGGAGACTTCTGAACAACTTAATCTTGGTATCGATGCCCGCTTTTTAACGAATAGACTTGGGCTGATTTTCGACTTCTACATTAAAAATACGGTTGACTGGCTGGTCGAAGCTCCTATTCTCGATAGCTATGGAACTGGTGCTCCGTTTATTAATGGTGGCGATGTACGTAACAGTGGCATTGAATTATCGCTTGACTGGAACGACCGGATTGGCAATTTAAAATATAACGTCAATTGGAATATGGCTTATAACAAGAATGAGGTTACCCATATTGCTAATTCAGAGGGAATTATTCATGGAGCTAACAACATACTGAGTTATCAAACGACAGAGATATACCGTGCCCAGGAGGGATATCCTATTGGTTACTTCTATGGGTACCAAACGGCGGGTATATTCCAGACGGAGGAACAGATTAAAGCTTATGACGGAGCAAAACTTGAAGGAACCCGCCCAGGTGATATTATATGGGTAGACCGAAATAAGGACGATGTCATAGATGAACATGACCAGGGTATGATTGGTAACCCACATCCAGATGTAACGGTTGGATTTGGTCTTGCGGCATCGTATAAAGGTTTCGATCTTAGTGCAACCCTACATGGAGCTTTTGGGCATCAAATCATGAAATCTTATCGCTCGTTTGTTGACTATCCGCGTCAAAACTATACCTCAAGAATTTTTGGTAGATGGCATGGCCCAGGTTCATCAAATCGAATTCCACGACTCACTACGGGAACTTCACCTAACTGGCAATTTGTGTCGGACTTATACATGGAAAATGCCGATTATATACGCCTTAAGAATGTTACCCTTGGCTATGATTTCAAGCAGCTTTTCAAGCATATCCCTCTACAGCAGTTGCGTTTGTATTTTACATTAGAAAATCCTTTCACGATTACAGGCTATTCGGGAATGGATCCAGAAGTTGGCTACGGTGGATATGAAACATGGGTTAGCGGCGTTGACGTAGGATCATATCCAACCCCTCGTACAGTTATTGTTGGTGTAAACGTAAAGTTTTGACGGCCTATTTATTCATATTTCAATGGAACGTGATTAATAATTTATAAAAAGCAGACAGATGAAAAATATTTTTTTATGCATATTCCTCTTATTATTGTCGACAGGTTGTGAACAATACCTTGACACAGAGAACTTGACGAAAAAGGACAGCTCTAACTTTCCCAAGACAGAAGCAGATATTCAATCAGCACTAATCTCGATTTATCACGAGTTACGCAAAACTACAGATGGCGAAGAAGGACAGTGCTTTTTCATTACATCTGAGCTCTTATCTGATGACCGGTTTGGCGGCGGAGGAGCTAACGACCGTCGTTTGGCTGCTGTAGACTTACTACTGAAATCGGATGAAAATATGTTTGCAGATCCATGGAGACAGAACTATCGTGGTATATATCGAGCAAATTTTCTCATAGAGCAATTGGCTGGAATGAAAGTCAGTGATGACATAAAAAAACAAGCTCGCGGAGAAGCATCTTTCTTGAGGGCCTATTTCTATTTCCAATTATGCCAGATGTTCGGAACTGTTCCGCTTGTAATCTCGACAAAAGTAGAGAACCTGCCCAGAGCCAAACAAGAAGACCTCTACGCCCAGATTGGAACAGACTTGATAAACGCTATAGAGTGTTTGCCAGCAATACCCTATAGTCCATCAGACGCATCAATGCTTGGTCGCGCCAACCATTGGGCTGCTGAGGGTATGCTTGCACGTGTCTTTCTTTACTATACAGGATATTATGGGAAAAAGAGCATGCCGCTTATTGATGGTACATTGACAAAAGAAGAGGTGATAAAGTACATCGATGATTGTGTGGAAAATAGTGGCTATGGGCTCGTTCCCGATTTCCACAGTCTTTGGCCATATACAAATGAATATACAGCAAAGGATTATCCGTTTGTGAAAGAAAGAAATATGCATTGGGTAGGAGAATCAGGCAATAATCTTGAGAGTATGTTTGTCATCAAGCACTCTACACAAACCTCATGGAATGACGGCACTTCTTATCGAGCAAATCGTATTTGTTTATTCTTTACTCCACGTGAAGGAACTGACATGATGTCAAACTTTCCGTATGGATTGGGCTGGGGTGCTGGCCCAGTTAATTCAAAAACATATACAGACTGGCCTGTTGGAGATTTACGTCGCGATGGCTCTATAATGAATGTAAGCAAGGAAATGCCTAATTATGTGTGGGGAAATGACAGGCAGATGAATGAAACGGGATATTGGTCAAAGAAATATGCTTCTTTCAACTGTATTGATGAAAATGGTAAAAGTATTAACTTCTACATGAAACTCTATCCTTCTCTTGATCCTGACTATCAGATCAACAACATGCAAGACATCTATGTGCTTCGGTTTGCTGATGTTTTACTCATGCAGGCAGAGCTTAAGCAAGATGCTGTACCCCTGAACCACGTTCGGCATCGTGCAGGGCTTGCCGATGTCGCATATTCGGATGAGAACCTGCGCAATGAGCGGCATTGGGAACTTGCGTTCGAAGGATTAAGATATTGGGATCTATTACGCTGGCATATCGCAGGAGATGTCCTGGAAGCGAATCAGAACAATGTAAAGGTAAAAAATAATCTTGTAGACGAAAAGATGGACTTTACTGGAATAAAGGCACGCATTCAGGCAACCAAGGGAGTACTTCCATTGCCCAAGACACAGATAGACCTCTCAAACGGAGTTCTTCAGCAAAACCCTGGATGGGGTACTGAGAGTTTAAAACCATAATCACTTCACCAAAACAATATTTATCATGAAAAGATTTTGTATATTTGCTACATTAACGATTGCCATTTCGTTAGCAGCATGCGACCCGTTGATTGATGACCAACCAATGGGGGCGATATTGTCACCAGAACAGCTTGACATTGAAGTAACCAATGTCAAAGAAGGAAGTAACGCCATAATCCTAAGAAACAACACGCCACGCACGGCTGCCTATTGGGATACAGGCTTAGGCGTGTCTACACGCCAATGTGACACCATAATCATGCCATACATTGGTGATGTTAAGGTGAAATTCATAGGTATGTGCGATGGTGGACAGGTAGAAACTGAGCGGTCTGTTCACATCAATCAGATAGATCATCCCATCCAAAAAGAATGGATTTTGTTTGCGGGAAATGGAGCAAAAGGTAAAACTTGGACGTGGAATTTTGATAATACGGACGAGGCGGTCTATGGCACTGGTGGCTGGCTCACGCAGGATAATCCTTCATGGGATGTGAAGCCACTCAGTGAGCTGGAAGACAGAGATTGTTCTCTTGTGTTCGACTTAAATGGCGGAGCCAATGTTACCAAGGTAGATGTCAATGGCAAGGTTCTTGAGAAAGGACACTTCTCATTTGACATGACAGCCACAAAGGTAAATCCTAACAATGGAAAGCAATGGTCAATAGGCCAACTCACCCTTACTGGTGTCACAATGCTTTCGGGGCATGCTTTTTATGAGCCTGATAAAAAAATCACCACGTTTGAAATACTCAAGCTTACAGACAAAGAATTGGTGTTATGCTATGATGCCCCAGATGCAGAAGTATGGAATGATGCTACTTTCTGGATGCTCTGTGCCAAATGATAACTTGATATCTTTGAATAAATGAAAATAGGATTAGATGTGGGCGGCACAAATCTACGTGCTGCCCTCATAAACAAGCACGGTATCTTGAAAAAAGAGCAGGAGCAATGTCCCGCAGATGGCTCTTTACAAGATGTAGTAGATGCGCTATGTGGTATTATCGATAAACTCTTTGATGAAAATATAGAGTCGATAGGAGTGGGAATACCATCAGTTGTCGATAGCGATAGTGGCATTGTTTACAACACGGCAAACATTCCTTCATGGAAAGAGGTGAGACTGAAGGAGATTCTGCACAAGCGCTACAATGTACCAATAGCAGTCGAAAATGATTCTAACTGTTTTGCATTAGGCGTTTCACTTCATGAACAAGACAACAAGTTTAAGCACATGGTTGGGATTACTCTGGGAACAGGACTTGGTTGTGGCGTAGTCATAAATGGAAAATTGTATAGAGGAGCAAATGGGGCCGCTGGTGAGATAGGCTCACTTCCTTATCTGGATAGCGATGTAGAACATTATTGTGGCAGTATGTTCTTTTCTCGCTTCTGCCATAAAACAGCTCTACAGCTCTACAGTTTGGCAACGAATGGTGATGCCGAGTCTATTGAAAAGTGGCGTGAGTTTGGCTGCCACATGGGAAACATGGTCAAGATGGTGATGTTTGCTTACGATCCAGATGCGATTTATTTTGGCGGAGGCATTTCACAAGCGTTCTCTCTGTTCGAGCAATCCATGAATGAAGTGATTAAGTCGTTCCCATATCCGAAATCGACAAAGCTTCTACAAATCAGGCCCACCAGATTACAAGATGCGGCACTGTTAGGAGCTGGCAGTCTTATTTAAAATTCAAACGCAATAGAACAACCTATAAAACCAATAGACAATGAAAGGGACATTAGTACATATACAGCGACACATTGCATTATTCTCCCTGCTTTTCTATCTTGGAGTAACGACTTTGCCAGCTCGCATACTTGAGTTAAAAAATGGATGGATCTTGCAGGGTCGATACAAAGCTACTGTGCCATCAACCATTATGGGTGTCTTGACAGACAATGGCGAATACGACGGTATACTTGAAGGAACCGCCTATAAGCAGATAGACCGCACACGGTTTGACAAGCCCTGGACGTACTCCAATACATTCAGTCTCACGGAAAATGATCGGAAGGGGCATGTCTTCTTAAAGCTTGATGGAATCAGTTACCGTGCAAACATTAAACTCAATGGGGTCCTAATAGCAGACACCTCAGTTGTGTATGGCACATATCGTCGCTATTTACTTGATATTACTTCTGTTGCGAAAGAGAAGAACGCTCTCCAGATTCAAGTATATAGGGCCATGCCTGGCGAGCCCAATGCAGGATATGTGGACTGGAATCCAAGACCAGCCGATGAAAGTATGGGAATCATACGGCCAGTGAGTATTGTTACCTGTGGCGATGTGATGTTGACAAGTCCTGCAGTGTTCAGTGAGGTGAACATGGCCACGCTTGACGAAGCTTGGTTGACATTTTCTACTAAAATAACCAATTTGTCCGATCACGAGGTTCATGGTGAAATACATGCATCGTTCGGAGAAGTTGAGTTTACATATCCTATATCTCTACATGCTGGTGAACAACGGCTGTTGACTCTTACGCCTGACCAGGTAAAGCAACTACATATAAAAAATCCAAGGTTATGGTGGTGCCGGGGTTTAGGAACGCCGGAACTATATAAAATGGACCTCACGTTCTTATCCAACGGGAAAGTTCAAGACTCTAAGTCCTTCCAGTTTGGTATCCGTCAGGTAGGAGAATATTTCACCTCAGATGGCGACCGTGGATTTACTCTCAATGGTAAGCGTGTGCTTATTCGAGGAGGCGGATGGACCGATGATATTTTTATGAGAGATACGCCTGAGACAAATGCAGAGCAACTCTATAAAGTATGTGACATGAATCTTAATGCAATACGAATGGAAAATATTTGGGGAAAGTCGCAAGATATATTCAATCGATGTGACTCTCTCGGTATAATGGTACTTCCTGGTTGGACATGCCATTGGGAGTGGGAAGTATACCTTGGAAAACCCTGTGATGATTTATATGGATGTATGACATCGGAGAATGACATACGTTTGATGACACAATATTTTCATGACCAATTGCTTTGGTTGCGCCACCATCCAAGTATTATTTGCTGGTTTGTTGGGAGCGACAAGATACCTGTACCTAAACTTGAACAGAATTATCAGCGACTACTTCGTAGATTTGATCCCTCTCGCTCGATAGTCACATCTGCAAAGAAATTAGAAAGCCAATTGTCTGGAACCGCAGGCATGAAAATGGAAGGACCATACGATTATGTTGGACCGGCATATTGGTATGCACAGGAGGCTCCAGGCGGCGCGTTTGGCTTTAATACAGAAACTGGCATTGGAGCACAAATTCCACAGAAAGAGTCACTCAAACGTATGATAGGCAAAAATCTATGGCCGATTAACGAGACTTGGGAATATCATTGTACGGCATCTCAAACTTCCATGAATTCTCTTAACCATCTACAGAAAGTCATTTCCTCGCGTTATGGTACGCCAACTACCTTAGACGATTTCTTACACAAGGCAGATTTAGCCAATTATGAGAGTACAAAGGCAATGTTTGAAGCTTTTCGTGTGAACACTCCACGCTCTACGGGCATTGTGCAATGGATGCTTAATTCTGCGCGTCCAGGATTGTACTGGCAACTATACGATTACTACGGGCAGCCAAATGCGTCATATTATTCGGTGAAAAAAGGTAACTCTCCAATACAGTTGATTTATAACTACGCATCAAAAAAAATCGTCGCTGTCAATGAGTCGATACTTCCTGCACATGTTCATGCATCCATGAAAATATATTCTTTGGACGGAAGTCTGATCGATGAACAAAGTACTGATATTTCTATTTCTGGTCAGAAGCATGAAATCATATTTAATACGCCAGAAATAAAGGGAAACGCTTTTCTGTTCTTGAAACTCACAGATGCGAAACATAATACGATTTCCACCAACGAGTACGTTTTCGCAGAACAAATGGATATTTATGATTGGGAAGCTACCGACTGGATAACAACTCCAATAAAGAAATACGCTGACTATTCCGCTCTTGCAAAACTTGAAAGAGTGAAGCTTAACTTCAAAGCCGAATCAAGTAACAATGTCGAAGGGAAAAGTATCAATATTAGTGTGAATAATCCTAATAAAGTGGTTGCATTACTCATACGCCTTGCCCTTACTGACCAGAAGGGGCATCTTGTGTATCCTGCACATTACACAGACAACTTCATCACTTTGCAACCAGGTGAAAATAGGAATATAAGATGCAATCTTCCCAAAGGAGTTGATACCAAACGCCTGAAGCTACAGGCTGACGGGTGGAATCTGGCTGGAATCAGTGAGATAAAAATTAAATAGAAGACCATTACATGATACGTCTGATATTGCTTATAGATTTCACAGAAACCTACGCAACGGAATTATTACGGGGAATACTTGATTATTCCCAATCTCACGAGCCCTGGGTTATATGTCGTATGCCTCCTTCATACCGTGTTGAGCATGGTATTGAAGGAGTGCTTCAATGGGCAAGACAATGGAAAGCAGACGCCATCATAGGACAGTTCAACAGCAATGATGATGTTAGTGTCTTTGCTGAATACGGAATAATAGCACTTGCACAAGATTTTATTCAACGATTCCAGAACATACCTAATATTACGGGGGATTATATAGGCCAAGGCAATTTGGCTGCTGAGTTCTTCATAAAAAAAGGCTTTAGAAATTTTGCTTTCTATGGCTATGCAAATGCGGTATGGAGCCAAGAACGTTGTAAAGGCTTCTCAGATACTATTAAGTCTTTTGGATACCATTCACCTTCTATCTATATAAAGCAGTCACTTGAATATCTGTGGTATTATGACTTGGAACCCCTGGTTGAATGGCTGAGTAAATTACCTTCCTCCACGGCAATTCTGGCCTGCGATGACACACGAGCCAGCGTGATTCTTGAAGTTTGTCGGTTACTTAGAATCAAAGTTCCATCTGAAATTGCTGTTTTAGGTGTCGATAATGATGAAATTACATGCACGCTCACCCATCCCCTGCTGTCAAGTATTAGTCTTGATGTTCGCCGTGCAGGCTACAATTCTGCACAATATATCGACCATGTATTAAATCATAATTATAAAAGAGTTGACAACATCATGGTCGATTATATGGGAGTAGTTGAAAGACGGTCAACCGACATATTTATGACTTCTAACAAGCATATTTTGACCGTTTTATCATTTATACATCAGTTTTATGCAGACAATCTCTCAGTGGATCGCCTTCTCAAACTTGTCCCTATGTCGCGTCGCTTATTGGAGAAAACCTTCAAAGCAGAAACTGGAACTTCTATCCATCAGTATATTTTAGATTTACGTTTTGAACACATGAAACACAAATTGGTGTCCACAGATACACCAATTGCAGAACTTGCATTATCAACAGGTCTTTCTGATGCGAAGAATGTCGCGCGTATGTTTAAAAAACGAATGGGTATCACTCCTCTTGAATACAGAGACAAGCATCGTTGTGAACATACATGATTATGCATAAAAAACTTCTTAGCTTTTAACTCTAATTATAGTAAACAAATTTGGATTAAAGGGCGTGGATGAAATGAACGCCATGCGGAACATACGCAACCGTGGTGCTCAATGATTATAAATCTTCTTGCAAAAACACTTTCATGTGCTTGGCGTATCTCACTTCGATTTTTAATCAGCCAAGCTGTTCTGGAGAATAAGTGAATATGACTGCGTATAAAGTGTCGTTTTGACTTTTTCGCAGCGATAGCTATAAGCACGAATCACGGGAGGTATAAATGGCTGTTTGAGAGAAAAACAAAAGGATTTATGGGTGAATGTAGATGAATTTAATTACTTTTGCAAAAGGTATTCAAACTCGCATCAAGAATGATTATAAAGCTGTTGATAACATATCTGACCACTTTCGGTGAGTACTTGATTCTGATGGGGCGCACGTTCAGGCGACCCGAGCGCATGCGCATGTTCTTCAAGCGTTATGTCAAAGAGATGTGTCAGTTGGGTGTCGATTCGATACCGCTCGTCTTGTTGATTTCGTTTTTCATCGGTGCTGTCATCTGTATCCAGATGAAAGTCAACGTACAGAGTCCGTGGATGCCTCGGTGGACCACGGGTTATGTCACCCGTGAAATCTTTTTGTTGGAGTTTGCAAGCGCGTTCATGTGTTTGATTCTGGCTGGAAAGGTGGGGTCTAACATCGCTTCTGAGTTGGGTACCATGCGAGTGACGCAGCAGATTGATGCCCTTGATATCATGGGTGTGAATCCGGCCAGCTACCTCATTCTTCCCAAAATAGCCGGATTGATTACCATCATGCCCTTCCTGGTAATCTTCAGCTCGGTTGCCGGTATCATTGGCGCTTACGGTACAGCGTACAGTGGCGTGCTCTCGCCAGACGACTTGACGGCGGGTTTTCAATATTCGTTCAACGTATGGTTTGTGTGGATGAGTATCATCAAGAGCATCGTCTTCGCGTTCATCATCGCCAGCGTCTCTTCTTTCTATGGTTACTCGGTGCGGGGTGGCTCGGTTGAGGTGGGCGAGGCTTCCACAAACGCCGTGGTGAGCAGTTCTGTGTTGGTGCTGTTTGCCGACGTGTTCCTCACTCCGTTGCTGAGTTGAGTTCTTTAAAGTTTCTGAGTTGTTGAGTTTATGATAGAGGTAAAAAACTTAAATAAATCGTTTGGCGAAAAACAAGTATTGCACGACATCAATGTCCGATTTGAGGATGGAAAGACCAATCTGATTATCGGACAGAGCGGTTCGGGCAAGACAGTGTTGGTGAAGAGCATCGTTGGTTTGCTCTCGCCCGACAGCGGGCAGGTGCTTTATGATGATCGTGACTTTGTGGCGATGAGAAAGCGAGAACAGGTGATGATGCGTCGGGAGATGGGGATGGTGTTTCAGAACTCTGCTCTGTTTGACTCTTTGTCCGTCCTTGAAAATGTGATGTTTCCCTTAGATATGTTTTCAACGAAAAATTATCGAGAGCGTGTGAAGCGTGCCCAAGAGTGTTTAGAGCGTGTCAACCTTTTGGATGCGCAAGACAAGGCTCCGGGTGAGTTGTCGGGTGGCATGCAGAAGCGTGTGGCCATCGCGCGCGCCATCGTGCTGAACCCCAAATATCTCTTCTGTGACGAACCCAACTCGGGGCTTGATCCAAAGACCTCGTTGATTATAGACCAATTGCTGTCGGGCATTACCAAAGAGTTTGGCATAACCACCATCATCAACACTCACGACATGAACTCGGTGATGGAGATTGGCGAGCATATTACTTTCATCTATCAAGGCCACGTGGAGTGGACGGGCAACAAAGATAATGTGGCAAATTCGGACAACAAGAAGCTGAATGACCTGGTCTTTGCTTCCGATTTGTTCAAGAAAGTGAAGCAAGCCGAAAATGAGGAATAAGTTTGTAAAATGATGGCATAGAAGTTTTATTGTTATTTATTCAAGGTGAAAAGTAACCGTGTCTTATTGGGATTGTGTATAGCTGTGCTTGCCTTTGTGGCTGCCAGTTGCAACAACTCTGCGAAGAAAAACAGCCAAATGGCTGCGGTAGGTGACAGCATCGTGTCAGACACGGAAGACTCGTTGGTGTTTGTTACATTGCGCGACAGTGTGTTAAAAGATTCTGCTTACACGCACTCCCTTACATTTCAGTTCCCAGTCAGCGGTTCAAAGAGTGTGAGAGAGAGTATTGGGCGGTATCTATTTGAAAAACTTTCATATTTCTGTCCCAATATAGATATGACAAACGATGCCGAGGTTCGTGTTCACACCTATCGCGGTGATATCACAGACGGTAGGGGCTTGCTGTCCCATTATATGAAAGAATACACCACTGGGTTTGAAAATTTGACGAATGAATTTGGCACAAGGTCAGATATGCTCATGTTTCAAGAAGTCGTTGGCAGCGTGGTATGGGAATCTGACAAGGCTCTTACCTATTGCATTGCATTTGAAAACTTCTTGGGTGGGGCGCATGGTGAACACTTACAGAGTGCACGCACTTTTAGAAAAACCGACGGAAAAATGATACAACTCATTGATTCTACTCAACTTGACAAGATGCAGGCATTGATGTGCGAAGGTCTTAAAGACTATTTAGGGCAAGATATTACGCCGAATTTCAACATGAAAGTTTCTGACATGCTGTTTGTAAAACGCATCCCCTTGCCTGCCGATCATCTTGTCATGCGGCAAAATGGTCTCTTTTTTCTTTATCAACTCGACGAGATAGCTGGCTATGTGTATGGCATGCTATGTTTTACGTTGCCGTATGATAAAGTGATGCCATTCATGACAGCAGAGGCTGTAGAGCTGATTCCACAACAAAAAAACAAGAAAAACAGCCCTCAGGAAAAAGAAAATAAATGAAGATAAAAGCATGCCTTTTATTTTCAATATCTGCTTAGTAGCACAATGGCGATGGTTCGTGATTCTTAAAGCATGCCTTTTAGCCCCTTCATGCAATGAGTTTAGGCGGTTAAAGCAAAGGGTTTGTGTGCTTATCTGCATGAGTTAATAACAGTCTGATTTATAGCTGATTATTTTGCCGCAATTGCGTTAAAAAATCAAATAATTCATAGTGAAGTTAGGAGATTAGGGTAAAAATGCGTAATTTTGCCATTCATTTGAAAACAACAAAAATAATCATAAATCAAAACTTTAAAGATGAATATTTCATTTGAGAATCCCGACAAGATCAATGGTCAATTGACCGTGACTGTCGAAGAGTCCGATTACAAAGAGGATGTCGAGAAGACATTGAAAGATTATCGTAAGAAGGCCAACATGCCAGGTTTCCGTCCCGGACAGGTTCCGATGGGAATGATTAAGCGTCAGTATGGACCCGCCGTTAAGATGGACGTCATTAACAAACTGGTGGGCAGAAAGGTCTACGATTATATCAAAGAGAACAACATTCCGATGCTGGGCGAACCTTTGGCATCTGAGAAACACGACGCGGTGGATCTTGAGAAGGATGCTCCTTATACCTTTGTTTTTGATATCGCCGTAGCGCCTGAATTCAAGATTGAGCTCAATGGCAAGAACAAGATTGATTATTACAAGATACAGGTTGACGACAAGCTGATTGACCAGCAGGTGGATTCGTTTGCCGCTCGGATGGGCGAGTATGTCAAAGCGGAAACTTTCGAAGGCAATGACATGCTGAAGGGTGACCTGCGCGAGCTCGATGAGCAAGGCAACACCAAGGAAGGCGGTTTGACGGTTGAGGCAGCCGTGTTGATGCCCTCTTATATTAAGGTGGAAGAGGAAAAGAAGAAGTTTGATGGCGCCAAACTGGGTGACATCATCACCTTTAATCCTCGTAAGGCCTACGCCAGCGATGTAGAATTGGCTTCGTTCCTGAAAGTTGATAAAGAACAGGTGAAAGACCATGAAGGTGACTTCAGTTATCAAATCACCGAGATCAATCGTTTCCAAAACCATGCAGTGAATCAGGAACTGTTCGACAACATCTACGGCAAGGACGCTGTGAAGGATGAAAAGCAATTCCGTGAGAAGATAGCCGAGGGCTTGCAGGCACAACTCGAGGGCGAAAGCGACTACAAATTCTTGTTGGATACTCGTGCTTATGCCGAAAAGAAGGTTGGAAAACTGGAATATCCTGACGAACTGTTGAAGCGCATCATGCGTAAAAACAATCCCGATAAGGATGAGGCGTTTGTAGAAAAGAATTATGACGAGAGCATCAAGCAGCTCACTTGGCATCTGATTAAAGAGCAGTTGGTGAAAGCACATGATATCAAGGTAGAAGACCAAGATATCAAAGAGGTGGCGCGTGCTGCCGCTCGTGCCCAGTTTGCACAATACGGTATGAGCAACGTTCCCGATGAGTATATCGACAATTATGTCAACGATTTGCTGAAAAAGCAAGAGAGCGTAGATGCTTTCATCGATCGTGCAGTAGACACGAAGCTGACACAAGCCTTGAAAAACGCTGTGAAATTGAATGAAAAGGAAATTTCATTGGATGACTTTCAGAAGATGATGGAAGCGAAATAACGTTTTTCATAAAAAATTAATGACTATATGCGGTGGTAATTTATAGAACCAGCCATATATGCTATAAGATAAATATTTTACATGATAGAGTAGAAAGAGATTCAGGTCTCTTTCTACTCTTTTCTGATTAAATGATATTGTTGATTTACCAAGTGATAACCTTGTCAACAATTTCTTGTTGTTCCAAACTACTTCTTCGCAAATAAATGCGTGTCGTCTCAATGCTTTCGTGTCCCATGAGGTCGGCAAGCAGGGCAATGTCATTGAACTTCTCCAAGAAATTCTTGGCATAGCGGTGGCGGAACGAATGGGGGTAAACCACTTTCTCGTTCAAGCCATACTTCACGGCATGATTTTTCAACTGTTGCGAAATGCCTCTGGTGGTGATACGCTCACCAAAGCGATTGAGAAAGAGATAGCCACTTGTGCGATTGATAGTTTGCAACCACTTTTCTGTTTCCACGCGCAGCGTCTTGGGTATGTAGATGCGGCGTATCTTGCCACCCTTAGTGTAGATGTCGTAGTAGCCCGCCTGAACATGCTCTATTTTGATTTGCACAAGTTCGCTCACTCTGGCACCAGTGGCAGCCAAGAAGCGCACCACGAAGTACCACTCCAAATTGTCTTCCCCCTTCAATTTGTTCTTCAAAAAGATGTAGTCGGCGTTGCTGATCACGTTCTCTAAATAAGAACGCTGCTGCACCTTGACCGACTTCAAGCGTAGCTTCGCCTTGCCCACAAATACAAGATACTTGTTTATCGCCTGAATACGAAGGTTCACCGTCTTTGGCTTGTAGGTCTCAATCAAGTAAGTCTTGTAAACCAACAAGTTTCTCTTGTTCAACTCTTTGTGTCGAGAGCTAAACTCCTTTACGGCATACAGATATGCCGAGATAGTGTTCTTTGCCATATTGCCTTGGCTTAGGAACTCTTCAAACTTTTCTAATTCCATCTCTATTTGTTTATTTATTAGTGAAACATAAGTTGTCCTAATAAATAAGCATATTTTGTGTTCTGTGAG
>NZ_ADEG01000048.1 GCF_000177075.1 Hoylesella buccalis ATCC 35310
GTATTGAAGTTAGTCAAGTTGAGCGATGCTAAGGAACTGCAGTTATCGAACATGCTGCCCATATCGGTAACCTTTTCTGTATTGAAATTAGTCAAGTCGAGCGATTTTAAGGAACAGCAGTTATCGAACATGTCACACATATCGGTAACGTTTGCAGTATTGAAGCTGGTCAAGTCAATCGATATCAAGGAACTGCAACTCACGAACATGTACTTCATGCTGGTAACCTTTTCTGTATTGAAGTTATTCAAGTTGAGCGATTCTAAGGAACTGCAGTTAAAGAACATGCTGCCCATATTGGTAACGTTTGCTGTATTGAAGTTGGTCAAGTCGAGCGATGTCAGGGAACTGCAACCACTGAACATGTACGTCATGTTAATGACATTTTCGGTATTAAGGTTTCGTATATCCTTGATGTCCTGCAATTTCGCGCATTGTTCGAACCAAGAACAGGTGAACATGGGGCGATAGTCGGCAAAGGACACATCGAACACAGCGTGCTTGATCTTTTCCTGAGGGGCTGTGTAGGTTCCTGTCCAGCCAGGAATCGCACCTTTTGTGGGCATGTCGTACTTGGTTCCCGGACGTGTGCTGCGCAAGTTGTCGTAGTAGAATGTGAGCGTGGAGTTGGCCTCGGTGAATACGGCGTAGGCCTCTTGTGCTGCCATGGGCAGGCTACTTGCGGTTGCCACGAGAGCGACAAGAAGTGAAAGTAAATGCTTTTTCATATCAGTTGGTTGTTAAGTGAATAAGTCTGTCTGAAAAGAACGGTGTCGGCAACAGCGTGCCACTTACAGGGTTTAATTTTCTAAAGATAGGCAAAATATTTTATAATGCCAGCATGCCACAGGATATGGTATGAGATAGATTAGAAGACGAACAAGAAAGAATGGTATAGTTGGGCAGCCATCACATAGACCACCAGCCAGGGAGAGAGCCAGCTTATCCCGACTGACAAAGCATTAAAAATATCGGTCAGCGAACGAAAATTACCACTTAACAGGCCAAAGGTGACGGATGCCACACAACCCATGAAACATACTATCGGAAAGACACTTTGCGAAAAACTACTTGGAAACAAATGACCGGTAACGCTCAGCAGGATGGCTTGGGGCATGAGTGTCAACAAGCCAATAATCCCTGCGAAGATTACCAGTTCGAGCAAGACCAACTTTAGGGCAAAACGCTGTCGATACTCCTTCCTGTCAGAAGGTGTAAAAGCCTTAGACAATCCGCTTTGTTTCAATGCGCCCAATGCCATTCCAGCAAGAATAAGCCAAACGAGTAAGGGAGAGGCGAGGTTGTAAGTGAACTGACCGAAAAACCATCTGATTCCCTCGCTGCTCAACAACGAACGCACAGGCGACATGGGCATCGTGGCTGTGATGAACCACGAAACCAGAATGAGCAGAATTTGTACGATTCCTAAGCTGAACGTAACGATGGCAAAGGCCTTACTCTTCATCGGCTTGCAAATTATCAATGTCAAGCACTCTCAACTCAATGGCCCTGACTACCAGTCGGGTGGCATTGATTCCAATCCCGTTGTTGCCATTGGGAAAGAACTTTTGTATCAACTCGTTCTGTCGCTTTTCCAAACTTTTCACGCCAAAGGGCATCCCGCGCAAGTTCGTAATCTGCTCCTTGGTATAGCCCAAGGCCAGATGACGGAGGAAACGCTCATCATATTCGTCAATCTCATAATTCACAAGCGCCTCTTGCCGCATAAGCTGGTTATGGATGCTTAACTTGAAACGCTCCACTATTTTTTTCAATATCGGTTGGTTGAACACCATGCGTTTGCCGGCCATCACACTGCCAACATCGCCCCGCGTGAGCAATTCGCCACTCTTCAAGATGATTCCATCGCAACCCGCATCCAGCACGTCGACCCATAATTTTTCGTTCAGTATCTCGCCGGTAAATATCAACACCTTCACCTGCGGATAGCTTTGTTTCGTCTGCCTGCATATCTCAACGCCAACGGTCGTGGAACCACCAAGTCCCAAGTCCAACAAAACCAAATCAGGTACCTGCTGCTTTATCAGGCGCCAATACTCTTGTTCGTTTTCAGCCGTGCCAATGATTTCGGCTTCAGGAATCTCGTTTTTAAAGATGCCCTCGGTACCTTTCAGTTCCAAAGGAACATCCTCTACTATGATAATTTTAAATTCTTCCATATCGTTTTTGTTAAGGTAATATTTATGTTTATTCGTCCTGTCTCATCTTTCACAGCCTGGATGCCGCAGCCACGCGCATTGGTAGCCTCTCCCACCTCACGAACAATCTGCCTGCACAGCATGAACTGCATGTCAACGGTATTGGGCGTAAATAGAGCGGCTACTTGTTCATCGGAGAGATGAAGATTGTTCATCTTTACATGAATAAGACTATATACGGGGTCTTTGTCTTCAGCTGTCAGCACCAGCTCACCCCCATTTTGCTCTTTCAAGATGTCAAACAAATATCGCAGCATGTCGTCATCCACCTTGACATGATTGTCTATCTGTCGCATGGCCTGCGCACTCAGCAGCATGTACAGGTCTTTGTAATAAGAAGAAAGCTCGCTCAACACCGGAAGGTTTTCGTCTTTTCCATCTGCCAAAACACCTATTTTAGCAGGATAATACATCGTTTCGTGCTTTAAGGTTGAAAGACAGTTGTCCAACACGCTGTTGCTGATGTGCAACTGGTCGTTTTCGTAACTCGTTCTTCGCAGTTCGTCTTGGGCCAGTTCCATACTGGTAGTCTGCACTTCCTCCACATGAATGCGATCTCGTAACGCATCCATGATTTGCTCGACGATGGCATTAAGCTTGGTAAATCGGGTATTCAACATTCTGCGGTTGAACGTCCAAAGCGTCTGTATCTTCTGTAATTTCTCCTGGGCGGTTGCCTCACTCAACAAGGTTTGATTGATTTCCTGGATTCGATCAACGCTGAACCGATAATACACCCGATGTCGATCATACAAAAAATAATAGGCGGGGAATATCAGCATGAATATCAATGAAAGGATGACGAGGGCCACATTCTTATTAACTTCTGAACGTTGCATCATTTGAACATACGTGCCTAACGTACTGTCTGCACTGCGTTCGCGGAACAACTGCGTGTAAGCCTTGTTGTTATAAGCGTACAAGGGCCACTTGTGCAAGGCCAATGCGGCCACGGCACTTTCGTTCCTGATGCCAAGGATGACATTGTAATTGGTTGGAATGCTATCGTATAGCCATTTGATTTCTGCCGGCAATGCGGTACTGTTTGACATGATGGTCATGGTATCTACGCCATGCGGTCTGCATGTCCTGTAATGTTGGTTGAGATAATACAGGCAACTGTCTGCAAACAACAGGGTTTTCTGATAAGTTCCTTGGATGTTACTGAAGTAAGCACTATCGGCAAAAGCAGTGGCTTGCTGGATGAACTCACCTTGCACCACCTCCGCTTGACCAACCGGATGGGGCGTGTGCGGCGCACTTCCCGACTCACCTGCTTTCGCATTCATGAAACACGAACCCACCATGCAAAGCACCGCAATGGTACGCGCCACTCCCTTCGGCAGCCTAAAGGCGAACGTGCTACCCTTGCCTTCTACGCTCTCGGCACGAATAGTGCAGACGTTGAATATCTTACTGGTCTTACGATATCTATCGATGATACCCTTGCAATTCATCAACCCGAATCCGTTGCTGATGCGGTGCTGCGGATGATTGCCGTCAACACTTTCGAGGGTGTGGTCTACAATGGGCTTGTTGACGAACAGGTGTTCAATTTGTTGTTCAGACATGCCAATGCCCGTATCTTCTACCCTAATCTCCACATAGTCGTCACCCTCCTTACTGTCTATCCGTACCTGTCCGCCAGAGGGCGTGAACTTCTTTGCATTGTCAGCCAAGGTGTTCAGCATGAACACGGTGAGCGTCTTGTCGGCCTTGACCACAGCTTGGGTGGGCATTACCTGCAAATCAATACCTTTGATGGAGAAACTCATCCGACTGCGCGACAAGAGGTCAAAGACATCTTGCAACGGGAAACTTTCAATCTTCAAACTCAACACACCTTGCCGCAACTGTATCCAATGGGTCAAAATGCTGTTATAATCATTAATCTGCTCGGCTAACTCCGCGATATAGGTATACCGGTCGTCCCTGATGGACTTCGCCTCGGTCTTTTTGGTGAGTTGATGTATTTCGTGCAACATTCGATCTATCAAAGGAATGATGCTGTTGACAAGCGACACTTTGGTTCGTTGCTCAAGATTACGCTTCTTATTCTTGGAAACATGCAGTTGCTGCAAATGTTTTTCTTCCTCAATCTCTTCATATTTCTCTTGGTTTTCCTCGAGTGCCTCTTCATTGTCGTGCTTCCATTTTTCAAGGGGTTCCATGAGTTTTGTCAGCGTAGAAGCCTGTCGGTCGTTCCTCTTTCGCATGTAGTAGAAGATAAACAACAACAAACAAACCACAACAATGGTGATGATGATGGCCAGAATCATCCGATTCAACTGCTGGGATGACAAATTCAACTGTTCAGCGCGGGCCTCCAACTGCCGGTCCTGTCTGGTTCCTTCCTGTATGTCGAGGTATAAATTTCGGTTGTAATCGCTGTTCTGCTTGTCGTCAATGGCCGAGTAAGCCAGTGACAATTGCTCTCGGATAGATGCCACCAGGTCGGGGGCTTGGTTGATGACATGATTGGTTTCCAGTGCGTTGTGCAGACAAATCAAGGCCGACTTGTAATCTTTCAACTCCCAATAACACTCTGCGAGCGTTCGGTACGATCCGGCAATTTGATAAACGTCGCCATATTGAATGAATGTTTTCAACGAGCGTTGCGCCAAATTACCGGCCAACAACGAATCGGACATGTTGTACGGATTGACGAATTGCATGGAGGGCAAATTGTCGTGTATCAACTTGTCGCGGTATTTTTTTCGCTGCAAATGCTCGCTCATGGCCTGCATCGAGTTGGCCTCCCAATAGGGATAATGATGCTGTTTGGCCAGCACATAGCATCGTGTAAGATACTCAAACTCGGCCTGGTTGATTTCCTCACGGGTGCCATCGAGGATGATGCCGCCCGCACCAACGTTGTATAAGTAATTCAACAGCTGGGAGGTGTCTCGTGCTATCTCGCCGTTGGCATCAATTTGGTTGATGGCATCGATTGACAAATCTTCCAAACCCACATAATAAAAATAGGTGGAGGTGGTGAGATAGAACTCGCTTTCGGCATAAATCATTCGGCGTTTTTGGTGTTCATCCAGACTGTTGTACTCCTCCTCTATCCGATGCAGACGCCGCATGGCACTCTCTCGATAGACATAAAAATCCTTGTTTTTGGAGCAACGTTGGCAAAGCCGCATCAACTGAACGTCAGCCACTAACAATTCTATCTGATTGTTAGTCGATTTACGTACTTCTGACAGCAGCGAATCTGCCTTGGCATATTCCATTCTTGCCATGTGGACGAACGCCAGATGGTTGAGGGCTTCCGCATAGCCATCACCATATTTGCCCGCCAGTTGCATCGCCCGGTTGGCATAAAGCGACGTACTGTCCAAATTGCGGTAGCGATATTGGTACGCCCTTTCATTCAGAGCCACCACGTCGTCACCGTGAGGGTCTGAGCAAGCTATCGCACACAAGAGCATTACAAGTGTGAGCAATATTGAATAGATGCATTTGGTTGTTTCTTGATGACACATGCTTAGGCTGGCAAATAATCTGTCACACAAAGATAACCATTTGCTGTTTGAAAATGAAGAAAATCGAAGGAAAATGTTGATTATGCTTAAAATATGCAACTGTGCTTTCGCACAATACAACTATTCTTTGTAATTTTGCATCAATTAGATTGCGCCTCAACAAAGCAAGTAAACTTACATTGTAGGCGGCTTACACGATGATTGCACCTATTTTAAGTGTTGTATGAAAGAAAAAATCAGAATCAAGGATATCGCCCAGCGGGCTGGCGTTTCGGTTGGAACGGTTGACAGGGTCTTGCACGGACGTCCCAACGTTTCGCCATCAGCGCGTGAGAAGGTGGAGAAAGCACTCTCGGAGATGAATTATCAACCCAATGTGTATGCCAGTGCCTTGGCGTACAACAAGTCATACACTTTCTATCTCGTCATCCCACAACATGAATCTGAAACTTATTGGGAGGAAATTGAAGAAGGTGCAAAGAAAGCCGTAGAAACCAGACGCGACTTCAATCTCGAGACGAAAACACTCTATTATGAGCGACTTAAAGAAGAGTCGTTCAAAAAGGTGGCAGCCACCTGTTTGCAAGAGAAGCCCGACGGAGTGGTCATCGTTCCGGCAACACTCAACTTGACAAGAGCGTTCACAGATCAATTGCACGAATTGAACATCCCCTTCGTCCTGCTCGACTCGTACATGCCCGAACTGAATCCACTCTCCTTCTTCGGACAAGACTCATTCAAAAGCGGCTACTTCTCGGCAAGGATTCTGATGATGGTAGCCCATCAAGAGAAACAAATCGTACTGATGAAGCGCAACAAGGACGGAAAGGTGACCAGCAAACAGCAAGAAAATCGTGAGGTGGGATTCAGACATTACATGTCAGAACACTTTCCCGAGATTGAAATCATCGAGTTGGGCTTGCCCATGAAGACCACCAAAAAAGAATATGACTTGAGGTTAGAAAACTTTTTCAATGAGCATCCTCAAATACATCATTGCATCACCTTTGGCTCCAAAGCACACATCATGGGCGACTTTCTGTTAAGAACCAACAGAAGAAGCACCCAAATCATGGGATATGACATGGTGGGTAAAAACGCCGAATGCCTCAGACAGGGCAGCGTGTCGTTCCTGGTCGCTCAGCATGCCTACCAACAAGGTTACTGTTGCATTGACACGTTGTTCAAAGCCATCGTACTGAAAAAGAAGGTTGAACCCGTAAACTACATGCCGATTGAGTTGTTGACGAAAGAAAACATGGACTTTTATCGTCGCACGCAATTGTAAAAAAAGGAAATCAGCCCATGCCCATCAGCAACGGCCGCGTTGACCTACAGCTACTGTGGACGCGCCCCGGGGCAACATCAATCAGGTTTCATTCACACGTCATCAAATATGGATATCATCAAACGTAATTTCTTTCGGTTGCTGCGCTCTGGAGCACTCAATGAGTATGTTACGTTAGAGCCTATGACAACCTTCAAATGGAACCGCCTGTTTCAGATGGCAGCATCTCAAAACGTGGTGTCCATCGCATTGAAGGGCATCAAGAACCATCAGTATGACACCAACATCCACATGCCACAAAAGCTCATACTTGATTTGCAGGAAATGACTGACAAGGATGAGCAGGAATGGTTTACCAACCCACATCTCAGCAATCCCACGTTAAACAAGCGTTTAAAAAAAATCAAACACGATGAGCGTCATGCAATTGATACTTCCATGGAAACGCTTCAACTGCTTGACATCATTATCTTTAACGTCAACCACATATTAGCCAAAGGCATCTCCGTCAGAGGCATCATCGAACTGGGTAGCTACTTAAGAACCAGAGGTGACAAGGTTGATTTTGTCAAACTTGAAACCTGGCTCTCCAAACTTCACCTACAACGCATGGCACAACTGCAGGGAAGCATCCTGATTGTTGTCTTTAATTTTGAGCAAGACGAAATTCCTTTCGTAGAGAATGTAGAACGCGAGGCCTATCCTCTGATTTTAAGAACCCTGACCCATACAGAAATCGATACGACAAAGGAATGGCATTTCAGAGAAGGCAAAGCTGGATTTGTGCAAAACAACAACAAAGTGCTCCGGCGCAATCTCAGGCGCAGTATGAGATACATTAACTACTCTCCTATCGAAACATCAAGCCATTTCATCGCAAACTTAGTTCGAAGTTTGTCCGAAATCGAAGAATGAGCCGTGAACCAAGCTACCACGCCACCGCACCACCCATAGCGGTTGTTAAAGCAATTATGAAGCCTGAGTTCTAGCTAACGCTTTGTGCATACATTACCATTTTTTTCATAATAAAATACACCTTCTTGTCGTGATGATAAGCCATCCAAAAAAAATAATATATGTTAATCCTCGTCGAAGGATTAACCGTTTTAGTATCATTTATATTTTATGTAATCCCACATAGAAATCCTCTTTTATTATTTCTATATATCGATTAGGGTCATCCTATGAATAGAAAAGGCGAATCACGCCCATCAAAGATGTTTCCAACTTCCCGTCGGATCAGAGACAAGCTAACTATAAATTTCTTTTACTTATTTATACCTAAAATCCAAATATTCTCCAAATATTGTTAAATTTCGGGGGAGAGGGGGGATGAAATAGGCAACATTCTACATAAAAATTAGGCGTATAGCTCATTTTTCAGGCTGTTTTTCCCTCTTATACCTGAGTTCGGGATAAAAATGTCCCGTTCTCGATAGCTCCCACAAGAGCATAAATATCTCTCCTCTATCTTGAGACAGAGGTTATCCATAAAATTCCATCAAACTCTGGTATGACTGGTTTTAGAACAGTGTAAGCTGCTGTCCTTGTCGGTCTATACAGAAATCTACATTGATAGCCGGCTTCTTCTCAAAGAAACAGTAGGCTGCAAGTACCGACAGTGCATTTATAGCAAAATTAAAAACGCTCCTATGTCTGGAGTGTACCAGCTGTGCCACGTTTTTCAGTTCATCATTGATGGTTTCTATGACCGATCTCTTTCTGAGTAATATTTTGTCATACAAGGGTATTAGCTTGTTCTTCATGTTACTCCTCAGCCCCGTGACAAGGTTAATGCCGTCATTGTATAATCTTTCGAAAAGCCCTTGGGATATATACCCCTTATCAGCAAACAACTTGCCGAAGAGGTTGTCACTGAGCCTGTTGAACACTCTTTCATCCCTATCATCCACATTCGCCTTGGTGAACATGAAGTTGACCAACTCTCCACGCTCGTTGCAAGTCAAGTGCAGTTTGAAGCCGAAGTACCATCCCATCGTACTTTTCCCTATTGAAGCGTATTCCTTGAACACCCTATTGCGACGGATGCGCTTGTTGTGGCACACTGGTATGGACGTGCTGTCTATGAAACTTATTCCGGTGCAACGTCCCAGACAGCACACTTGCAGAAACAGCATCATCTCAATGACAACTCTTGATTCCAGTTCTATGAAACGGTTATAGGAGAGTTGCTAGGGAAACAAATCCCTCATGTGCTCCCTGACATAAAATAGATAGTAATGCTTGAAATTGCGGAAGTCATTGAAGTGGAAACAGATGAGAATAGTCATAATCTCCGCACGGCTCATTCGCCATTTACCCCAAATCGGTCATTAGAAAAAGCGTCTGAAGATTCAAAATCGAAGTGCAAAATTTGTTGGTGTTTGGATTGTATTAAAATAAGGAAATAACACCTTTTGGTGGTCTTTCCCTGTTCTTCAAAATGCTTGAGAAATGCCATTTTGAAGAACATGTTATGCAAAGTGGTGTTCCGCTTCAAGGATCCAATCGTGGCTACGACCCGATCCAGTTAATATTAGGATTGTTTGCTGGTGTGTGGTGTGGAGCAAGCTGCTTTGGCCATCTTGACGTGGTACGTTATGACACTGCACTATGTGATCTACTTGGGTGGAAACGTGGAGCAGACCATCGTGCATACCAGCGCTATCTCAACAAATTCTCCCAAGCTGTCAACCAGCGTGTTTTCA
>NZ_ADEG01000047.1 GCF_000177075.1 Hoylesella buccalis ATCC 35310
GGAGACCTCTGCAAAACTCTTATCCTAAAATTTGCTCATTACATTATTTTTTTGTACCTTTATGGTATGAAACAAACTCTTTCTTCTCCCAGTTTTGCCGATGTCGTTCTCGGTCAGCGTAAGGTCAAGCAGACCTTCTTTTCCCAAATAGATAAATTAATTGATTGGACACCTATCCGTGGTATCATAGAAATCGCTTATACCAAAGGTTATAAATCAACAGGTCGTCCAAGTTATGACAGCTTGATTTTATTCAAGATAGAACTTCTTCGTACATGGTATGGTCTTAGTGACGGTGAGGTAGAGGAACAAGTAAACGATCGTCTTTCTTTCAGTCGGTTTGTTGGCTTGGGTCTAGAAGATACTGCTCCCGACAGTACTACAGTTTGCCGCTTTCGCAACACGTTGGTGGAAGCAGAACTTTATGATATGGTTCTCAATGAAATCAATCGGCAACTTGAGTCTAAAGGTGTCATCGTTAAGCGTGGTGCTATTATCGATGCGAGCATTACCGATACTCCACGCCGTCCGCGTGGACGCAAGGAGTATGAAGTAGTGGAAGACCGTAATGAAGCAGACAGTCGTGATAGTTCAGAAAAAGCAATGGTCAAGGAAGTTATTAAGCCAAACGTTGATGGAGATGCAAGATGGATTAAGAAGATGGGCAAACTTCACTTTGGTTATAAGCGACATACTGTGACTGACGAGAATGGTTTGATTTTGGCTGAGGAAACAACTGCCGCCAATGAAAGTGACATTAAACATCTTGAAACTCCTTTGCAGAAAGCCAATCTTCCTGTTAGAACACCTGTCTATGCCGATAAAGGCTATAACTCTTCAGAGAACAAGGAAGTACTTACTCGGATGAAGCTCAAGAGCAGAATCATGCACAAAGGGGTTAGAGGCAAGAAGATTACAGAAAGGGAGCAACGTATCAATGTTAGCATCAGTAAGATTAGATACAGAGTTGAGCGTACTTTTGGTTCTATGCATAGATGGTTTCGTGCAGGAGTGGCAAGATATGTGGGATTGGCAAAGACACATGCGCAACATATTATGGAGGCTGTTGCATACAATCTTTATCGAACTCCTGGGATAATTGTGTCCAATTCTCTCAAATAAGGGAGAAATATATATTAAATAGGGGGTATATAAGCCCTTTTGATCCTTAGATAGGCTTTATTTTAGATTTAATGTGGTTATAAGTGAATTTATGAGAGGAAGAGAAAGTTTTGCAGAGGTCTC
>NZ_ADEG01000046.1 GCF_000177075.1 Hoylesella buccalis ATCC 35310
GGTTCAATTCGTTGTTGAAACAAATGATTGATATGCGGATGAAAAACAAAGTCATAGCTTTTGGCCAGCAAACTCATTGCTATTGACCGCCAAACTCATTGCTTTTGACCGCCAAACTCAATGCTATTAGAAAGGAGTTATAACTCTTTGATTTACTGATTGATAAAATTTTGATGGGCGAGGCGGTGCAAACATAATGATAAAAAAAATATCCCTGCAATCCCGAAGGATTACAGGGAAACACCCCAGTGGGCGTTGACGGATTCGAACCGCCGACCCTCTGCTTGTAAGGCAGATGCTCTAAACCAGCTGAGCTAAACGCCCTTGCTACTTGAAGTAAGCGGGTGCAAAGATATGCCTTTTTCTGATAACCTCCAAACTTTTGATTATATTTTTTTGCGTTGAGTTCAATTTGATGTACCTTTGCAGATGATAATCAATTAAAAAAAGGAATAAATAATGGAAAAAGTAGTTAGTGGAATACGCCCGACAGGTTATTTACACCTGGGAAATTATTTCGGTGCAGTGAAGAGCTTCATAGAGATGCAGGACAAGTATGATTGCATGTTTTTCATTGCAGACTGGCATTCATTGACCACTCGACCCAAACCAGAAGACATACAAGACAGCGCACGCATTATTTTGGCTGAATATCTTGCCTGTGGCATCGATCCCCAAAAGGCTCCCATCTATGTTCAGAGTGACGTGAAAGAAACGCTGGAATTGTATCTTTACCTCAACATGAACGCTTATATCGGTGAACTGGGGCGCGTCACCACGTTTAAGGAAAAGGCCCGTCAGCAGCCAGACAACGTCAACGCAGGGCTCTTTACATACCCAACGCTCATGGCCGCCGACATTTTGCAGCATCGGGCTAAGAAGGTTCCGGTAGGTAAAGATCAGGAACAAAACATGGAAATGGCGCGAAAGTGCGCCTCGCGCTTCAACAGAATTTATGGCGTTGACTTCTTTCCTGAACCGCAAAACTTCTATTTCAACTCGCAGGCTTTGAAGGTACCTGGCCTGGATGGAAGTGGAAAGATGGGGAAGAGCACCGGAAACTGCATCTATCTGCACGATGATGACAAGACCATCTCGAAGAAAGTGATGAAGGCCGTTACGGACGGTGGCCCCGAGAAGGCCAACAGTGAGAAACCGGAGGTAATAGAAAACTTGTTCACGTTCTTGCGAATTTGCTCGACACAAGACACATACGACTATTTTGATGAGAAGTGGAACGATTGCAGCATTCGCTACGGAGACCTGAAAAAGCAGATTGCAGCGGACATCTGTGCGACAGTAGCTCCCATTAGAGAGCAGATTAACGAATACATTTCGAATAAGGAGTTGTTGGACAAGATTGCCAAAGAGGGTGCCGACCGGGCGCGCGAGAGTGCCAGCGTTACCTTGAAAGAGGTGCGTAGAATCATCGGATTCAGGTCATAACAGGTCTGACAAAGGCTGCATGAACACCGAAAGTGGGGGCGTTCCAACATTTGGAACGCCCCCGCTTTCAGTTATATTTTTACCTGCCGAGACCTGCGGCATCGGCAGAAAATCATTGCGTTACTTCGCCATGCCCTCATTCTCGGGTGCCTTGTCAATCAGATCCATGAACTGGTCGAGCTTCGGTGTGATGATGATTTGCGTACGGCGATTGCGCTGTTTGCCCAATTCCGTGTTGTTGCTTGTCAGCGGATTGTACTCACCACGGCCGCCGGCAGTCATTCGCTTAGGATCAACACCATAGTGGCTTTGCAAGAACTGCACCACGCTCGATGCGCGAAGGGTTGACAAATCCCAGTTGTTGCGGATGTTTTTCATCAGCGGACTGTTTTGGTTTACCGGCACGTTGTCCGTGTTACCCTCTACCAAGACATCGTAATCCTTGTAGTCCATGATGATTTTGGCAATCTTGCTCAGCGTCTCTGCAGCACGGTCATTAATCTCGTAAGATCCGCTCTTGTACAGCATGTTGTCGGCCAAGCTGATGTATACCACGCCCTTGAGCACCTGAACGTCAACCTCTTTCAACTCCTCACGACTCAAAGAGCGGGTGAGGTTGTTGGTGAGCACCATGTTCAGCGAGTCTGACTTAGACTTTACCTCTACCAAATGACGGATGTATTGGTTTGACTCATTAATCTGATCAACCAACTTGGAGATGTTGATGTTGTTGGAGCTGGTGTTCAACAAGCTCTTGTCCAGTGACTTATGTAAGTCAGCATAGTTTTTCTTTTGCTGTGCAAGTTGTTCCTCCAGCGAGGTAAGACGAGCCTGTGCGGCAGCCAGTTGTTCTTTGGCTGTCATGTAGTTGTTCGTCAACTCGCGGTTCTCCGTTTGGCAATTCTCTAAATCTTTCTTGCTGGCACAGCCTGTAACAAGTAATGTTGCGGCCAACAAGGGCAATATAACAGCATTTTTCTTCTTCATGATTTTATTGTTTTATTCAGTTTAAAATCTTCTTTTCGTGCGTGTCAGGCTCTTGGATGAACGTCATTTTAAGCCTGTTTGGGTACACGGTTCTTGTGCCAAATATACATATAATGACGGCAAAGGCAATGAGAAGTAAACCGAAATTAAAATATTTTAACCGCTTAAGCCGTTATTTATTGAGCGTTAACACGTTAGACGAATGCCGATTGCTGTGTTTATTTTACAGTTTGCTGTATTCAACTTGACTTTCTTCTGTCATCAACTTTGATGAGTGTCGTATGATTACAACAGCAGTTTTTGGGCGAACTCCCATACCACGATGCCTGCGGTGACGGAAACATTGAGCGAATGTTTGGTGCCAAACTGCGGTATTTCCAGGCATCCGTCGCATGCGTCAACGGTGTCTTGGTGCACGCCTTTCACCTCATTGCCAAACACTACGGCGTAACGTTGACTGCGGTCAACGGACAAATGTTGCAGCTTAGTGGAGCCTACCACCTGTTCGATGGCGTAAACACAGTATCCCCTTTCCCTCAAATCTTCTACCGCTTGGGTGGCCGATGCGAAGTACCGCCAGTCCACACTATCCTCTCCACCCAAGGCAGTCTTGTGTATCTCGGGATGTGGAGGGGTGGCCGTGATGCCGCAGAGGTACACCGCTTCAACCCGAAAGGCATCGCACGAGCGGAATACTGACCCCACATTATATAAGGAACGCACGTCGTCCAGCACGACGACCAGCGGTAGTTTGTCGGCCGCTTTGAAGTCCTTGACCGACAACCGCTGCATTTCTATGGTCTTTAATTTTCTCAATTTCCCAGCAATAGGTTAAGGTTGTTTGGCTTGGAAGGCCAACGCATACATCTTCATCTGCTTTACCATCGCCAGTAAGCCATTGGCTCGTGTGGGGGATAGATGCTCATGAAGGCCGATGCGGTCGATGAAATAGAGTTCTGCATCCATGATTTCCTGGGGCGTATGACCGCTGACCACGCGAATGAGCAGCGCTATGATGCCCTTGACGATGAGCGCATCACTGTCGGCCGTGAAGTACAACTTGCCTTCTTGCTCGTCACATTGCAGCCAAACGCGACTCTGACAGCCGTCAATGAGGTTCGATTGGGTTTTGTACCGTTCGTCTAATGGATCTAATTCGTTGCCCAAGTCGATGAGCATTTGGTACTTGTCCATCCAGTCGGACAGCGTTGAAAAATCTTCTATTACTTCGTCTTGCAATTCGTTGATGGTCATAAAAAGAGGGATTTTACTTTGAACATTGAACTTTGAACATTGAACTTTTTGGTTTGTTCACGTTGAACATTGAACTTTGAACATTAAACTTTATAGCTTGTTTACTTTGAACGTTGAACTTTGAACATTGAACTTTATGATTTGTTTACTTTGAACATTGAGCTTTGAGATTTGAACTTTATAGTTTGTTTACTTTGAACATTGAACTTTGAACATTGAACTTTATAGTCAGTTTACTTTGAACATTGAACATTGAACATTGAACTTTATAGCTTGTTTACTTTGAACATTGAGCTTTGAGCTTTGAACTTTATGATTTGTTCACGTTGATTTTTTGGGGTTTGAACAATATCCTGCAGCGAACAAGCTAATTACTCCCCTCCCTTTCGGGGAGGGGTTGGGGGAGAGGCCGCCATTTTCACGCATCCCGTTTCACCGCACTAACTATCTTGAATAGCTTGTCGTTGGGGCGAACTTTGTCAGGAACGGCAATGGAGATGCGCCATCCTTTCTCGGCCTTCTGTACCGGTTTCAGCTCATAGCGTATCTCGTTGGCGTCGAAATACATCACGCCCGTGGTGGGACCCGTGATGAGTAGATGCTCACCAAGCTCTATCTCAGCGGCTTCGATGGCTAACTCTGCGACGCCAAGGTTAGAAAAATACTTCACCACCTTGCCCACCAAGACCTTTTTCTCGGTAGCCTTGTTGCCATATTCTTTGGTCCATTCGCCCAGCTTCTGACCTTGGTAATAGCCGTCCCAGAATCCTCTGTTGAAGACGGCGGACAGGCGTTTGTCCCAAGTATCTTTCTTTTCTTCGGTGAAAGTGCCGTCGATAACCGACTGAATGGCTTCTTTGTAGCACGTCACCACATTGTACACATACTCTGGCCCGCGAGCCCTGCCTTCGATTTTGAACACCCGAACGCCCGCATCCATCATGAGGTTAATGAAGCGAACGGTCTTCAAATCCTTCGGACTCATGATGTATTTGTTATCAATCTCAAGTTGGTTGCCCGTCTCGTTGTCGGTAACGGTGTACGAACGGCGGCAGATTTGCACGCATTCACCACGGTTGGCCGAGCGGTTGGCATCATGAAGACTCATGTAACACTTGCCGCTGATTGCCATGCAAAACGCGCCATGACAGAACATCTCGATGCGGATGAGCTCGCCACGGGGGCCGCAGATGTGTTGTTCGACAATCTGTTGGTGAATCTCTTTCACCTGTTTTAGGTTCAGTTCACGCGCCAATACCACCACGTCGGCAAAGCGAGCGTAGAACTTCAGGGCCTCGATGTTGGAGATGTTGAGTTGGGTGGATAGGTGCACCTCCACCCCTTTCTCCACGCAATAGGTCATCACGGCCACGTCACTGGCAATCACTGCCGATATCTGGGCATCCTTTGCCGCATCGATTATCTTGCGCATGGTTGGGATGTCCTCGCCGTAAATCACCGTGTTCACTGTGAGATAGGTTTTGATGCCATGTGCCTTGCAAGTGTCGGCGATGTCGTGCAGGTCGTCAATTGTAAAATGATTGGCTGAGTGTGAGCGCATGTTAAGCTGGCCGATGCCGAAGTATATCGCTCCTGCTCCGGCCTGAATGGCGGCTGCAAGGCTCTCTCTGGACCCCACGGGTGCCATGATTTCAAAGTCTGATAATTGATGCTTCATACTTGCAAAGTTACGCTTATTTGTAATAACTGCAAAGTAAAGCTGTGCGATTTGTTCGGTTTTTGTATTATCTTTGCACAGAGATGAGAAAGATACTCTTGTTTGTGTGTAGCACGTTGGTTGTAGTTTCGGCTTGCAGAAATGCGAATAAGTCGAACGAGTTACTGCATCATCAGTTCAAAACGGATGTGATGTTGAAGGCCACCCCAGTGAAGAATCAGGGAAGCAGTTCGCTTTGTTGGGCGTATGCCATGCTGGGAACCATCGAATCGGAACGACTAATGATGGGCGATTCGGTCAACTTGTCGGTTGATTATCTCGCTCGAATGTTGCTGAAGGAACAGGCTCGTGAGTCTTTCTTTGCGGGAGGTAGAAAGCAGGTGTCGCTTCGTGGGACGGCTTCGATGGCTCTTCGTTTGCTGGAAAGGTATGGTATGTTGCATGAGGACACATATAATGGGAAGCAAGTGAATTACAATGTGTTGGCAAGAAAGATGCAGTTGGCGGCCTCGCGGTCAGCAAGTTTGCAGAAAATGGATGGGCGTGTGGATGAAATATTGGACGCTGAAGTAGGTTTCATGCCGCGGTTTGTCTTTTTCAGGCATGCCGAATATACGCCAAAACAGTTTGCTCACAGCGTTTGTTTACCTCATGAATATCTCTCATTAACCAGCTTTACGCACCATCCCTACGGTCATTCGTTTGCTTTGGAGATACCAGATAATCGGTACCGCGATGCCTTTATGAATGTATCCCTGGACACTTTGATGGCACATGTCAAGCGGGCTTTGCAGACGGGGCATCCTGTTTGCTGGGAAGGAGATATCAGCGAGCCGGGATTTTCGTTTGCAAAGGGCGTGGCCAAGTTGCCCAATGAGGCCGTAAACGTTACGCCAGCAGCGCGTCAAAGGCAGTTTGAAACACTGAAAACTACTGACGACCATTGTATGGTATTGGTGGGATTGGCGCACGATAAGCGAGGAAATACCTACTATATTGCTAAAAATTCGTGGGGTAAGAACAATCCTTTTGGCGGATATATGTATCTCAGCGACAATTATCTGCGTTTGAAAACGGTGGCTGTTTACATGAGTCAAGCGGCCTATGGGGTGTGATAAACCTTCCTAACAACAAGGGTTGGCCCACACGACACATTAGAAAACAAAAAAAGGGGCATACAAATCGATTGCATGCCCCTTAGCTTTTACTTATTTAGCGCCTATGCATCAATGTTCGCATAGGTTGCATTTTGTTCAATAAATTCACGACGTGGCTCCACGTCATCACCCATGAGCATGGAGAATATCTCGTCTGCATCGGCTGCATTCTCGATGGTTACCTGCTTCAACAGACGGGTCTTTGGATCCATGGTGGTTTCCCATAATTGTTCAGGGTTCATCTCACCAAGACCTTTGTATCGCTGCGTGTGAATGCTCTTGCTATCTTCCTCGCCCTGGGCGTACTTGTCTATGAAGGCCTGTCGTTGCTGTTCAGTGTAGCAATATTCACTTGCCTTGTTCTTGTACGTGCACTTATAAAGCGGTGGGGTGGCGATGTAGAGGTGCCCTTCTTCGATGATTTTGGGCATGAAGCGATAGAACAGCGTCATGATGAGTGTGTCGATGTGCGAACCATCGACGTCGGCATCGGTCATGATGATAATCTTGTCGTAGCGCAGCTTGTCGATATTGGCCTCTCGGTCGTCCTCTCCGTCTACGCCAAAGCGCACGCCGATGCTCTGAATGATGTTCATCACCGACTCGGCCTCGAACACTCTATGCCATTGAACCTTTTCTACGTTCAAGATTTTACCACGCAATGGCAATATGGCTTGCGTGTATCGGTCGCGTCCTTGCTTAGCCGATCCACCTGCGGAGTCACCCTCCACCAGGAATATCTCACAATCTTTCGGGTCTTTGTTGGAGCAGTCGGCCAGTTTGCCTGGCAGTCCTCCGCCGCTCATGACGTTCTTACGCTGAACGCTCTCGCGCGCCTTTCGTGCCGCAATACGTGCCGTAGCTGCCAAAACCACCTTCTCACAGATTTGTTTTGCCTCGGTAGGATGCTCTTCCAAGTAGTTGGTAAGTGCTTCGCCAACAGCTTGTTGCACGGCACCAGATACCTCACTGTTGCCCAATTTGGTCTTGGTTTGTCCCTCAAACTGTGGCTCTGCCACCTTAATAGATATCACGGCGGTAAGTCCTTCGCGGAAGTCTTCACCGGCAATCTCTATCTTTGCCTTTTCAATTTGCTTTGAAATAACGGGGTCGTTGTCTGCATACGTCTTCAACGTGCGTGTCAGTGCGGCGCGAAAACCTGTGAGGTGCGTGCCACCCTCTATTGTGTTGATGTTGTTAACGTACGAGTGTATGTTCTCAGAATAGTCGGTATTGTACATGATAGCCACCTCAATGGGGATGCCTTGCTTCTCTGTTTTCAGGTAGATGACATCATCGAAGAGGTGCGTTCTGTGCCGATCAACGTAGCGGACGAACTCTTTGAGACCGTCTTTGGCATGGAAAACCTCCGTTCGTGTCTTGCCCTCCTCATTGGGACGCAGGTCAGTAAGGGTGATGCGAATGCCTGCATTCAGGAAAGCCAGCTCTCGCATGCGCCTCGCAATGATGTCCCATTGGAAGTGAGTGGTGGTGAAAATAGATCCGTCTGGCCAGAACTGCTGACGCGTTCCACGCAGGTTGGTCTCTCCAATGACTTTCACGGGGTAGAGGGCTTTGCCCCTTTCGTATTCCTGTTGGTAAATTTTGCCGTCACGGAACACCTGAGATGTCATGTGAGAGGATAGTGCGTTAACGCAACTTACACCTACTCCGTGCAGACCACCGCTGACTTTGTACGAGCCTTTGTCGAACTTTCCGCCGGCATGCAGTACCGTCATGACCACTTCCAGGGCCGACTTGTGCAGTTTTTCGTGCTGGTCAACGGGAATGCCTCGACCGTTGTCTTGTACAGTTATTGATTCGTCATCGTTGATGGTCACTTCAATGTCGGTGCAATAACCTGCCATCGCTTCGTCAATAGAGTTGTCCACGGTCTCGTTAATCAGGTGATGGAGACCCTTCTCACTGATGTCACCGATGTACATTGCAGGGCGTTTGCGAACAGCCTCAAGTCCTTCCAATACTTGGATGTTACTGGCCGAATAATTGTTTTCGGTATTCTGATTTTCTGCCATTTGTCGTTTTGTATATTATGATATGCAAAGATACGAAATTACAGCCAAATGAGGAAATGTTTTGTTGCTAAAAATGCGTAAAAGGGTAGCGTGCGTCTGCCTTTTTTATGTGGTTTAAAGATGCGAATAAAGTATTTCTGTTTTCTGGTATTTTGTGGTTCTTGCCCACCTCGTAGCCAGTGTTGGTCAGCGACGAACCTGTGATGATTCGCCTGCTTAAAGATTGGGAAAGACGCTGTGTTGTGTTAACGGAGGAAGAGATTGAGGTGGGTGAAACCTCAAAAGGTTACACTTCTTTCGAAATGTAACCTTTGTATGTGGGGTCGTCAGATGGACTTATGCGAGTTTGCTGATGTGCTTGCAGAGGCTTGACTTCAAGTTGGCAGCCTTGTTTTTGTGGATGCCATTGGTCTTGGCCAGCTTGTCTACCATCTTCTGTACTTCAGGATACAGCTTGACAGCTTCATCCTTGTCGGTCATTGCACGCAACTTGCGTACAGCATTGCGCATGGTCTTTGCATAATATTTATTGTGCAAAGTCTTAACTTTGTCCTGACGGATTCTTTTAAGTGATGATTTGTGATTTGCCATCTTCTATTTACTTCTTTTATTTCTTTTGTGTAGTCCCTAGCAGAGTCGAACTGCTCTTTTGAGAATGAAAATCTCACGTCCTAACCGATAGACGAAGGGACCGTGCCATTTGATTAGCGGGTGCAAAGTTATGACATTTTTCCTTACCAACCAAATTTTATGCTGTAATTTTTCATTGAATGTATGAAAATCAGTATTTTTGCCATTCAAACCCACGTTCAGATGTTAGTAAAAACGCAAGCTATCGTACTACGCACCATCAAATATGGCGATTCTCAGCTGATTACAGATTTGTTCACTCAGGCGATGGGGAACGTCTCGTTTATTCAGCGGATGCGCACGGGCAAGGGCGGCAGGGTAGGGAAGCCCTATTTTCAGCCGCTCACCATCTTGGACATCGAGTTTGATGAGCGTCCCAACAAGCAGTTGCAGCGCATCAAGGAGATGCGACTGGCCTATCCGTTCTCTACCATTCCTTTCAATTCTTATAAGTTGTCCATCTCCTTGTTCTTGTCAGAATTCTTGTATTTCAGCGTGCGTGGCGAGCATGAGGTGGGGGCGTTGTATCAATATGTGGAGAACAGCATTCGTTGGTTGGATTCGGCGGAGGGGGCTTTCGCCAATTTTCATCTGGTGTTCATGATGCATCTGACGCGCTTCATTGGGTTTTATCCAAATCTTGAGAACTGGCATGCGGGCGATTTCTTCGACCTTCGCAACGGGGTGTTCTGTTCCCTCGTTCCCTTACATCCCGACTTTATTCCTCCAGATGAGGCGGCGAAGATTGGTCAGCTGATGCGAATGAACTACGAAACGATGCACCTTTTCCGCTTTTCCCGTGAGGAGCGCAATCGTTGCGCCAACCTGATATTGCGCTACTATCGCTTGCACATCCCTTCGTTCCCCGAGCTGAAATCACTCTCGGTTTTGCAAGATTTGTTCCGGTAGCCATTGGTTGTTTCTCGGGCCTTTGTGGCCTGGCCTTGAAAAGTCATTGACTTTGGGCATCAATCTATATGCTTTTGGCGTGCAAAGTGCATGACTTTGCAGCCCAAACTCAATGCAATTGTAGGGCGAGTATTAATGAATTGATTTTCAAGGAAATAGAAAGCGGCAAGAACCCTTTGATACATAGTGTTTCAAAGGGTTCTTGCCGTTAGTTTCTCGGATGGCGAAATTGAGTTTAAGAATTAGGCGAGCAGCTTTTTAACGATGCCTGAAATGGTTTTGCCATCGGCCTTGCCAGCCAATTGCTTGTTGGCCATTCCCATGACTTTCCCCATATCCTTCATGCTTGCGGCGCCCGTTTGCTCGATGATGGTCTTGACGATTTTCTCTATTTCGGCTTCCGACAGTTGTTCGGGCAGATAGCGCTCAATGACAGAAACCTGTGCCAATTCGGCGTCAGCAAGATCCTGTCGGCCTGCGTCTATGTACGTCTGTGCCGATTCTTTGCCTTGCTTGGCCAGCTTCTGAATAATCTTCAAAGCGTCTGCATCCTCCAATGTATCGTTGGCTCCCGGTGCCGTTTTAGCCTCGAGGAAAACTTTTTTGATGTTACGCAGCGTCTCAAGTGCTACCTTGTCGCGCTCTTTCATTGCGGTTTTGATGTCTTCGTTAACCTTTTCAAATAATGCCATTTGTTTGATGTTTTATTGTATTTGTTGACGAGCTGTCGTCGGTGTATATTGTTTTATTCAAAACTGATGAGTCCCTGTATGGGTTCATTGTTCTCTTTTTGTTCGGGTTCCTTGGGTTCACCCGATGCCTGTTTGCGTATGTCGTCCAACATTTGGCGCGTACGTTTGTAGGTGGGGAAGCTCTCTACGGCCAGGATAACGTCCTCGTTGTCGAGGTCTTCGTTGCTAAAGAGATAGACGTGCGGGTGACGTTTGTACTTAGAGTTTTTCCCATCCTTGTAATATTGCTCCTTGCGGTTGATGAGTTGTATCTTTCGCTCTTCCTCTTCGGCCAGGCGCATGGCTTCTTCTTGCGAGTGACGTTTGCCGATGTGGCTGTCCATTCCCTCTACATCGCTGATGCCAAAACCTGTGGCCAGGATGGTGACTTTTACCTTCTTGCCGAGGTCTGGGTCGATGGCGATGCCCCATTTGATTTCAAAGTCGCTGTCAAAGCGTCCCATGAAGTCGTTCACATCGTTCATTTCCTCCATCATCAGACCGCTGTTGTCGTTCTTTTCGTTGCAGAAGTTGATGCTGAGCAGTATCTTTTTGGAGTTGAAGATGTCGTTATCGTTCAACAGCGGAGAGTTCAATGCGTCCTCGATGGCAGCCTTCACGCGGCCCTCGCCCTCGCCAAAGCCCGTGCTCATGATGGCCACGCCGCCGTCTTTCAGCACCGTTTTCACATCGTTGAAGTCGAGGTTAATCAGTCCGTGGTTGGTGATAATCTCCGCAATACTCTTGGCTGCAATGCTCAAGGTGTCATCGGCTTTGCCGAAAGCGTCGAGCACGGTGAGGTCAGGGTATATCTCGCGCAGCCGTTCGTTGTTGATAACCAGCAGGGCATCCACATGCTTGGCCATCTCTTCCACGCCGTCCAGGGCTTGATTAATCTTCTTATCGCCCTCGAATCGGAAAGGAATGGTGACGATGCCAACGGTCAAAATGCCCAATTCCTTGGACACGCGGGCAATGACCGGAGCAGCTCCTGTACCCGTACCACCGCCCATACCGGCCGTGATAAATGCCATGCGGGTACCATCGTTGAGCATGTTTTTGATATCTTCGAGGCTCTCTTCGGCGGCCAGGCGAGCTTTTTCGGGCTTGTTGCCGGCTCCCAGTCCTTCTTTGCCGAGCTGCAAGTGGAAGGGTACCGGACTGTCGTTGAGCGCCTGATTGTCGGTGTTGCAGAGCACGAAGGTTACATCGTGAATGCCTTCGCGATACATGTGGTTGACGGCATTGCCACCGCCACCGCCAACACCGATTACCTTGATAATGCTGCTTGCTTTGTCTGGTTCTCCGAAATCGAGAATGTTAGGGGTGTGGGTATTGTCTGACATAATTGTAATTCTTAATGGTTCGTTCTTGGGATGTCGTGATAGGGCTGCTGCTTATTCTTCCTCTTCGGTTATTTTGCTGGCAAAGTTTTTAATGCTTTTCCATATTTTGTTGACGGGAGAGTTCTCTCTTTTCTCTTTCGCTATGCGGCGTTCCTCCTCTTCCTGCGCCTTTCGCTCAGCTTCTTCCTGCTCCTCTTTTTTCTTACGCAGCAATTCTTTTTCTTCTTCGGTCTGTACGATGCCCGTTCCGGACGTCTCCGTATACGATCGAGGACCTTTGGCTGGAGCGGGCGTCGGCGTGGTGTGCTTGGGTTCGTTGCTTTGGAATAAGTCGGCAGTAATCTCTTCGCCAGCGCAATTGATGTCGCCTTTGGCGAGCAAACCCAGGATGGTGTTCATAGTTCCGGTATGAGCTGTAATCTCTGGGAGGTTGGAATTGATATTCTGGTTCACAAACTTGGCTATGCGAATCTTCTCCGTTGGGGCTTGGTTGGTAAAGGCCTTCTCAATGTTGGGCATGTTCGAACCGCCGCCTGTGAGGATGATTCCGCCAATGAGTTTGTCGGCATATTCGTTTGGAATCTGATAAAAAACGTTCTCAATGATTTCTTGTAGGCGCGATTCTACAATCTCGATGAACTTGCGGCTCTCAACTTTTCTGTCTTGGTCGATAGGGTATTTCTTGTTGTCATCAATGTCACTATTGTCGGTGTAGGCAGAAGCGTATTTCAATTTCATTTGCTCAGCCTGACTGTCTTCCATCAACAAGGAGGTGATGTCCTTGGTGATGTTCTCGCTACCCAATGGGATCACGGCGAGATGACGCAAGATATTTTTGTAATATACCAATACGGTTGTGGTGTCAGCACCCAGGTCTATCAGTGCACAGCCAGTTCTTTTTTCGGTCTCTGTCAGTACGGCGTCGGCCAAAGCCAGTGGTGCTAAATACAGTTCGGCAATCTCCACGCCAGCCTTGTTGAGGCATTGGTTGAGGTTTTTGTAGAACGTTTTGCGCCAAAGTATGTTGAGGAAATTACCCTCCAACCTTGAACAAGGAATGCCAACCGGGTCTAACTGGTATAGCGCGTCAACCTTGTATTCCTGCGTGGCAGCGTCCAATATCTCCTGTTCAGCGTAAGTCATGCTGCGATTGGCGTCCATCAGCTCGTTAATCATGTCCTGAGTTACGACGGTTTCAGCGGGCAAATCCTTGATGATGACGTTCTTGACGCTGCGGATGCTCTGTCCTCCGACACCAACATAAACTCGGGCTATGTTGGTTTTGAGCGTAGTTTCCAACTTCTTGATGATGTTGGTCAAGCACAATACTGTCTTGTCAATGTTGAAAACTACACCTTTGCGTATGCACGAGGTGGAATCTTCTTTGACAACAGCAAGAATGGAGATGCTTCCATCTGAATTCTTTTTTCCTGCAATACCTGTGATTTTTGACGATCCCAGTTCAATAGCTACGATAAATTCCTTTGCCATACGTTTTTATATCTTTATCAAATCTTTTTGTTCGTGTTATGTACTTTTGTTCTCACATCCGTTCAATTGCTTCGTCTTTTGCAGATGATTTGGTTGTCAAACTCCAGGTTGATGTAAGAATATTTGTTCCATCCCGCCTGTGAAAGGCCATATTTATAGAACTTTTCCAGACGTGTGAGTTTCTTCTTGGTGAAGCTCTCAATCAACGAGAGCCGCTTTGTTCGGTCATTGCTTGTGGGCAACTGACCCAAATAAATGATGTGGTCGCCCACCCTGGGGACCAACTCTATGCCGCGGTCGGGTAGAACATGAATTTGTTCTATTTGGTTTTTCCATAGCTCGTTACCCATCAATGCTTTGCTCAGCGCCGACACATAATGCGTGGCAAACCATTTGTTAATGTAGCCAGTCGCGATGATGAGGTCGCTCGTGTAACTGGAGTTGGGCATGATGGCATCCTTATCATCCAGATAATAGTCGTCACCATTGACCGACTTGATGCGCACGATGGGCATTCGTTGCGTGATGCTGATGTTGACATGTCCATTTTGTGTTTTGTAACATTCAGCCGTATTGACAAACGGACTGGTCTTCAACATGTCCTCTATCTTGCGGGCATCTACGTATTTCAATGGCTTTTCCAGCGGGTAGAGCTTGTGCTTCTCCAGTCGATCCCTGATTTCTGCGGCGTTGATAAAACCATTTTGGGCCTCGTCTGCAATGTCAATGCTTACTTTTGTGCATACGTTGGCCGTTTCATCAGGCTTGTTGAATGCCGTGAAAGCAAAGACCAGATAGATGCCCAGCACCACATCCAGTACGATGGTTATTATCTTTTTCAGGTTTCTTCTCACTTGCTTTCTATGATCTTAGCCATTTGTGGAACGTAATTATCCAAGTCACCGGCGCCCAATATCACGAGGACATCGAAGTCGCGTCGCTTCACCAGGTCGAGAACCTCTTCCTTGTGAATCATGCTTTTCTCCTTACAGGTAAGTTCATCGTATATCAGTTGTGACGTCACTCCCTTGATGGGTTGCTCACGAGCGGGATAGATATCGCACAAAATCACTTCGTCCAGCTGGCTCAATGCTTTGGCAAACTCCTTATAGAAGTCTCTGGTTCGGGTGTAAAGATGCGGCTGAAAGATGGCCGTCACCTTGCGGTCGTGATACAACTCGCGCAGACTTTTGGCACTTTGGTATATCTCCTTTGGGTGATGCGCATAGTCGGAGAGCAGCACATGGCGGTCGTTCTTAATCTTGAAGTCGAACCTTCGCTCCACTCCATGATAGGTAGACATGCCATATCGCAGTTCTTCGGCCGTGCAACCATTCAGTTGTGCCATAGCCATGGCAGCCACGCCGTTCTCAATGTTGATGGGAATGGGCTGACCAAGTTCTACGCCTTCTACATTTTCCAAGGGCGAAATGAAATCGAAAGTGATATGACCATTTTTAATTTCGATATTCTCTGCATGGAAATCTCCTTTGTCCCTGCTGTAGTCATACATGCTTACGCCCTCCTGAACCGCAGGCTTCATCTCCAAATCCCGATGGATAATCAACGCTCCACCTGGCTGAATGAGCGTGGTATAGTGACGGAAACTCTCCAGATAAGCCTCTTTTGTGCCGTAGATATCCAGATGGTCGGGGTCGGTGGAGGTGATTACACTCATCCACGGACGCAGCCAATGGAAACTACGGTCGAACTCATCGGCCTCGATAACGATATAATCGCTCGCATCTGACAGGATGTAGTTGGTGCCATAGTTCTTTGAGATGCCGCCGAGAAAGGCATTGCAGTCGACATGACTCTGGTGCATGATGTGGGCGCACATGGTGCTGGTTGTGGTCTTACCGTGCGTTCCTGCAAAGCACAATCCCTTGTGTGTCTGGGTCAATGTGCCGAGCACCTGTGCTCGCTTTTGTATCTCAAAGCCGTTTTCCCTGAAGTATTTCAACTCTTGATGGGTTTCCGGAATGGCGGGTGTGTAGACAACAAGGCATGTCTGTGGGTTCTTACATGCATGCGGTATCTCCTCCACATTTTCTTCATAGTGAATGAGCATTCCCTCTTTCTCAAGCTGGTTGGTCAGTGCAGAAGGTGTCTTGTCGTAACCAGCCACCACCACACCTTTATGAATGAAGTAGCGAGCGATGGCACTCATGCCAATGCCGCCAGCCCCAATGAAATAAACCGACTTGATCTCTGTTATGTCCATTTCTCTTCTCTTCTTTTGTCTTGTGGAGTTATCGAAAGTTGCAGGTAGTTCGTTCGCTTCGCTCATTGGCGTTGGCGGACGTTCCCTTTCATGTTCTATGCTTTTCTTTGCCGGCGTTTTTGTCTACCGGTTCGATGCCAGTTTGATGACCTCATCTGCGATGATGTCGGCAGAATGAGGCAATGCGAGCTTCAAAACATTCTCGCTCAGCGATGCCAACTTACTGTCGTTCTGTACGGTTTCGATGGCTTGTTGTAGCAACATGTCCTTCGCTTCGGAATCTTTGACATAAATGGCAGCGTTCTTGTTGACCAAAGCCATGGCGTTTTTCGTTTGATGGTCTTCAGCCACGTTCGGACTGGGGACCAGGATGACGGGCTTGCCAATAAGACAGAACTCGCTGATAGAACTGGCTCCGGCGCGGCTTATCACCAAGTCTGCCGCCTTGTAGGCAGCCCCCATGTCGCTGATAAAGTCAGTTACGTGGAGCATGGGCAGCGGCTCTTCCGACTGCAAGGCCTTGGTGATGCCTTCGAAATAATATTTCCCAGTTTGCCAAATAAATTGCACACCGCTCGCTCTTACCATATCCAGGTGGCTCATCACGCTCTCGTTGATGGTTCTGGCTCCAAGACTTCCGCCTACCAATAGCACGGTTTTCTTGTCTGGGTCTAGCCCGAATGACTTCCTTGCCTCTTGTTGTGTCAAGGCAGTTTGCAGCACATTTTGCCGCACGGGGTTGCCTGTCATGATGATTTTGTCGGCTGGGAAGAATCGTTCCATGCCTTCGTAAGCCACACATATCTTGTCTGCTTTCTTCGCCAACAACTTGTTGGTCACCCCAGCATACGAGTTTTGTTCCTGTATCAAGCAAGGAATGTGCCGTTTTGCACAAACGTTCAACGTGGGGCCACTGGCATATCCACCCACTCCGACGGCGGCCATCGGCTTGAAGTCTTTGATGATGGCCTTAGCCATGCGCTGACTTTTCCATATTTTGAACAGCACGGAGATGTTCTTCAACAGGTGTTTGCGGTCGAATCCGCAAATGGGTAGTCCTTTTATCTCGTAGCCAGCTTTGGGCACGCGCTCCATTTCCATGCGCCCGATAGCCCCCACAAAGAGTATCTTCGCATCAGGACGCTTTGCCTTGATGGCGTTAGCGATGGAGATGGCTGGAAAGATATGTCCTCCCGTTCCGCCACCACTGACAATAATTCTCAATTCGTTGCTCATCTAACTCAGATGTATTTAATGGACAAAAGTAATCAAAAAATATGTCTTTTTGTCATGATTCACCATATTTATTTTATGCCATTAGGTGACAAGACTATGCCGTTGCGAGCTTTTCGGCCATCACTTCGTCACTGTCGGCGTCTGGTTTTTTCTTGGCCGAACGGCTGACACTGAGTATCGCACCGATGTAAACGCAGTTGATGATGGTGGAAGTTCCGCCCTTGCTGACCAATGGCAGCGGCTGACCCGTAACGGGTGCCAGGCCCACGGCCACGCACATATTGAACAAAGCCTGGGTCACCAGCAGCAGAGCCAGTCCCATAGCGAGGAAGGCAGGGAAATTGTTCTCGCAGCGGTTGGCTATGCGTCCAGTCCTAAAGAGCAGGATGATGTACAGCATGGCCACGAAGAATCCGCCGAAAAGCCCCATCTCCTCGATGATGATGGCATAGATGAAGTCGGAGAAAGCCTGCGACAGAAAGTCGCGTTCTACCGAGTTTCCCGGTCCCTTACCAATAAAGTTCGACGACACGATGGCAATGTTGGCATGCCCTATCTGTGCGTCTTTATCCAAGTCGAATTCCTCCGGAGGGGTCTCTTTGCCAGCTATGAATCGGTCGATGCGCCCTTTCCAGGTGTCAAAGCGGTGGAACACAGAGCCAAACATGCTGGGATCTTTCTTTTGTTCCGCTACGGCAACCTGTTCTATGTGGTTTGGGTTGGCGTTTTCTTTCTCATGGTCTTCCCCCACAACCATCACCAGCGTGAAGACGGTTAGAATCAACAATGTGACTACCCCCAATGCCTTCCCAAGGATTTTGCCAGGTACGCGCCCGATAATCATCATCATGAAGATGACCATACACAGCAACATGGCCGTGGAAAGATTCTCTACCATGATGAGCGGAATGATGAAAGCACTCACGATGAGAATGTATTTAAAGGCGTTTTTGTCCGCTCCGTGCTCGGTTTGCAAGGCACTTAGTATCTGCGCTGTAGCCAGAACCAGCGCGCCTTTGGCGATTTCGGAGGGCTGAAACTGTATGCCTACGATGCTAATCCACCGTTGGGCACCGTTGGTAGACTGCCCTGCCAGCAAAACCGTTATCAGCGCGACGACGGCTATCAGTAGTAGGAAGGGGGTTACAATCTTGAAGTACTTGCACTTGATGTTGAGCGTTACCACCATGGCAAACACGCCCACCAGCAGGATGCCCGTGTGCTTCACGATGGGAGCCCAATAGTGTCCGCCCTTGTAAGTCAGTCCGGCAGAGGCCGAATACACCTCGATGACCGAAATGATGCAGAGGAAGAAGAAGACCATCCAGATGACCTTGTCTCCCTTGAAGATATTTCCTAACGTCTTGTCCATTACAGATTTCTTACCAAAGTTTTAAACTGATCGCCCCTATCTTCCATGTTCTTGAACAAATCGAAGCTGGCACAACAAGGACTGAGCAGCACCGTGTCGCCTGGTTTGGCCAACTCGTAACAGGCTGCCACGCATTCTTTCATCGAGTGGGTGTCGCGAACTGGGATGCCCAAGTTGTCGAAATTGTCGTGCAGCTTGCTGTTGTCGGCTCCGAGATACATCAGTGCGACGCACTTTTCTTTCACCAAATCTTTAATTGGGCCATAGTCGTTTCCCTTATCCTTTCCGCCCAGAATGAGGATGGTGGGCGTTCGCATGCTTTCCAGCGCATACCAGCAGGCATCCACATTGGTGGCCTTCGAGTCGTTGATGTACTGTACGCCGCCCACCTTGCACACCTTTTCCAGACGATGTTCCACGCCGGGAAAGTCGCTGAGGCTCTTTCTGATAACCTCGTTCCTGATACCTGCGATGTCGGTGGCAATGCCTGCGGCCAGCGAGTTGTAGATGTTGTGCTTGCCGGTGAGTGCCAGTGCCTCCTGCTCCATGTTGAATGGGGTAGGCTTCTCAATGGTGTATTCGCCCTCTTCGATGTATCCTATCGAGCCTTTCTCCTTGAGTTCAGAGAAGGGGCATTGCACGGCCTTGATGTTATACTTCTTCAATTCGCGCTTGATGATGGGGTCGTCGTTCCAGTAGATGAAGCTGTCTTGCGCGGTTTGGTTCTGTATGATGCGCATTTTGGCGTCCACATAATTCTGCATGCAGTTGTCGTAGCGATCCAAGTGGTCGGGGGTGATGTTCAGCAGGATGGCGATGTCGGCCTTAAACTTGTACATGTTGTCCAACTGGAACGAGCTCAGCTCGATGATGTAGTACTCATGCGGGTCCTCGGCCACCTGCAGTGCCAGACTGCGCCCTATGTTGCCAGCCAGTCCGGCATCGTAGCCAGCCGACTTGAAGATGTGGTAAATCAGCGACGTGGTGGTGGTTTTGCCGTTGCTGCCCGTGATGCAAATCATCTTCGAGTGGGTGTAACGCCCGGCAAACTCTATTTCGCTGATGATGCCGATGCCCTTTGCCATGGCCTTCTGCACCATTGGAGCCTCTTTCGGGATGCCCGGACTCTTGATGATTTCGTCAGCGTTCAGAATGAGTTCGGGGGTGTGATGCTTCTCTTCCCACCTAATGTTGTGCTCATCCAGCGTCTTCTTGTATTTGTCTTTGATTTCACCCATGTCAGAAACAAATACGTCGAAACCTTCTTTTTGGGCTAAGATGGCAGCTCCAACTCCACTCTCTGCTGCTCCGAGAATAACTATTCTTTTCATGTGTTCTACTCCTTTTTTTTATTTACTTGCACCCGCTAATTTGGCTGTTGGCTTTGGTTGTTTGTACAATGTCATTGACTTTGGCCTCCAATCTCCATGACTTTGCGTGTCAATCTCAATGAGTTTGTAACTATCTCACTTTCAGTGTGATGATGGTCATGGTTGCCAGGATGATGGTGATGATCCAAAAGCGAATGGTGATTTTCGACTCGTGTACGGCCGAATGAGGTTTTCTGATGAGGTATTTGCAGTCGGGATCCAGTTGCGAATCCTGCGTGCGGAAGTTGTCATGGATGGGCGTGCGCTTGAAGATGCGTTGCTTCACCCCTTTGCGTTTGCCCATTTTGTAATAATATACTTGCAACATAACGCTCACACTCTCCACAAAGAAGATGCCGCAAAGGATGGGCAGCAACAGTTCTTTATGAATAATCACTGCGCAAACGCCAATGATGCCGCCGATGGTTAGCGAGCCCGTGTCGCCCATGAACACCTGCGCGGGGTAGGCGTTGTACCACAAGAAACCGATGAGGGCACCCACGAAGGCGCACATAAACACCACCAGCTCTTGCGAACCTGGTATGTACATGATGTTGAGGTACGAGGCAAACTCGATGTGCGAGCTGACATAGGCCAGGATGCCCAGTGCCACGCCGATGATGGCCGAATTGCCTGCGCACATGCCATCCATGCCATCGTTGAGATTGGCACCATTCGAAACTGCCGTCACCACGATGATGGTCATCACGACAAACAATATCCAACCGGCCGCTGTCTTGTATTTGCCACACCAACGCATTACGCCCGCGTAATCCAAGTTGTGCCCTTTGACGAACGGAATGGTGGTTTTGAGCGACTTGCGCGCATCGGTTCGGTGCTTGATAACCATTTCCTTTCCTTGCTGTTCGATGGCTAAATTTTCGTTAATCTTCACATCCGGCGACGACCAAAGTACCAGTCCGACAATCAATCCGATGCCCACCTGTCCCACAATCTTGTACTTTCCTTTCAGTCCTTCTTTGTTTTTGCGGAATATCTTGATGTAATCGTCCATGCCACCGAGGAACCCCAGCCAAAGGGTTGTCACGACCATCAGGATGAGGTAGATGTTTCTGAGTCGGCCCAAAAGCAGCACGGGGATGACAATGGCGGCAATGATGATGACACCACCCATGGAAGGAACGCCAATCTTGTTGACGCCAAAGGGGTCGATGGAGGCGTCGCGCTGCGTCTCGGTGATTTGTTTCTTGCGCAGGTACTTGATGAATCGCTCACCAAACCAGGCCGAGATGACCAGCGAAAAGATGAGGGCAAGCAAGGCTCTGAAGGAGATGTAGCCCCATACGTGAGCCCCCGAGATGCCGTATTGTTCTAAGAATCTGAAAAGATAGTATAACATGCTGTGTGCTGTTTATTATGTTGTTCAATGACGATGTTACTGGGCAAAAATGTCGCGCAGCACTTCCTTGTCGTCAAAATGATGTTTCACGCCCTTGATTTCCTGATACGTTTCGTGTCCTTTGCCTGCAACAAGAATCACGTCTTGCTTCTGTGCCAGCATGCAGGCCGTGCGGATGGCCTCCTTACGGTCGGCGATGGTTAGCACCTTTTTCTGGTCTTGCGCATCCAAACCCGCCAGCATGTCGTTGATGATGTCTTGTGGATCTTCAAAACGAGGGTTGTCACTGGTGATGATAACCTTGTCACTGAGCTGCACAGCCTGCTTCGCCATGAGTGGACGCTTGCCCTTGTCACGGTTGCCACCGGCACCACAAACGGTGATGATATGCCCCTTTCCGTCAACCTCGTGTATGGCCAACAGCACATTTTTCAATGCGTCGGGCGTATGAGCGTAGTCTACGATGGCCGTAAACCCTTCGGGCGACTGCAACGTGTCCATGCGGCCGTTGACGGTGTGCAAGGTGCTCATGGCGATGAGTGTCTCTTCGCGTTGCTTGCCCAGCATGCGTGCGGCACCGTAAACGGCTAGCAGGTTGCTGACATTGAACTTGCCCGTGAACTGTACACCAACCTCCTGACCGTCAATCGCCAGGTACATTCCCTGAAAATGGCATTCGATGATGCGCGCTTTGAAGTCGGCCATCGACTGGATGGAGTAGGTCTTAACGCTGGCTTTGGTGTTCTGCACCATCACCATGCCGTTCTTGTCATCAGCGTTGGTGATGGCAAAAGCCGACTTGGGTAGGCCGTCAAAGAATGATTTCTTGGCGTTGCGGTAGTTCTCGAAGGTCTTGTGATAATCCAAATGGTCGCGCGTGAGGTTGGTGAAGATGCCTCCCGTGAAGGTAAGTCCGCCGATTCGTTTCTGTGCAATGGCGTGTGACGAACATTCCATGAATACGTATTCGCAGCCAGCAGCCAGCATCTTGGCTAACAATTCGTTGAGTTCAATAGGATCGGGGGTGGTGTGGTCGGCAGGAATCTCCTGCCCTTCGATAAAATTGCAGACCGTAGAAAGCAGTCCACACTTGTGACCTAACTTTCTGAATAGATTATATAATAAGGTGGCAACGGTGGTCTTTCCGTTGGTACCTGTGACACCTACCAGCTTGAGGTGTTTGGAAGGGTCGCCAAAAAAGCGGGTGGCAACTTTCCCTACTTCATCTTCTGTCGATTTCACCACCGCGTAGGTGACGTTTGGTTGTGGCTGTTGTGGCGCTTCTTCACATAAGATAGCGGCGGCTCCCAGCTCTATCGCTTTGGGTATGTATTGATGACCGTCCACCTGTGTGCCCTTGATGGCTACGAATAGGTTGCCCTCTTTTACTTTGCGGGAATCGATTTCCACGCCTGTGATGTTGACATTGGCTTCGCCGATGACGGCGGATGTCTTGATGCCCTTAATCAATTCACTGAATGTCATATAGGTAATTTCTTATAAATGTTACTGTGGTGTATTGCTAAATCTATTGCAATGTCAGGTGACATACATCGCCTTTCTTGATGCTATGGCCTGGTTCCAGACTCTGACTGATAACCTTTCCACGTCCGTCAAGCTTGACTCTGACGCCTCTGCTCTCCAAGATATAGACGGCATCACGCGCCCCCATTCCCTCCACATTGGGGATGAATTTGTGGCCATGCACCTTTACTTTCCTGAGTTTGACAACCGTATTGTTCTGTATTTCAGCTGAACCCCAGATGGGATTGCCCTTGGTGTATGAGCCAGACCAATCTTGATTGGCATTGATTCCCAAGTGACTGAGCACGTAGTTGGCTGCGAGGACATTGCCATTTTTTACATCTGGCAACAAAATCGATGTTGAATCTTTGGCATCTTTAACGTCAAGTTTAAGGTCTTGGGCCATGATACCCTCTGAAATGTGATGAAACACAACACCACTCATGCCACCTCCTGATGCGGGAAGTCCCGACTTCTGGATGCAAACAATGCAGCTGTATCGAGGCTTGTCGGCGGGGAAATAGCCGGCAAAGCTCAGCAAATAGTTGGTTCGTCCTACCTTATATCCACCCGAACCCTGTGAGATTTGTGCCGTACCCGTCTTGCCGGCCACCTTGAAAGATGGTGATCCGGCTTTCTTGCCCAATCCTTGGCTGACCACATGTTCAAGAATGGTTTGAATTTCACCAAGCGTTTTGGGCTTGCATATCTGTGAGCGGAGTACCTTGGGTGGAAACTCTATTAACACTTCTCCATTTTTCACCACCTTTTTTACAAAGCGCGGTTGCATCATCTTGCCGTTGTTGGCGATGGCATTGTAAAACGTGATCATGGAAATGGGTGGAATTTGTGTTTCGTAACCAATACTCATCCAGGGCAAAGCAGTCTTGCTCCAGTTGAGCCATTGGCCGCGTTTGTTTTTCTTGGGCAGACGGATAACAGCTGGAGACGAACCCACTAACGGAATATTCAGGTTGTCGGCCAGCCCCGTTCGATAGATTCCTCGTACGAATTTCTCGGGCTGATCTTTATAATTGTCGTCGATAATGCGGCTGATACCGATGTTGGAGCTGTATAGAAGAGTCTGTGGAAGCGTTAACAAACCATAGCCGCCCCTACGCCAGTTGTGGTCTTTCATGTGTCTGCCATACATCGGCCAAACGCCACCAGCAGTCTCTACTCTGGCCGTGGTGTCCACAACACCGTCATCAAGTGCTGTCATAATCGAGGCAACTTTAAACACAGATCCAGGTTCCAGCAGGTCGCTAACGGCATGATTCTTTACTTCTCGGTATTCACCATCAAAGCATTTCTCCATGTTGACGATGGCCTTGATGTCACCAGTAGCCACCTCCATGACCAGTGCCACGCCAACATTTCCGTTGATTTTCTTCAACTCGTCGATGACAGCTCTTTCCGCAAGGTCTTGCATGCCAACGTCAATGGTTGTGACAATGTCTGCCCCATCGACAGGAGGTGTGTCCATGATGTCAAGAAACTTATTGAGCACCTTGCGACGATGCACGATGCCGTTCTTTCCGCGGAGGATGGAATCGTAGGACAACTCAAGTCCAAATCGAGCCGTGTCTTTAGCTCCATACATGGCACCCACGGTTCTTCCAGCTAGCGAACCATAGGGGCGTTGTCGCGCGTTGAATTCTTCGTAGTGGAAACCACTGGAATATTTAGAAAGATTGAACAACGGCAACGCTTTCACATCTGTAAAAGTATTGTAGTCGATGCGCTTTTTCCAAATGGGCCAATGGCGGCTTTGTTTCTTCCTTCCCTCTTCCAACTCGGCTCTGAATGCACTGGCAGGCTTTTCTGGAAAGATGGTTGCCAGACCTTGACAGATAGAGTCAATCTTCTCATCCCATAGTGTGTCGGTTTTTGACTCATGTAAGGTTTTGAAGTCCATGTACACCTTAAACTCGGGTAATGAACTTGCCATGAGTTCACCATTGCTGCTAAGAATGTTGCCTCGCATAGGTTTGATGTCTACACTGTCGCGCTTTACGCGATTGGCCACTTTGGTCCAATAGTCGCGCTTGGCTGTCATGATGTAGATTGTTTTACCAACCACGGCAAGTGCTATCAGTGTCATCATGATGGCGAGGGCACTGTAGCGAGGCATTATCTTTTTATAATCAAACTTATTCATTCTGCAGGAACGGTGATGATGTAAGGTGGTTGGTTTGCTATTTTGAGGACGCTGTCCTTATTGTTCTTTAACATTTCGAGCACGTTGCTTTCTCTGCTCTTTTCCGTCAGTTGACTACTGGTAGACAGTGCTTTGTATCTGGCATCTTGCAACTCTTTCTGTAACTGGTCAATTTCAATGAGGTGTTGCTGCACGCTGTATCGGTTTGAAATGTAGATGATGATGAAAAAAGTAATGAGCAGTACGACCCAGATTTGCTTGCGGATGGTGGAAGTAGTCAAAATGTCTCCACCAAGAATCTTCTTCAATGTGAAATTCTTGGACAGTGGAGCCTCTCCTTCTCTGGCTTGCTCTAGGATGACTTCCTTGAGTGTAGGACCCTCATCTGCAACTTCCTTTTGGTTGTTCGCAGATTCTTCCGGTTGTTTTCCTTCTGAAACCGACAAGATGGGTTTTGATTCTTTGTCAATATCTTCTTTTTTCATTACTTCTTTTCAGCGATTCTTAACTTCGCACTTCTGCTTCTTGGGTTTCGTTGCTGCTCATCCTCTGCTGGCACAATCACTTTTTTGTTGATTAGTGAGAAAGGAGTTGTTATCTTTCCGAAAAAGTCCTGCGTCATTTTTCCCTCCACATTGCCAGTCTTCATCATATTTTTGACAATCCGATCTTCCAGAGAATGGTAAGTGATGACAGACAATCTGCCTCCTGGTCGAAGTAGTTGCTTGGCACCTTCAAGCATTTCTTTTAGGGATTCCATCTCGTGATTCACCTCGATGCGCAGGGCTTGGAACAGCTTAGCCATGTCTTTCTTCTCTCGTTCTCTCTTGAACAGAGGTGCTGTGGCTTGAATGAAGTCCTGTGTGGTCACAATCATCTCTTCGGTTCGCGCTTTCACCAGGAGCGAGGCGATGCGTCGAGCGTTTTTCAATTCTCCATAGAGGTAGAACACATCGGCAAGGCGTTCTTCGCTGTATGTGTTTACAACGTCGGCAGCTGTGATGCTCGCTGTCTTGTTCATGCGCATGTCGAGGGGTGCGTCGAAGCGGAAAGAGAACCCCCGACTTTCGTCATCAAAATGATGACTGGATACGCCTAGGTCAGCTAACAGTCCGTCAATCTGCTCTATTTCGTAGTATCGCATCCAGTTCTTGAGGTATCTGAAGTTTGAACGTACAAACGTAAAATTGTCTTGTTGCAGCAGTTCATTGCCCGCTTGAGGGATGTTTTTCTCTGCATCCAGATCTTGATCGAAGCTGAATAAGTGGCCATTTTCCCCCAGTTGGCGCAGAATCTGCATGGAGTGGCCACCGCCTCCGAAGGTTACATCCACGTAAATCCCATCGGGCTGGATGTTCAACCCCTCAACGCTCTCTTGTAAGAGAACCGGCACATGGTATGTTTCTGCTGTCTTGATGCTCATTTTTATTCAGTCTCTTTGGTTGGCTCTGCGCCTTTGCTCATGATTTCTTGCAGGGCCTTGCCGAACTCCTCCGGCTGCATGAAAGGTTTCTCTGTCACGTCGTTGCACCACATCTCTATGGTGTCGTCCATGCCAATGAATTTCACAGCTTGTTCGATATTTGCCATTTTTAGGTAACGTTTCGGTATCAATAAACGTCCATTGGCGTCGAGTGACAACAGCTCAACGTCGGAAACAAACTGACGGAAGATGAGCTGTTCTTGTGCATTCCAGCGTGAAAGGCGTCTTCTTAAGGTGTCTAACTGTGCGTTCCATACTGATTCAGGATAGAGGGTGAGGCACGATTGGAACACGTCCTTCCGCAGAACGAGGCTCTCTTCGCCTGCTGCTTGCAGTACCTTCCTGAACGTTGCCGGCAAGAACACTCTGCCCTTGGCGTCTATCTTTGCTTCTATATTTCCTAAAAATCGCATGTGTACCTCTTTATATGCATATCGATATTTGTTGTCAAAGATACATATTTTTCCCCACATTTCCCCACTTTCATACATAAAATGATGAGAAAATTGTATTTTTAGTTTATTTAACGTATTTTATTCTCTACAACTTCTCGATTCGATGGCTTCAACTTAACTCAGATCAATCGTTCAAAATGATATCTGTAACATCCATGAAACACCTGTTTCGTCGTGTGACAACGGTATAACAGATTAGATAATTTTTGAACATTTTTGCATAAAAAAGCGGCATAATACAAAAAGTTATGTTATTTTTGCAAAGAAAGTTTTTTGACCTAAATGAGTGACGTAACAAAGAAAACCATAGACATCGATGACATCTTGCGCAGTAAACTAGGCGACAAGGCTAAATATGTTCCACATTTTGCAACCCGTTGGCTCAAGAAGATTACCCATCAAGATGAAGTGAATCAATTTCTTTGGGAAAGCAAAGACTTGACAGGAGTCGATTGGCTTGAAGCGTGTGTCCAATATCTGGATGCCTCTTTGGAGGTCAAAGGTAGGGAAAATTTGCCGAATCCACAAGATGGTCGACTATACATCTTCGCATCAAATCATCCGCTAGGTGGTGCTGACGGGGTCGCTTTGGGCGCTATTATCGGCCGACATTATGGTGGCCGCATCAAATACCTGTTGAATGATTTGTTGATGAACCTGCCGGGACTGCGCCCTTTAGGCATCGGCATCAATAAAACTGGTAAACAAAGTCGCAATTTCCCCGCAATGGTGGATGCGGCCTTCCAAAGTGACAACCACATCATCATGTTCCCAGCCGGCCTCTGTTCACGTAAAATCAATGGTCAAATTCGTGACATTCCCTGGAAGAAAACCTTCATTACCAAGAGTGTTGAATATCAGAGAGACGTGGTACCCATTCATTTTGAGGGGCGAAACTCAGACCGGTTTTATCGTATCGCCAATATCTGTAAGGCCCTGAAATTAAAATTTAACGTGGCGATGCTGTTCTTAGTTGATGAAATGTATCGCAACAGACACAAGACATTCCGCGTTACGATAGGCAAACCGATACCTTGGCAGACCTTTGACAAGCGTAAGAATGCGCAGCAATGGGCGCAGTATGTACAAAATAAAGTATACCAACTGCAACCAACACAAACAGCTGAATAGAGATAACTGAAATATCAATCAAGCGTTGAGAGATCTTATTTGAGAGAATCCCATACTCGCAATGAATGGTCCTTCTTCGTCAATCCTCTAAGAAACCATGCAAGAAGAGATTATCCAGCCCATCGATAGGGAGCTGTTGAAAGCTGAATTGACGCCTGAGAAGCGGCTCCGGATGACGAACAAAAGCCACAACAAAATTTTCGTGGTCACAGCCCATGACTCACCCAACGTGATGAAGGAGATTGGACGATTGCGCGAAATTGCCTTCCGTACCGCTGGCGGAGGCACCGGAAAGTCCATGGATATCGATGAATTTGATACCTGCGACAACTGTTACAAGCAGCTGATTGTGTGGAATCCCGATGCGGATGAAATCATCGGAGGCTATCGGTATCAGTACGGTTCCAACTGGGAATTGGACGACAATGGGCAGCCTAAGTTGGCCACCAGCCACCTTTTCCATTTCTCCGATAAGTTTCTTCAAGACTACATGCCCTATACCGTAGAGCTGGGAAGGTCTTTCGTGGCGTTGGAATATCAAAACGTGCGCCGCAACACCAAAAGCATCTTCGCCTTGGACAACCTGTGGGATGGTCTCGGTGCACTGACCGTTCTCAATCCTAATCTCAAGTATTTCTTCGGTAAGATGACGATGTACCCTTCTTATATCCGCAGGGGACGTGACATGATACTTTATTTCTTGAAGAAGCATTTTGATGATAAGGATCATCTTATCGTGTCGAGAAATCCTTTGGAGTTACAGGAAGATCCCAAAGAATTGGAAAAGTTGTTCTCTGAAACGGATTTCAAGTCAGATTACAGAATCCTCAACAGAGAGATACGGCAATTGGGATACAACATCCCTCCCTTGGTTAATGCCTACATGGGGTTAAGTCCTACGATGAAACTGTTTGGCACTGCCATCAACAATGGGTTCGGTGATGTGGAAGAAACGGGAATCCTGATTTCGGTAGACGAGATATTGGAGGACAAACGTGTACGACATATCGATAGTTTCATCAAGGAGCATCGCGAGTCGCTTGAAATCACTTCGGGTGTCAACAACATCATTTATAAGGAAAACAACAACAAGTCATAAGCAGCCAAAAGTTACAATTGGTAGTGACTGGCATGCGCATGCTTGTTCATCTGCACCATCTTCAATAGTCAGAATTTGCATGATTCAAACAGTAGGAGGTGGCGTATACATTTAGCTAATTCACTATTATTAACTAACAAGAACCAACAGACATGAGAAAAATTTCAATGGCATTACTGGCTTTCGCCGGCATTTTTGGCATGATGTCCTGTACGAAAACTGACAATGCAACAACAGAAGACCTGACAAACTATGTAGAGCCACGCATCGGAACGGCGCACTGTCGTTATTTCCACATGGCTCCCGGTGCCTTACCTTTCGGCATGGCTAAGCCCGGGCCATCAACCAATGGACATTATGGGAATAAATCTGGCTGGGAGGCTACGGGTTATGATTATCGTGACACCAGCATCGAGGGATTCCCCTGCCTGCACGAATTCCAGATTGGAGGCATCACGTTGATGCCCACCGTGGGCAAATTGTTCACCGTACCTGGCGACACTGCCATGACGGACGAGCGTAAAGGCTACCGCTCACGCTTCTCGCACGATGATGAAGTGGCCACGGCTGGCTACTACTCTGTGCTACTCAAGGACTACAATGTCACGGCCGAAATGACGGCCACCACGCGTGTTGCCTTCCAGCGTTACACCTTCCCGGCCAGCAAGGAGAGCCGCATCCTCTTTGATATCGGTAACCGCCAGGGCGAAAGTGGTGCCGTAAAGGATGCCTCAGTACAGATTAAGGATAACGGAACCGTTGTCGAAGGCTGGGTGATCACCCTGCCTGAGTATGTAAAGAAATACCAGCCGGGCGCCGAAGTCCCCTTGTATTTCCATGCCGTTGTCGACAAGAAACCTGTTGGGGTAGGTACTTTCAACGGCGAAACCGTTAAAGCTGACTCGCTGTCCACTACGGGTTTGGGCGCGGGTGCTTATCTGACGTTCGAGACAACTGATCAGGAAAAGATTACCGTAAAGGTGGGTGTGTCCTACACTTCGGTGGAGAATGCCCAGAAGAACCTTGAGGCTGAGGCGCAGGACTTGGCTTTTGACGAGGCTAAGGAGCAGTCGCATGAGGCTTGGAATGAGCATTTGAGTCGCATTGCGGTTGAAACAACGAACAAGGATGATAAGGTGAAATTCTACACAGGATTGTATCATGCCATCTTGGGTCGTGGTATTGCCAGTGACGTAAACGGCGCTTACCCCAAACACGATGGTACCGTTGGCCAAATTGAGATGAAGGATGGCAAACCTGCTTTCAACCTCTACAATACCGATGCCATGTGGGGAGCACAGTGGAATCTCAACCAAGTGTGGATCATGGCCTATCCCGAGCACATGTCCGACTTCATCAGCAGTCATCTTCAGGTATACAAAGACAGTGGATGGTTGGGCGATGGACTGGCCAATAGCCGTTATGTATCGGGCGTAGGAACCAATCAGTTGAGCTTGATGATTGCAGCGGCTTATGCTTGTGGAATCCGTGATTTCGATGTTAATCTTGCCTACGAGGCCTGCCGCAAGAACGAGTTGGATGGTGAGAACCGACCATTTGGTGCAGGAAAGACCGATACCAAACTCTTTGTAGAACACGGTTATGTGCCTCACCAGGACACGGGTGAAGGATCAGACGAAATGTTCATGTTCTCTGCTTCGCACACCTTGGAGTATGCTTTTGGCGCATGGGCTACCGCACAGATGGCCAAGGCATTGGGAAAGACAGACGACTATAAGAAGTTGATGGATCTTTCCAAGGGCTGGGAACGCATCTATGACACGTCAACCAATTTTGTTCGTCCGAAGAAGGCCGATGGCAGCTTCATTGAGAATTTTGACCCAATACAAGTATGGCGCGGATTCCAGGAAGGCAACGCTTGGCAGTATACGTTCTATGCGCCGCACGATGCCAAAGCGTTGGTGGCTAAGGTGGGTGCCGAAGAGTTCAACAACCGTTTGGATAGCATCTTCACCCAATCGCAGAAGCTCATCTTCAGCGGTGGTACCGAGGTGGGTGCTTTCGCTGGATTGAAGACGCTTTACAACCAAGGCAACCAGCCTTGTCTGCACATCTCATGGATGTTCAACGAGGCTGGCAAGCCATCGCACACCCAGAAGTGGGTGCGTGCCATCTTGGACGAGTTCTATGGTACAGATGGTATTCATGGCTACGGTTACGGACAGGATGAGGACCAGGGTCAGTTGGGTGCTTGGTTCGTACAGTCGTCTATCGGTATGTTCGATGTCAAGGGACTCACAGCCGAGCAACCGTCCTTTGGTTTAGGTAGTCCTTTGTTCGACAAGATTACCATTCGTCTGAACAAGGATTATTATAAGGGTGACAAGTTTGTCATCAACGTGAGCAACAACAGCAAGGAGAATATCTATGTGCAGGAATACAAGCTCAACGGAAAGACGCTCGACAGCACTTACTTGCCGTTCGCAACCTTCACCGAGGGCGGCACACTGGATGTGACCATGGGCAATACGCCTAAGGACAAGTATTAAAATAGACTTCATTCGACGCACCGCAAAGGCGGTGCGTCGCCGTAATCGAAGCGTGCCAGCCCCTTGATTAGCCAGGGGTAGGCACGCTTTCCTCATGCTGCCCAAGTTGCCCTGTATCGGAAGTGTAGCTGTTTACCTGGCTTCGTCAACTTCGTCAGAACAATTTTGCCTCTACAGGGCGTAGTTCTTCAACGTGCACCTATGAGGGTGTATCAAACAAATCACAAATGAAGAGAACCGCCTTTGAAAAAAGTATTTCGGTAATTCAATTACCGAAAAGGCGACTTAGTCACTTCTAAACGACTAAGATAAGTGACTAAGATAAAGCCCGCACGTACTTTTGATTTCTACTGTTGGGCTTTTCAGGTATTGTCATTTCAAGAAATCCATTCTCTATCAAAGGGTCGATATATCGACTTTTAGCGTTGTTACGGTGCTTTAGTCCCAAGTGCGCCATAATCTCCGTGAGACTTCTGGGGCGTTCACAGAAAGCCAAAACCTCGTTCATCGTTTCTGTTGACTTAGTCGCTGACTTAGTCACTTTTTCTCCGTCAGTGACTAAGTTAAGTGACAAAGATGGTTGCACCATCACTTCGAAAGCTGTAATTTTACTTACATTGAAGACAGGTTCTGGATTTCCGTTGTCTCTTAGCATGGTTTTGACACGCTGAATGCCTCGATTGAACATATTCACGTATTTCATTCCACGCATAGCTTCAGCGATGATAGGGTTTCGATAATCGTTGACTGTTGGAAAGTTTTCAGGACGAGCTTCCCCATACAAGCCTCCTGCATTGAGAATTTCAATCCGATTACTAAACTGGTATATTCTGATAGGCATGTTAGACTGATAGTCACGATGCATACAGGCATTCATCAGCAACTCCCGAAGTGCTAACTCAGGGTAGTTAAACACAATCTGTTCTCGCAGCATACTCACAGGCATCGGACGTGCTGTGACGATAGCATCTTTCACAAAGCTTTCCAGCTTAGGAAGTATTGAACACAGACTGCCACGAATCTGTCTTTCGTTAAGAATCTCACTTCCTGTGTCCTCTCCTGCGAAATGCACATATTGAACATAACAACCATGCAGGAAGAAAGAGGCATTTTTCCCGAAAAGAATAATGGCGGCATTTGTAGGGCAATCGTTGGCAATGTCATAAAGATGGATTGCTGCTAATTGTTCTTGTAAAGACCGATTATCCGTCATCAGGATATCAGTGTCTATTATCTGTGGGAGATATTCCTGCTTTATAAACTGGACATCAATATCCTTTAGTGATGAACCGAAACAAGGCATGGCATCGAATGAAGCCATATAAGATGTCCTTTTTTCCAAAAGCACTCTTTCTTCTGACTCCGTGGCAATATCCCGACGCGGTCCTATACGTATAAAGGTGCGTCCACGATAACGAACCGGCGGAATCAAAGCGGGTGACACCTCTACAACAAGCAAATCGCCTTCATCAAACTCAAACTTTTCTACAGACATAATCGGCAAAGGAAGTATATTGCCGTCAGAACGAATCCCCGCTATTTTCTTCATCAAGGTATCATCTACCCTTAGCCCAGATAAAGTTCCATTGTCATGAGCGCCTAAAATAAGATAACCTTTTTTCCGACAGTTCGGTAAATCATTTGAAAATGCACAAATAGCCTCCTGAAACTTATCCATGTCGCCTGTAGAAATTGTACGCTCTATTCTGTAGGTTTCTGTGCTGCGTAAAAGTTCAAGAACTTCATCTTTTGTTACCATATCCTTTACTGTATATTCTCATTAAATTTCAAGCTGTCAAGCATCGGGACGGAATTCGTCTTGCCCATTCTTACAGGTAAATTCTGCCGTAAAATGGAAGGTGTTATTGTTAGGATGCTCAAAATTAAGAATTTCATATCATAACTGCAAGCAAAAAAGGTTATTATTGAACAACATTGATATTTTCTTGTATTTGGAGTATTTTTCGTTAGCTATAGCGTATCTTTATGACACAAATCAAGGTGTCTATGCCCTGCCGCTGCAAGGTCAATGGGTTTGCCAAGCAAGGTCAATGCTATTGGCAGTCAAAGTCAATGTGTTTGACGGTCAAAGTCAATGCTTTTGTAAGGGATTCTATATCAGTGTGTTGTAAAGGATGTTTGCAGAGTGGGCAGCGAGTCGTGATACTTCCGGCATCAGATAACTGGTAGGGAGATTCCGTTAATCTTCTGATAGATGTCCAAGGCATACACATCGGTCATGCCGCTGATATAGTCAATCACGGCCATGATGCGCGTTTCAAGGTCAGGACTTTGTATGTCGTACTGGCTACTGAATCGCCGCATGAGCTGTTGCGAATAGAAACGGTCGGGATTGACGGCCGCCTCGATGAGCGTCTGCATAAGTGTCTGCATGATTTTATAACCCGCCAGCTCCACATCCAGCACGGGTTTGCTGTGGTAGATGCGCTCGTACGACAGTTCTGCGCATTGCCTGTAAGCCTTACGCTGTAGCTCACTGATGTGGTCGATGAGCGAGCCTTGTAGCGTACCGTCCAGTATCGCTTCCTCGTTTGCCACGAAGGCTTCCACGCATTCGTTAACCAGTTTGCCCACAGCCGAGGCCCGCATATACACCACCTTTTCGTTGTTGTCGGTCACGCCCTCGTCTTTGATGCGTTGTCGGATGTGATCTTGCATCTCTGGGGCAAAGAAATTCATGAGCAAATGCTCTGTTTCTTCGTATGAGAGAATCTTGAGTTTATGGGCGTCTTCAATGTCCATGATCTCGTAGCAGATATCATCCGCAGCCTCAACCAGATAAACCAGCGGGTGACGTGCATACCGTAAGGGTTGGTGTGGTTCAGAGAGTTTGTTAATTTCCAGTTCTTCTGCCACCTTGACGTAGGTGTCTTCTTCGGATGAGAAGAAACCAAATTTTCGGTGACTCCCTGCCAGACTGCTGGCAAATGGATATTTCACGATGCTGGCCAGGGTGGAGTAGGTCATCACGAAGCCGCCTATTCGCCGACCGTTGAACCGGTGCGTAAGCAGTCGGAAGGCGTTGGCGTTACCTTCGAAGTGGGTGATATCGTCCCAGAATCGTTCTCTTACGCGCTCCTGCAAGTAGGTTCCGGCACCCTCGGTGAAGAAGGTTTGGATGGCTTTCTCGCCGCTGTGTCCGAACGGAGGGTTGCCCATGTCGTGTGCCAGACAGGCCGCACTGACGATGGTTCCTATCTGTTCAAACGTCGTTCCACGCAGTTCGGGATGCTTCTCGCACAGTTGTGCAGCTACGTCATTGCCCAGCGACATGCCCACCGAGGCCACTTCCAACGAGTGGGTGAGGCGGTTGTGCACGAAGATGGAACCGGGTAGGGGAAACACTTGCGTCTTGTTCTGCATGCGTCTGAACGGTGCCGAGAAAATAAGACGGTCGTAGTCGCGTTTAAACTCCGACCGGTCGTCATGACGTTCGGTGTGCTTGAGCTCTTGTCCAAGCCTTTTGTTGGAAATTAATTTTTGCCATTTCATAACGCAAAAGTAGTGGAAATTTGCGTAATTTGGTTCTTTTTAATAGTAATAATGCCACTTTATGGCGATTATTCCTTATTTTTGCACATTATTGAATAGTTATGATACAGATAAAAGTCATCAATAAAGGTCATCAGCAGTTGCCTGCTTATGCCACCAGTCAGAGTGCAGGAATGGATTTGAGAGCCAACCTTGAGGCTTCCATCGTGTTGAAGCCGATGGAACGAAAGCTGGTGTCTACGGGGCTTTTCATCGCTCTTCCAGAGGGATTCGAGGCTCAGGTTCGGCCTCGTAGCGGGTTGGCGTTGAAGCATGGCATCACGGTACTCAACACGCCTGGCACCATAGATGCCGACTATCGGGGCGAGGTGATGGTGCTGTTGGTGAATTTCTCGCAGGAAGAATTTGTTATTCGCGATGGTGAGCGCATTGCCCAAATGGTGATAGCACGACACGAACAAGGGCATTTCGTCGAAGTGGAGGAGCTGGATGAGACCGAACGTGGAACGGGAGGCTATGGCCACACGGGTGTGAAATAGGCAAGCGTCAATATGATGAAGCAAAACTTGAAAATTAGTTTGAATCACATTCTTTGCTGTTTGCTTGTGGGCTGGATGCTGATGAGCTTGGCCTTGCCAGCTTGGGCACAGGAGCCAGAAGGCAAACCGCTGACCGAAGCGGATTTGAAGAAAATGCTGTTTGAGGACAAGCAGTCACAATACCACTATCTCTTCCTTGAGGCTGTTAGTCAACTGAATGCAGGTAAGCTGGAGTTGGCAGATAGTTTACTGCACCAGTGCTTGACCCTCCATCCACAGGGAGCCGAAGCTTATTATGCGCAAGGGCGCTTGTTGGCCCAACAAAAGAAAGATACGCTGGCACTGGAGAAGTTCGAGAAGGCGGCTGCCTTGCAACCGGAAAACAGTCATTACCAAGAGCGGGTGGCGCAATATTACATCGGAACGGGTGCTTTCGACAAGGCCATCGCCGCCTACGAGCGTCTGTATGAAAACAATCATCAGCGCACGGATGTGCTCAGCATCTTGGGACAGTTGTACAATCAGCAGAAAAATTACGACAAGATGCTTTCTGTTTTGGAGCGTATCGAGCAGGCTGAAGGAACCAATGAGGAACTTACGCTTTCGAAAATGAGCGTTTATGAGATGATGGGTGATAAGGAATCGGCTCGCAAAACCTTGCAACAACTGGCCGACAGTCATCCCAATGACGTGAACTACAGGGTGATGTTAGGCAATTGGCTCATGCAGCATGGCGGACAAAAGAAGGCTTATAAACTGTTCACCCAGGCCTTGGAAGAGGAACCCGATAACGGCTTTGTGTTGGCTTCGCTATACGATTATCATAACCAGGTGGGTGACAAAGAGAAGGCTATCGCGCTGAGAGACCGCATCTTGATGAGTAAGGACACGGAGATTCAGACCAAGATGACGATGCTACAGCAAGTGATTCGGGACAATGAAGACCACAAGGGCGACAGTACAGAGGTGCTCAATCTGTTTAAGCGCATGATGAAAGTTCATCCCAAAGATGCTGACATCGCTTCCTTAGCAGCCGCCTACATGAGTTTGAAGAAGATGCCGCAAGACACGGTGATGGCAGCCTTGCAACACGTCATTGACATTGCGCCCGACAACTCGCCTGCTCGTTTGCAGTTGTTGCGCATGTATCTGCCTGGAAAAAACTGGAAGAAAATCATTGCCCTTTGTGAAGAAGGCGCGCAGTTTACGCCCGACGAGATGGCTTATTACTACTACATGGCTTGGGCCCATGTGCAGCAAGACGAGCAACCCAAGGCCATTGATGCCCTTAAACGCGGCGTGAGTACCATCAACGACAAGAGCGATACCGAATTGGTGAGCGAGTTTTATTCCATGATGGGCGATTTGTTGCACCAGCAAGGCGACCAACAGGGGGCTTTTGCGGCCTACGACAGTTGTCTGCAATGGAAGGATGACAACATTGCCTGCTTGAACAATTATGCTTATTTTCTAAGTGAAGATGGTCAGAATTTAAAGCGGGCAGAGCAAATGAGTTATAAAACGGTAACGGCATCGCCTAACAATGCGACGTATCTGGACACCTACGCTTGGATACTGTTCATGCAAGAGCGATACACCGAGGCAAAGTTATACATTGATCAGGCGCTGAAGAATGATACCGATTCCGTGCAAAGCGCCGTCATCATTGAGCATGCCGGGGATATTTATGCCATGAATGGAAACATCGATCAGGCGCTGAAATATTGGCAAGAGGCCTTGAAACTAGCCTCAAAAGATGATCAAGCCCTGATTGAACGGAAGATTAAACAGAAGAAATACATCAAGAAATGAATAAAATACTCCATGGGGTTTTGACCGTGTGCGCTGTCTTGTTGCTGGCATCTTGTGCCTCCAAAAAAACTGTTGTCAAGGAACCCTTGCCAGGAAAAGAACCTCATACAAGTGCTGTCAAGCCCGGTATTGCCGAGGATATGCAAGAGCTGGCTTTCGTGCAGCGTGTGTATGATAATCAGGTATACGCGCAAAACATCGTTGGGAACATGACGTTTAGTCTTACCCGAGGTGGCAAAAGGATTTCTGCGCCAGGCTCTGTACGCATGCGGAAGGACAAGGTGATTCGTCTGCAAGTGTTCATTCCCTTTTTGGGGACAGAGGTGGGACGGATTGAATTCACCCCCGATGGCGTGCTTATCATAGACCGTATGCACAAAGAGTATGTGCGAGCCGACTATCGTGAGTTGGATTTCTTGCGCGATAATGGTCTGACATTCTACAGCTTGCAGGCACTCTTCTGGAATCAGTTGTTGGTTCCCGGGAAAGAAAAGGTCAGCGAATCAGACCTGAAGTCGTTCGATGTGCGCCTGTCGCCCATGGGTGAAACCGTACCATTGTTGCTGAAAAAGGGCAGCATGGAATATCGTTGGAATGCCCATAGAACCAATGGACGCATCTTGTCTACCGTGGTTTCCTACCAAAGTAACAAACACGGGAAGTCAACCTTGACTTGGAATTACGACAATTTTAAGGCCGTTGGTGTGAAACAGTTTCCTGCCAAGCAGGTGTTCTCCTTCATGACCACGGCTACTAAGACACCGCAACAAGGCCAAGTAACCATCGACATGAATGATGTACAGACAGACAGCAATTGGGAAGAGCGTTCCACGGTCTCTAGTCGGTACAAGCAGATGGATGTAAAGGCGGTTTTAGGCAAACTTTTAAACAAGTAAATGAAACGTTATTTAATTATACTTCTAGCATTAATTTTGACGGTTTCGCTGCCGGCACAGAAGAAACGTACGCCCACGAAACAGCGAGCAAGAACCACAAAGACCACGACCAAGAAGAAAAAAGCAACCAAGAAAAAGTCGACAAAGACAGTTCGATATTCCAATTCATCCATCAAAGGATTGGAAAGTCAGCGCAGTCAGATTCAGAAGAAGATTAAGCAACAGGAAAGAGCGTTGCGTACCAACCAGTCGGATGTGAAGAAAAGGTTGCAAGATTTGATGATTCTCAACACGGCGATTAACGATCGACAGAAAAATATCGACAGCATTGAGGCCGACATTCATCATTTGAATGGGAATATAGATATCATCAAGTCGCAGCTGCAAACGCTGCAAACACAATTGGCGGAGCGCAAACAAAAGTACATCAAGTCGATGGCCTACATGACGCGCAGCCATACCATACAGGACAAAATCATGTTTATCTTCTCGGCGAAGAACTTTGCTCAGATGTACCGTCGCTTTCAGTTTGTGCGCGACTATGCCACTTATCAACGCGCACAGGGGGAAGGCTTGAAAGCTAAACAGGCGCAGGTGGAAGAAAAACATGTACAATTGCAGAATGCTAAGGGAAGGAAAAATAATCTGCTCTATCAGGGAAGGAAAGAAAAACAAACCCTCGAGGGACAGCAGGTGGAACAGAAGCAGATGGTTAGCAACCTGCAAAAGCAGCAGAAAACCATTCAAAACGTTATTGCCCAGCAGCGCAAGAAAGATGCTGCGCTCAACGCCCAGATTGATAAGTTGGTTGCCATCGAGGTGGCCAAAGCCAAGGCTCGAGCAGAAGCTGAGGCCAAACGGAAGGCCGCACTAGCAGAGGCTGCACGCAAAAGAGCAGCCGAACTGGCACGAAAGAAGGCCGAAGCCGAGGCCGCCGCCCGTGAGAATGCGCGTAGGATAGCTGAGGCCAAAGAGCGTGAGGAGCGCTTGAAAGCCGAGGCACGTGCTGCCGCAGCCGCCGCAGAGAAGGCTCAACAGGAGAAGTCGGCTGCTCAGGCAAAGGCGGCAGCTGAGACTAGATTGGCCGCAGAGCAAACCGCTCGCGAGGCTCAAGCAGCCCGTGAGGCTGCCGAGCGCAAGGCTGCCAGTGACGCAGTGCGCAACAGGGAGACCATCGCCAGGGCGCAGAAGCGCGCTGATGAGAGTCTTAAGATGAGTTCGGTAGATCGTATGCTGTCAGGAGGGTTTGAGGCTAATCGCGGACGTTTGCCCATCCCGATTACTGGTGGGTACCGCATCGTGAGCCATTTTGGGCAGTACAATGTGGAGGGATTGAAGAATGTAACGCTTGATAATAAAGGTGTTAATATCCTCGGAAGCCCCGGTTGCAAGGCACGGGCTATTTATGACGGCGAGGTGAGTGCCGTGATGTCTTATGCAGGAACGACGGTGGTGATGGTTCGCCATGGCTCGTATATTTCAGTGTATTGCAACTTGGGGTCGGTTAGCGTTTCTCAAGGACAGAAAGTAAAGACCCGTCAAGTGCTTGGAACTGTCGGACGGGATAACATTTTGCAGTTCCAATTGCGTAACGGGACAGCCAAACTCAATCCCGAGTCGTGGCTGGGTAGATAGCTCCGAGCGCCTTGTGCGGCAGCATCCATCAGTCGCCATGGAGCGGTTTTGTGTGTGGATTGAAGGCTGGCCGTGAATAAAAAGCTAACCCGAAAAAACATAGAGATGAATAAAAATCAGATTGCAACCAGGATAAATAATAAGGTATTAGAACCCGTAAGACTGTTTATGGGGCAGGAGAAGTCGGGCGGCATCGTGCTGGCCATCAGCGTTCTGTTGGCCATGGTGTTGGCCAATACGGCTCTAGGGCCAAGCTATCACGACTTTTTCCAACAGACATTTGGGTTCTTATGGAATGGTGATTCGTATTTTAATTTCACCCTTCACCACTGGATTAACGATGGACTGATGTCCGTGTTCTTCTTCCTGGTGGGGCTGGAACTGAAGCGCGAGTTTATTGCTGGCGAGCTGGCCGACTTACGCAACACGGTTTTGCCAATAGGAGCTGCTGTGGGAGGTATGCTGATTCCTGCGGCGATTTATCTTTCGCTCAACGCTGGTACAGAAGAGGCGGTGGGATGGGCCATACCCATGGCAACCGATATTGCTTTCGCCCTGGGCGTGGTTAGCTTGTTAGGTAGTCGCGTGCCATCATCCGTCAAGGTGTTTCTAACAACTTTGGCTATTGTTGACGACCTGGGAGCCGTCATCGTGATAGCCTTGTTCTATACCTCGGAAATATCTGTGCTTAATGTGTTATTGGGTTTGGGCTTTCTGTTGCTGATGTTCGTCGGCAACAAGTTGGGGGTGAAGAACCTGTTCTTCTACGCCCTGCTGGGCATTGCCGGCGTGTGGGTTTGTTTCCTCCTGTCGGGTGTTCATGCCACCATCGCAGCTGTACTGGCTGCCATGACCATCCCCGCAGATTCGGAGATTGATGAGAATGCATTCCTGCATCGTGTGCGAAAGCTGACCAGACGATTCGACAAGGCCGAGTCGAATGACGTGAGGACGCTCGAGAAAGAGCAAGTGGAGATACTGGCTCATATCCAGAAAGACACCACCACTGCCATTCCTCCCCTGCAGTTGATAGAGCATCATCTGAACCCAATCGTAACGTTTATCGTGCTACCCGTCTTTGCTTTTGCCAACGCTGGTGTAAACTTGGTGGACATCGATTGGTCAGCAGTGTTTGCTACGAATATTACCATAGGGGTTGCGCTGGGACTTTTATTGGGAAAACCATTGGGAGTGGTAGGCATTTCCTGGTTGTTGAATAAGTTTGGTTTTGCAAAAACGCCAGCAGATATGTCAAATCGTCGATTGATGGGCCTGGGCTTCCTGGCATCTATAGGCTTTACGATGTCGATGTTCGTCTCAACTCTTGCCTTTCAAACGGAGATGATGCTCACGCAAGCAAAGATTGGTATCTTCATGGCTTCAATCCTCGGTGGACTCATTGGCTACAAGTTATTGAAATCATCGAGCAATAAAAATTAAGGGAGCCATTTCTTGGAAAATGAATCAATTTGTCGTACCTTTGTGATTACAACATATAAATTTTTTCTATCTTATGCAAACAAGACATCACCTTTCCGTACTGATACATGAACAAGCAAAGAAATATGGTTCGCGTGATGCGCTGACCTTTCGTAGCTTTGGCAGTTTGAAGTGGAAGACTGTTTCTTGGAAGCAGTTCTCTTTGCGTGTGAAACAGGTGTCTAATGCGTTGATTGACTTTGGATTGAAACCACAAGAAAAAATCGGTGTGTTTGCACAAAACTGCCTCCAGTATCTGTATACAGATTTTGGTGCTTATGGGGTTCGGGCCGTTTCCATCCCTTTGTATGCTACCAGCAGTGAGCAGCAGATACAATATATAATAAACAACGCACAGATACGCTTCCTCTTTGTTGGCGAACAAGAACAGTATAACAAGGCACATCGTGTGTTTTCGCTATGTCCTACACTCGAGCGAATTATCATTTTTGATCACAGTGTTCGATTGAGTGCGTACGATACAAATGCTATTTATTTTGAAGACTTTATTAGATTAGGTGAGAATCTGCCACATCAATTGGAGGTAGAAAAACGATGGACAGATGCCAATGATGAGGATATTTGCAACATTCTGTATACCAGTGGAACCACAGGAGTAAGCAAGGGCGTGGTATTGACCTACGGTCAGTACGACGCAGCCATGGAAGCAAATGGAAAAAGTGTGCCTGTTGGTGAGGAAGACCGTGTAGTGAGCTTTCTGCCCATTACGCATATTTTTGAACGGGGTTGGTTGTATTTGTGTCTAACGGCAGGTGCCCACGTCATTATTAACACGTATCCCAAAGAAATACAACAGACCATGCGTGAGGTGAAACCTACCGCTATGTCGGCCGTTCCTCGCTTTTGGGAGAAAGTTTATATAGCGGTGAAAGAGCGCATTGATAGTGCTAATCCCGTACAAAAGAAACTTTTCAACAGGGCATTGGCCGTTGGAAAGAAATATAATATCGACTATTTGAGTAAAGGAAAACGACCTCCTTTTGCCTTGTCTGCAGAATATCAAGTATATAATAAGAGTGTCATGGCATTGGTTCGCAAACAAATTGGTTTGCAGAACCCACACTTCTTTCCAACAGCGGGTGCTTATGTTTCACCGGAAGTCGAAGAGTTTGTCCATTCCATTGGTATCTACATGATGGTTGGGTATGGTCTCACCGAGAGCTTGGCCACCGTTTCTTGTGATCGTATGGACAGGCCATACACGGTTGGCTCGGTAGGTAGACCGGTTGATGGTATTCAGATTAAGATAGGAGAGAATAATGAAATCCTGCTCAAAGGGCCTACCATCACCAGAGGATATTATGAACTGCCCAATGCAAATGCAGCAGCTTTTGATGAGGATGGGTTCTTCCATACGGGCGATGCAGGCTACATGAAAGACGGAGAGCTGTACTTGACAGAGCGAATCAAGGATCTGTTCAAGACGAGTAACGGAAAATATGTCGCACCACAGATGGTGGAGGCGATGCTCTTGGTAGACAAATATGTGGACCAAGTGGTTGTAATCGCTGACCAAAGAAAGTTTGTTTCGGCATTGATTGTACCAGAGTTCAGGCTCTTGGAAGAATATGCCAGCGATCACGGTATCGCCTATGTGGATAGAGAAGATTTGTGTGAAAATAAACAGATCAAGGACATGATGATGGAACGCATCAAGACTCTACAGCAGTCGTTGGCCCACTATGAGCAAATCAAGCGATTCACTCTTCTTCCTCACCATTTCAATATGGAGCGTGGGGAATTGACGGATACATTGAAAATCAGACGTCCAGCCGTCTATAAAATCTACAAGGACGTCATTGACAGCATGTACGAAGAATAATGATAACAAGCGACCAGTTAAAAGATGTGATGGAGCGTGCTGAAGCCCTTCATCGGTATTTGAACATAGACCAGAAAAAAGTAGAGTTCGAAGAAGAACAACTACGCACACAAGCGCCTGATTTTTGGGAAGATCCTAAGCGGGCCCAAGAACAGATGATTAAGGTCAAGGGTATTGAGAAGTGGCTCGTTGGTTATCAGCAGGTGCGTCAGTTGGCTGATGAATTGGAGTTGGCATTCGATTTCTATCGTGATGAAATGATTACTGAAGACGAGTTGGATGCCGACTATGCCAAGGCTGTTGCCGCCATAGAGCATCTGGAAATGAAGAACATGCTCCGTCAAACCGAAGATCCCATGGACTGTGTGATGAAGATTAACTCGGGAGCAGGCGGTACAGAAAGTCAGGATTGGGCACAAATGCTCATGCGTATGTACATGAGATGGGCCGAGGCTCATGATTACAAGTGTACCATCAGTGATATTCAGGACGGTGATGAGGCTGGCATCAAGAGCGTGACAATGAAGATAGAAGGTGGCGAATATGCCTATGGATATTTGAAGAGCGAGAACGGAGTGCATCGCTTGGTGCGCGTTTCTCCATTCAATGCCCAGGGTAAGCGTATGACCAGCTTCGCCAGTGTCTTTGTTTCACCCCTGGTGGACGATACCATTGAGGTGTTTGTTGACCCTGCTCGTGTGTCGTGGGATACCTTCCGGTCGAGTGGTGCAGGCGGACAAAATGTGAACAAGGTGGAGTCTGGCGTTCGTCTTCGCTATCAATACGAAGATCCTGACACGGGAGAGGAAGAAGAAATTCTGATTGAAAACACCGAAACACGTGACCAACCAAAGAACCGAGCCAAGGCCATGCAGCTCTTGAAGAGTCAACTTTACGACCGTGCCATGAAAAAACGGTTGGAGGCGCAAGCTAAAATTGAGGCTGGAAAGAAGAAGATAGAGTGGGGAAGTCAAATCCGAAGTTATGTTTTTGACGACCGTCGTGTGAAAGATCACCGCACCAATTATCAGACAACCGATGTAGACGCAGTGATGGATGGTAAGCTGGATGAGTTTATCAAAGCTTACCTCATGGAATTTCCAGTTGCGGATGAGAATGACTAATCAACCTTTAAAATAATACAACTATGAGTGAAAAAAGCAAAATGAATCGAGCTAAGCGCGAGGCAAGACAAGAAAAACAAGCGCAGAATGTCATTAAATGGCTCTCCATAGCATTGCTTGTTTGTGCCATCATTTGGATTATTGTCGCCATGAACGTATAACGGATGAGCGGATTTGAGATTGAACGCAAGTTCCTTGTCAAGAAAGGCGGAGCATTCAAGCGTGCCGCCTTTTCCAGTAGTCATATCCAACAGGGATACATACCTTGCCTCAATGCGACGGTGAGGATTCGTGTTCGTGACGACGAAGCATATTTAACCATCAAGGGAAAATCCACTCATGGCGGAATGACGCGCTATGAGTTTGAGACAAAAATCACGCTCGAAGAAGCTTCGCATCTACTACAGCTTTGCCAAGGAGATATCATCGACAAGCGTCGTTATCTCGTTAAAAGTGGCAATCATGTGTTTGAAGTGGATGAATTCTATGGCGATAACGAGGGACTTGTTATGGCCGAGGTGGAATTGAAGTCAGAAAATGAACCTTACGAGAAGCCAGATTTTATTGGTCCGGAGGTCACTGGAGATGCGCGTTTCTACAACAAATACATGCTCACGAATCCTTTTTCCGCTTGGAAAGACACGTTACCAGAAGAATACCGATAAGCAGTGACAGCACAACACCGATGCTGTCGGCCAGAAAATCCATCCACTCGCCACTGCGGTTGCCCCCTGTGCAGGTTGCTTGAACGATTTCTATCAGGCCTCCCATGATGATTGGGGCTGCAAATGTGAGGATGAAGAGCTGTTTGTTACTTAGCTTTTGGCGGCTGCGTGCAGTTTCAATCCAAATGCAACAACCCAAAATAGTGTACAAGGCAACATGCGTCCACTTGTCTATGAGCGTGACACCACTTAATGGGATTTCTGGAATAGGAATCAAGCAAACAACCCAAATACCAAAGATAAGTACGGTAGTAAAGGGGTAGCGCTTGATAAATTGTATGATTTGTTGCATAGGAAACCGAACTTTTTTCATGCAAAGATAGTGCAAGCCGAAGACAAAGGAAGTTTACTTACTTTGTTGAGGCGTAGCCTATTTTATGCAAAAATAGTGCAAGCCGAAGACAAAGGAAGTTTACTTACTTTGTTGAGGCGTAGCCTATTTTATGCAAAGATACAATATTTTCAAGATATCAACAGCACGATTGTATCAAATCATTTGCCGAATCTGCCATGTCCATCAAAGATTTTTTTTATTTCAACAAGTCCGACCGCAAAGCGCTTATCTTTCTGCTCACGGTTGGAATTTGTGCTACGGCCCTGTTTTTCTTGCTCAGTGACGAAGAGAAAACAACGACAGGCGCATCTGAACGTGACACCGTTTTCGTCAAAGAGCCAGGCAGTTCATACCGTTCCAGCTCTCAACCTGTAGCATATTATCAGGTGGAAGGCCGACAAGTTGAACTCTTCCCCTTTGATCCAAACACAGCCGACAGCACAGACCTGTTGCGCTTGGGATTGCAACCGTGGCAGGTGCGCAATATCTACAAATACAGAGCGGCCGGTGGTGTGTATCGCAAGGCTTCCGATTTTTCCCGCTTGTATGGACTGACGCGTAAGCAATATCTTGCCATGGAGCCATACATTCACATCAGTTCTGATTATCTACCTGCGTCAACACTCTCCGCAAATGCAGCACCAACGCCTGAATTGGTGCGTGACACCGTTCGTTTTCCCATCAAAATCAAATCTACCGAGCATGTCGCTCTCAACGCTGCCGACACGTCCATGTTGAAAAAAGTACCGGGCATTGGCAGCTATTTCGCCCGCCAAATCGTGAACTACCGAATGCGTTTAGGAGGCTTTTACAATACTCGACAGCTGTTAGAAATAGAGGATTTCCCCGAAGAAGCATTGACTTATTTTTCTTTACCACCACGCGATGCCAATCAAATTCATCGCCTGTCCATCAACAAACTATCTATCAACCAGCTGAAGCGGCACCCCTACATGGGTTATTACCGAGCCCGTGCCATCGCTGACTATCGCCGATTGAAAGGACCTATCCATCGATTGGAAGACCTGGGCATGTTGAAAGATTTCACACCCGAGGCCATTGAGCGGCTCAAACCCTATGTTTCGTTTGAGGAGTAGTGCTTAAAATGTTGGAAACAGATGGCCACCTGTCCAACTTTTTTTATACCTTTGTGGCACAATCATAAATAGGTTTAGAGATGAAAATACAAGAAATACCCGTCTTGTTGCTCACAGGTTACCTGGGAAGTGGCAAGACAACGCTGGTCAACCGAATCTTATCCAACACGAAAGGCATCAAGTTTGCCGTCATTGTTAACGACATCGGTGAGGTGAACATCGATGCCAGCCTCATCGAACAAGGTGGGGTGGTTGGACAGAAGGATGACAGTTTGGTGGCCTTGCAAAATGGTTGCATCTGCTGTACCCTGAAACTCGACCTGGTACAGCAGCTCAACGACATCGTTAGCATGGGCAAATTCGACTACATTGTCATTGAGGCGAGTGGCATTTGTGAGCCAGCTCCCATCGCACAAACCATCTGTGCTTACCCCGAATTGTACCCACAGCTTGCCAAAAACGGCATCGCCAAGCTCGATTCCATCGTGACAGTGGTCGATGCCCTGCGCTTGCGGGACGAGTTTGGCGGTGGAAACGATTTGCTGAAAGAGAATATTGGCGAAGATGATTTGGAGCGTTTGGTCATCGAACAAATTGAGTTCTGCAATACCATCATTATCAATAAGATTGCTGAGGTAACGCCTGAAGAGTTGGCAAAGGTCAAGAAAATCATCCGTGCACTGCAACCCAAGGCAAACATCCTTGAGTGTAATTACGGCGATGTAGATCTAGATTTGATTATTGGCACGGGCCAATTCAATTTTGACGAGGTGGCTACGTCGGCCAGTTGGATAGCAGAATTAGAGGGTGAGCATGACGAGGACGAACACCATCACCATCATCATCACGACCATCCCGAAGGCATTGAGAACGAGGAGAGTGGCGAAGCACTGGAGTATAACATCCAGACTTTCGTCTACTATCGCCGGCCAGCCATGGACTTGGGGCTGTTCGACGACTTCGTGGCGCGCCGTTGGCCAAAGAATGTCATTCGCTGCAAAGGCATTTGCTATTTCAATGACGAAAAAAATAAATGCTATGTCTTCGAACAAGCCGGCAAGCAAGTGCAGATACGCGATGCCGGTCAGTGGTATGCCACCATGCCGGCCGACCAGTTGGAGCAGATGAAAGCTCAAGCACCGGCTTTGCGTCGCGATTGGGATGAAACGTATGGTGACCGCATGCAGAAGTTGGTTTTCATTGGTCAGAACCTCGATCAGGAAGCCATCACCAAGGAGTTGGATGCTTGCTTGCGCGACTAAAATCGGCAAGGCTTTGTACTGAAAGCATCTTTCTTTACCAATAAAACAACATACTCATCAAGAGTTGACACCGCAAATGCCAACTCTTTTTTTGCCCTTTCTGTCTGTATGTCATCAGATTTTTGCTGAAAACTTTGTTTATTGTATTTTTTTCCAGTACATTTGAAGGGCAAATCAATCTATAACACTTACTACTATTAGAAAAAATGAAGTCAGATTCACAAATCGCACACGAAACAAAGCTACTGCCTATCGCTGAGATAGGCGCGAAAATCAACATTCCTCAAGAGGCTCTTGAACCTTATGGCAAGTACATGGCCAAGGTTCCATACACGCTCATCGATGAGGAAAAAGTAAAAAAAGCTAATCTCATCATGGTCACTTCCATCACGCCCACCAAGACAGGCAATGGCAAGACAACGGTCAGCGTGGGACTTGCCCTGGGTATGAACCGTCTTGGAAAAAAGGCGGTGGTTGCTCTTCGCGAACCATCTCTTGGTCCTTGCTTCGGCATGAAGGGTGGAGCGGCTGGCGGAGGCTATGCGCAAGTGCTGCCTATGGAGAAAATCAACCTCCATTTCACCGGCGACTTCCATGCTATCACCTCGGCCAACAACATGATATCAGCGTTGCTCGACAACTACTGTTATCAAAACCAGGACCAGGGTTTCGCACTCAAAGAGGTGCTTTGGCGTCGAGTGTTGGATGTCAACGACCGTAACCTGCGCAACGTTGTCACAGGCTTGGGACATCGTACCGACGGCGTAGTCAATGAGTCGGGCTTTGACATCACGCCTGCCTCTGAAATCATGGCCATCCTCTGTTTGGCCAAAGATGAGGAAGACTTACAGCGTCGGGTAGAGAACATCCTCTTGGGTTTCACCTTTGAAGACAAGCCTTTCACCGTGAAGGATTTGGGCGTGGCTGGAGCCATTACGGCTCTTTTGCACGATGCCATCCATCCTAATCTGGTACAGACCACCGAACACACGCCGGCATTCATCCACGGAGGCCCGTTTGCCAATATTGCACATGGCTGCAACAGCGTGATGGCCACCAAGATGGGAATGACGTTTGGCGATTATGTCATCACGGAGGCTGGATTCGGTGCCGACCTGGGTGCCGAGAAATTCTTGGACATTAAGTGTCGCAAGGCCGGTCTTTCGCCTAAACTCACCGTACTGGTGGTAACCGCACAGGCACTCAAGTTGCATGGCGGCATTGACGTAACGGAAATCAAACAACCGCATCCCGACGGCATTCGTCAAGGATTGACCAACATGGATAAGCACATTGCCAACATGCAGGCCTTTGGGCAGAACGTTGTGGTGTGCATCAACCGCTTCCCCGATGATACCGATGAAGAACTGGCACTGGTACAGGAACATTGCCAGGAGCTGGGTGTAGGCTGTGCCGTCAATACGGCTTATACCGATGGTGGCAAGGGGGCTGAGGCCTTGGCACAACTGGTTATCGACACCATCGATGAGCATCCGTCTGCCCCATTGAAGCTGTTATACAGCGATGACGAGTCCATTGAGGAAAAAGTGCGTAAGGTGGCTCAACGCATTTATGGTGCTGATGACGTTGTTATCAAGCCTGCTGCGAAGAAAAAACTGGCGCATATCGCTGCTTTGGGTTATACTCATTTCCCCGTTTGCATCGCTAAGACGCAGTATTCATTCTCCGAAGATGCCAAGGCATACGGCGTACCCACCCATTTCAAAATTACCATTCGCGACTTTGTAATCAATGCCGGTGCCGAAATGATTGTGGCCATCGCTGGCAGCATCATGCGTATGCCTGGCTTGCCCAAGAGTCCGCAAGCCGAAAGGTTGTATGTTGAAAATGGCGTGATACAGGGATTGTCGTAACCGAAGGACTGACCAAATCGCAGAAAAATAAAAAAAGACGGCAGGTGAAAATGCTCACTTGCCGTCTTTTTTGTCGGGATGAGGCGACTCGAACGCCCGACCCCTACGTCCCGAACGTAGTGCGCTACCAACTGCGCTACATCCCGATGCGCTTTCTGTTGTTTGCTGTAAGTAACAAACCGTAAAGCGTTTGCAAAGGTACATCATTTTTTTGCAAACCGCAACAAAAAACCGTGTTTATTTGTTTTCGTCAACACAGGCACTTCAATGGATGCAGATTCAAAATCGAAATGCAAAACTTGTTGGTTTACTCTACTAAGGACACCCTCCCTTATCTCTGAAAAAAAATATTTTCGCTTCTTTTGTATTTCCTAAAAATTGCATTTCTTAATTGAACTTATGATCTACGGTGTCAATGCAATGACTCAACGAATACACATTCCATTTCCTTCATATTCTCACAAAAGTCCATATAAGACGTGTCTGTCTTACTAATTTCAATGCCATATATTGATAGAGTGGCCGAGCTTCCTTTAAGATGTGAAGTCGGGATGTTCAACTGTTTCTGATTCAGTGGGGCAACAAATCCACCTTGATCTACTTTCAGTGCCGTCATATATGCCATGACTTGATGGATGTCATCGCTATCTACCTTTGACACCTTGTCGTAACTACCTAGTAACTTGTACTTGGCATCAAGTACCATGTCATCTTTATAGAAGTCTGGATAGCGTATACCACTATGGTCATCAAAAAGATAGATACCACCCTTGTGCAGTTTGTTCTCAGGGTGTTTGAAATCGTAATCTCTCAAGATGGTGTTGACATATTCTTCCCAAAGCCAAGCCCCATCAAACAGGATGCCACAAATGTCGTTATTGCTTTCACCGTACTTGACCTCGTCCATTCTAAGAATCTGTAGACAGAGCATTTGTAACGGACGATACTCTGTAAAATAAGGATGAGCTTTCACACGGAGATTTTTGTTGATTATACAGCCCCGCTCATTCTTATTATATAAAGGTGTGTGCTCAACGATAGCCTTCACGTTCTCAATAGTCTCATGGTCAACATTCAAGACTGACTGCCCATATCGTTTCGTTTTCATAAACTCAATGGTATGTCGAATCAACTCTGTCATATTGTTATCATGGCTATACTCTCTTGTCGAGTAAGCTATGTTTCCAACGAATGGCACATTTTTGGCAATATGCTGAGCAATATCAATGGTTCCCTTAAGATTTGCATCGTTGTGACTAAAGTTTTGGTATTCCCTATAAACGCCCTGTCGCATAGCTGCTTTCAAAAAGTATGGGAACATGAACATGATAAAGTCAAAGACATCTTCTTCTTCATTGTTGTGACTGAGGTCAAAGAGGTTAAACGACAATACTTTCTGAAGCATATAGTGCAGAAGGTAGTCGTCTCGACCCTTGTCAAATCTTGATTTTATCTTTATTTGGAGATTATCAACACCAATGAAGCCCATTACATTGCCCGTAGTGATTCGTACCTTGTCTGGATCATCGGTATTGAGTATGCTCATGATAGAAGACTCACCAATCATGTCATCCGAAGTTTCAATGCTATATGGGAACATGAGAAGGTTCTCATTTTCCCCACATAGTTCTGCAATCGTCTTGCCAGCGATTGGGAACAATGCCGCCACGTCCTCTCTCAGAAACGTTCCGGCATCAGATTGTCCGATGTTGTTATCTGTCAGATTAATCCTCATCTATCAGTTCTGCCTTGTCAGCTATTATTTCTTCCTTTGTACCAAAGTATGTCCTACGGAATCTGTCAAGAATCTCGTTTGCCTTACGGAATCCACGTAAATATTCCTTCAGCAGCGGCTCGATGTTCATCTTCCACAACTTGCTAAAATCGCCTCCGTTTTCACTGAGTTTCAGGAAGTAAGACGGGCCTATCATATATGCAGCTCCAAGTCCATCAGTTTCTGCAATGGCACTATTCAGTCTGTGCATGGTAGCCTTAGCCTTCTTTTCACACGGCATGGCGTTAAGCATAGACTCCGTGTCTGTTGGAGTTACTTCTTTCCATGTAAATCGTCTGCGCATGGCAAAGTCCATACTCTCCACAGAACGATCTATGTCGTTCATCGTTGCAAGTATGTAAACATTCTCCGGCACATAGAACCCCTTTGCAAACATATCCGACTCAGGTACAAGATTCTGGTATTGGGTCTGTACCAAATGTTCTTGTTTCCCTCTGTAGCCAGGATCTATAGCGTAGAACAACTCTCCAAAAATCTTGGATACCTCGCCACGATTAATTTCGTCAATGATAAATACAAATGGCTTTCTATCTATCTTGTTTGCTTCCACCACAGGCGTCTTCTTATGTTTCATTGCTCGAACAGCCTTTGTAATAACAAAGGCATAAGAGTCTGGCTGGGTCCCAAATTTGCGGTTGAAATAATTTCGTATATCTCTAACAATATTTAGAGGAACACCGCTAGTAAGCAACTCTAGTATTTCATCTGCATTTACAGCAACCTGTGTCGTCTTTTCATTCTGTTCATTATGAATGACTATGGTGTGACCCCTCATTTCAGAAATGACGAACTCACTGCCATTGACGGTTTTAAATTTATTACCGTTTTCAATGGAATCTTCAACAAAACGGTCAAGCCTGTCCTTCCATGACATTTCCTTAGTCAGACTTTCTATACTCTTTTCAGAATCAATCAAGTTCTTAATGGCTTCACGACAGAAGTCCTTAAAAATTCCATCTTTGCGCTCAAATTCCATCTGTCCATCGCTCTTCTCGATAGGACGCAAGCCTTCTACGAAGTCAGTATAATCATAAGAAGGATGGAACTGCACGAACTTTGTCACGGCTCCCATCTCTGCTGCTATTTCCTGTGCCATGTGTGTTTTACCTGTACCGGGAGCACCCGTCAAGACAAGATTATAGTTCTCGTTGAGAAGTTCTATGAACTCACTATACGTCTTTTGTTTTCCATGGATGATATTTTTTCTTGCCATATCTTTGCTTGACATTAAACGGTTTACATAATCAATAACATCTTTCAATTTACGATCAGATTTGTGAAGCGTTTTACGATACGAACCATAAAATGCCCCGTCAAAGTCTTTGTCATCCGTATTCATATAATCAACGGAACACCTACAGTATGTTGAACCACCTATTATATTTGTTTCAATATTACTTGTTACCATGCCTACTGCTTTTACGCGCATAAAAGGTTGGTCATGATGGCTACCCTTGGTGGAAGTTGATTTCAATATAATGATGTCTCCTTCCGATATAGTCTGCACAAGAGGAAGAAGTTTTTGGTCCGCAACGTTATGTTCATCATGCTTACTCTCCCATATTCCATCTTTTACAAACCTATCAAACTGAGATTTCGTACTACCAAAAGAATAACCGGCAAGCCAATATGTTTTTTCTGGTTCGGATTTTCCAAAATAGTGAATACCCACACGCATGTAGAAATCATAGAAAGACTCGCGTTTCTCGTCATACTGTGAAACGATAAAATTGTTCATGTCTATTCGTGATTCAAGGTCGCCTTTGTACCCAAAACCCTTCGCAGCTGATTGTAGAAGTTCCTTAGTAAACATATTAATAACCTTCTTGTCTGAGTAAAGGCAGGCTATTTTCCATTTAACCACATCACCGAAGTCAACGTCCTCGACATCTTGCAAATCACCCTGAACGGCTTTTTCTGCTATCGTTGCAATCTTATCTCTGACAATGTTGAAGGCTTCCGCACTTGTTTTACTGTTGTATTTAGCCTGCCAGCAGTATTTATCGTCATACTTTACTGGCATACCCTCTTTAGGTGTTTGGTCAAACATATAAATTCCGAATTTCAGCGAACTACCACCCCAGATCGAACCAAGACGGTATGTTCCTGATTCAAGCCAATAGCAAAAAGAGTCTTTACGATTGAGGTTCGTATACTTTTCTATTGGCATAGAACGCAAAGATTCTACGGGAAAACGCTCAAGAAACATTTCCTTTAAATTGGCTTCGCTCTCCAGCTGCCTCTTGATTGCTTCAGTGAGGTCAGGTCTCAGCCGCCAAACGAAGTGATTTTTCTCATCATAATATCCATTCATGGAAATAATCCAGTATTGCATCTTATTATTTTGCATGACTGAAAAATCGCCTACAGTCTTCTGCACTGCACGGCCGAAGTTCATGATAAGCGCATTCAGTGATGATGCCTTGTCATTGAATTCCCGTGCTACATCAGAACATGATCCTTCATGATTTGGAGAATAATAGAATTTAAGTAAGGCAAACTTGTATTTTGCCCATAAATTATACTTATCAGAGAGGAGTGAGTCCCAGTCCAATTTTAAATCGGGAACCGTATACATTCCATCAACGAACGCTTCTTGATATATTTTCATATTGACAGTTTGGCTATTATCTGATTAAATGCTTCTTACTTTCTGTTTTTCATTCTTTTTAAGTAGAAACGTTGCAGACGCATTAGATAACTTTCTTATTTGGCAGCGAAGCGCATGATGGCGCAACTCACCAAAGGACAAAGATAAACAATTTCTGTGATGTACAAACTGAGGTTCAAGCAAAAAGTAAATGAATGGTCAATCATGAACTCAATGAGCCGTGTGCCAGACCAAGAAAAAAGTTGGGATTCAGAAGACCACTTGAGTTTTATTACTTAAATTTGCAAACGTTGTTGTATTTGAAGTTGAATCTACCTGGTAAGAAAATGGAGATAAGCACGCAGAACATTAATATTTCACATGATATGGTTTCGCAGAAGCGTTTCATCAATTTCGATTTACTTAGAGTGGCTGCAATGTTTGGAATTGTGGTGCAACATTACTTCGCTCATGGTTTGTATTATCATTTTAATATTTCCTCGGGAGGGGTAATGGGTCTTTCTATGTCCTCGTGTAATTTCATGATGTCCGAAATAGTATATGAGATATGTCATGTTGCTGTGAATTGTTATGTGATGATAACAGGTTATTTCATGATAACCAAATCTTTTAAGCTGAGTAGGTTGGCTGTATTATGGGTTGAGGTGTTGTTTTATGCGGTGAGTTTGTATGCGGTCTTATGTTGTATGGGCTTTCAAACTTTCCAAGTAAAAGAGCTGACCAATGTAATCTTTCCTATCACTTTCAAGGAATATTGGTTTATGACCAATTATATGGGCTTGCTCATCTTCGCTCCTGTCTTGAACGTCTTTGTTCATCATGTTAGTCAAAGCAAACATTTGTTGACGTTAATAGGGTTGGGAGCAATAAGTTTGACATTATTAGTGAAGTTTCCTTTAGGTGACACTTTTGGTGGAGGTTATGGGTTCTTGTGGTTCATATTTTTGTATTTGGTTGCTGGTTATGTTAGACTATATGCAAGAACGATGAATCGATATGGCAGAAAAGCCATTGTCGCTGCGGTTATTACCTTTACATATCCTGCCTGGATGCACATATTTATACCTTTATTTGATGGTACTAATATGACGCCTTTTGGTTTTAGCTATAATGGTTTTGTGTTTTTTTTCTCGCTCTATGTTTTTCTTTGGGTTCGAGGTTTAACCATCAAAGAAAATGGTTTGACAAGCTGCCTCGTTAAGATAGCTCCTTATACGCTTGCGGTCTATCTGATCAGTGATAATGCGATGGTGCGGAAACTATTATGGCAGAAGATGTTCGTATGGCAAGGAATGCTGGATGATAGTTTGTTTATGTTCAAAATGTTAACGAGCTGCTTGATTATTTTCACAATATGTATAGGTATCGATTGGTGCAGAAAAAAAATGTTTGAATTAGTAGGAATAAATCGTATCGTACGGTTGACATCTGAAAAGATAGAGAGCGTGATAAAACGTGCCGTTGTTACATTTGCTTCATCATAGTATGAAGACTTTAAACATGTGTACATTTCTGAATGGTATTGTATGGTGATGTATGAGGTTGCCGCGCTTTGTTTACCATTGAAAAAAAAGTAAGAAATTCGCCAATTCGTATTTATTGTTTATTTCGTTGTTGATTTCATCTACCCATCCCAATGAACGGGCCGTTCCAATAGCATTGACTTTGAATGGTAAACTCAAAGGGTTTAGGCGTCAAAGTCAATGGGTTTGATGCACAAAGTCTATGACATTGCGCCCCCGTGCGCAGCAAGGTGAAATGGCACATGATTATCATCACTTTCCTCATCCAAATTAGTTGTGAAAAAAGAACGATGAGGACGTGCGGTCGCAACGGTAGGACAGGGAATGTTTCGGAACGGTAAGTCCTTGCACATTCGTGACTGTCCGTTGCAAACGAATGCTGTTACAACAGCTCTGGAAGTTGGAACAGCTTGATGCCGTTGCTGCCTTTGATGAGGATGTAATAGCCTTGTGGAGGCTCTTGTCGCAGGGCTTCCCTCACGGCCTCCGTGTCCTTGAACTTGCGGAGCGTTGTGTTTGTGCGACCAAACTCCTCGCCCACGAGCCACACCTTGTCGAGGTTAAGTGTGGCGATGAGGTCCACAATCTTCTGATGTTCAGCCATACTCACGTCCCCCAGCTCGCGCATGTCGCCCAAGATGGCCATCTTTTTCGGCACGTCCATGCGTTGGAAGTTGGTCAGCGCGGCCTCCATGCTCGTTGGGTTGGCGTTGTAGGCATCTACAATGAGCTTGTTGTGGGCCGTGATCTGTAGTTGGCTGCGGTTGTTGCTCGGCACATATCCGGCCAAGGCGTGGTTAATTTGTTCGTCGGAAACGCCGAAGTGCGACCCAATGGTGATGGCGGCGAGCATGTTGTCGAGATTGTAGGCGCCGATGAGCTGTGTCTGCACCTCGTGCCATCGTGTGTCCTCACGGGGTGAGGGGGCAGCCGCTGTCTTACGCCATCTAAACTTCAGGTAGGGTGCGCAGCTCACTACCTCGCCGCGGATGCTGATGTCCGGCCGGTCGGTCTGTGCGTATCCCATGGCTTTGACGTTGGGGCAGTGGGTGCGGAACATCTCTTTAAGGTACTCGTTGTCTTGGTTGATGAACACGAGGCCTTGCGGTTTGTGCTGCTGCATGTAATCGTAGAGTTCGGCCTTGGTGCGCATTACGCCCTCAAACGAGCCGAAGCCCTGTAGATGCGCACGCCCCACGTTGGTGATGAGGGCATAGTCGGGTTCAGCTACTGTTACCAGTGATTGGATGTCACCGGGATGACTTGCACCCATCTCCACGACGGCCATCTCATGTTCGGGCTTCAAACATAAGAGCGTCTTGGGCACTCCTATCTCGTTATTGAAGTTGCCTTGCGTGTACCACACGTTGAACCGTTCGGCCAGCACGGTTGCCAACAGTTCTTTAGTGGTAGTCTTGCCATTGGTTCCGGTAATGCCAATGATGGGCGTACCCAGTGTGCGGCGGTGATAGTTGGCCAACTGTTTTAACGTTTGCAGACAGTCCTCTACCAAGATGTAGCGTTCGTCTTCTTGTATTTGGTATTCCTTTTGGTCAATCACAGCGTACGCGCATCCCTTTTCTAAGGCACTTTGTGCAAACTCGTTGCCATTAAACGAAGTTCCTTTCAAGGCAAAAAACATGCTATCCTTTGGGCAGTCGCGACTGTCAGTGGTTACCACTGGATGCTTTAAAAACAGTTTGTATAGTTCAGAAATATCCATACCTTCTTTTTTATGAGCGATCAATGATCGTTCTGTTTCAATTGCAAAGGTAATTGAAATCACATTGTTGACAAAATATTTTCTTTCGTCTTAGAAATCTCCTCATCATTTATGAGGATGAAATTAAATGGGGATTGAGCTTCGTGGGGTGGTGAGACAATGCAAAATCACTATTTTTGGGTATTGTATAAAGTTCAGATTTAGGATAATTTTGCAATCGCCAAAGAATATTTTATAATACGGCTGAATAATTAGTTAAAATTATATATTGTTAATATGGAAAAGCGAATAGCCTATATTTTTACATTGGTATGCACCCTGTTATGCTTCTCGGGTATGGCAAAAGCACAGGGATGTGCAAAAGATAGTACGAGATGCTGCAAAAAAAGCAGACTGTCATTAGGTGGCTACGGAGAAGCCGTGATGAGCAGAATGTTTTATTCCGACAACATCAACCGCTACAGCAAGGCAGAAAAGTACAAGAATGCTAAAAGCCGTGGACAAGCAGACTTGCCTCACGTTGTGGTGATGTTGGGATACGACTTTGGCAAGGGCTGGACTATGAACTCAGAGATTGAGTTTGAACATGGCGGCACCGAGAGTGCCATGGAAATGGAAGATGAAGAGTTTGGCGAATGGGAAGGCGAGATTGAACGCGGTGGCGAAGTGGCACTCGAACAGTTTTGGATTCAGAAATCGTTCTGTCCCGAATTGAATATACGCGCTGGTCACGATGTGGTTCCCATTGGATATACCAATGCGCATCACTTACCAACCGAGTTTTTCACTGTATACCGTCCAGAAGGAGAAAACCAAATTTTACCCTGTACTTGGCATCAAACAGGTGTGTCGGTTTGGGGACGATGGAAGTTTCTGCGTTATCAAGCCATGTTCCTGCCAGGTCTTAACTCACTCTTGTTCAGCAAAGATCAGTGGATTAAGAATGGATCGGCAAGTGCTTTTGAATTCACACCAGCCAACAAATATGCCACAGCGGTTCGCCTTGACTTCTATCCATTGAAAGGATTGCGCATAGGTCTCAGCGGATATTATGGCGAATCGTTCAACAACACCCTGCAGAGTGATGAGCGCGGTAAATATAAAGATGTGAAAGGTGCTGTCACCATCGGAACGATAGACATGAGCTACACAGGTCACGGTTGGCGCATTCTTGGTGGTTTTGATTATGGACATCTGGGCGACGCTGACATTATCTCAACCTACAATCGCTCGCAGAGTTCAACCTCACCATACAAACGTACACTCGTTGGCAACCGTGCACACGCTGCAAGTATTCAGGCAGGGTACAATGTGATGCGCTTCTTCCCGTGCATGAGAAGTGAGAAACAACAACTGTTCGTCTTCGGAGCATACGAGAACTACGATGCCTATCATCCTGTAGCAGGAAACAGCGACTATGAATGGACCGACAGAAACCGCATCGCCTTTGGCTTCAACTACCATCCAACGAAGCAAATTGTTGTGAAAGGAGAATATAGCAACCGCTTCCTGAAAAGCAAGTTTAATAACGAGCCGAGCATTTCGCTGGGTATAGCCTATGCAGGCTTTTTCCTATAGTCTTTACAATATAACTCTAACAATAAAAAACAAAAAAAATGAAAAGATTATCGAACTATTGTTTCGCTGCAATTCTCGGCCTGATTTTTTCGATGTCATTTACTGCATGTTCTGACGACAACGGGGATGATACGAAAAAAGATGAGCTGAAAAAACAGGAAGAACGCGACAAGGCGTACGCTGAAATCGTTGACGCCTTCATCCACAAAACTGTTGTGCCAACTTATGAGAAGATGGCCTTAAAATCGTCTGAATTGGTAAAAGACCTGAGGGAATACCGCAAGAACCCGACTCAGGCAAACCTTGACAAGGCATGTGAAGACTTCCTCGCATCGCGTATGTGGTGGGAACGCAGTGAAGCTTTCTTATTTGGAGCTGCTTCCGACTTCGGTATCGACCCACACATTGACTCTTGGCCGCTCGACCTTCCTGCACTGGAGAAGTATCTTGCAACAGCAACCAATATTGAAGAACTTGATGGCGACGATTATGACATCGCTGCACGCACAAAACTTGGTCAGGAGTTGTTGGGCTATCATGGAGTGGAGTACATCCTTTTCAAAGACGGAAAACCACGCAAGGCAGGTTCAATAGAAGACGAATACCTCGTGTATGCCATTGCCGTGGCTGGCGACCTCCGCAACAGTTGCTGGCAGCTCCTCACTTCATGGGCTGGAGAGAAATATGCTTCCAAACTGGATGCTGCACAAGTGAAACACATCACAGAAGATGTTGAGCTTGGTATCACCGTTGGTGGAGGAGAACATTCTTACGGAGAGAACATTCTGCTTGCTGGTCAACCAGGTTCACTGTACCGCTCATGGGTTGCCGCTCTACAGGAAATTGTGTCGGGATGCAATAGTATCTGTGACGAGGTTGGCACATCGAAGATTGGATCAGCACACACAGGCGAGGACGTTTCATACATAGAGTCGCCATACAGCCAAATGTCCATTCATGACTTCCATAACAATATCATCTCTGTTGAGAACGTTTATTATGGTGGTATTGAGGGTAATCGCGGTGCCTCCATCCACAATTATATGGCAAAGCACAACAAGGAAATGGACATGAAAGTGACGGCAGCCATTACGAAGGCACAAACAGCCATCAAGAACATGAAGGCTCCATTTGTGCTCAACTATACAGATGCAAGTTGCAAGGCAGCTATGGATGCTTGCAAGGAGCTTGATGAGACGCTCAGTGAACTGAAGACTGAGTTGAAGAAATAACAGCGTGAACACCGATTATCAAGGTGCGACGTATTCGAGTTTCAGGTGGCTAAACCGCCTGAAACTCATCCGCATTTTTAGTCAACATGTTAAAACAAAAAGATTATGAAACATCACACAATCACCACAAAACAAGTACTTTCGGTAGCTGCCATGGCATTTGTATGTGTGTCGGTCATATCTTGTAAGGACAAAGATATCAACGACAACGGCAGTGGTACTGAGAGTAAGGAATTGGCGGACGAATGGTATGCTGGAGGAAAACTCGGCACAACATTCAATGCTACTGCAAGTGCGTACGAGGATCCCACACCCGCTATCGAAGAGGCAGGACTGGAATATCAGTTCAAGATGGGTGAATATTTCTTTGAACGCCCATACAACTCAAGCACACGTCCATTCAACGGAAGAGGACCATTATACTCGCGTCCCTCATGTGAAAGCTGTCACTGCGGTTATGGACACGGATGGCGCATTACAAAGTTCGATCCAAAACAATGGGGTAATGCCACAGAGTTGGAAATATTCGGCGATGATGGTGAACTACTCTCTTTCTTCAGTCCCAAGTTCCAGGGCATGCCTCCATTCAAGTCGTATCTCGACCCAGCAAAAGTGCAAATTACATGGAAGGAATATACCGATGACTGGGGGAACGTATTCCCAGACGGAGAGCGATACAGCCTGATATATCCTGATGTGAAAATACCAGAGGATGCCTATTATGTGAAACCGTCACACAACGGAAAACCTGTAAGTGTAAGTGATATTCACATACGACTCAAGAACGCCATTCCTTTCTTTGGCAACGGACTGATAGGAGCCATTGATGCCGACAGTCTGTTGAAGCAGTGGCAGCGCGAAGAAGCGCATGCGAAATTGGATCCCTCAAGGTTTAAGAACGGAAAATGGACTGCCATTGACTCTATTACAATGGAACCTTTCCGCTTCGGTCATTTCCTTGACCTAAGTACATTTACTTGGGATGTACAGCACTGGGCAAACTTTAATGTAACGAGACGTGGACACACCACAATTAATGTGACCAAGGAGTATGCGCTAACAGCAAGCAAAGATCCTGATATTCAGAAAGTATTCTATCAATATTTCCCTGAATGGAAAAAAACGGGCAACCCAGAAAAGGACATATATAACTATTTCACCAGTGACAAGCACCCTATTGAAATGGAAGACAACGATTACCTGAACTATATGGTATGGCTCAGGGGATTGGCTGTTCCTGCGGCGCGCAACATGGATTCCCCAATCGTGCAACGCGGCAAGAAGCTCTTCAACGAAATAGGTTGTGCTACGTGTCACCGACCCATGTGGATTACGGGCAACGACCAGTTCTCCTATCCTGGCGACCTTAACATCAAACCCAACGACCCACGTCTGCCACATTATCCCAAACAAAAGATATGGCCTTACACCGATTTAGTTTCACATAGGCTGTACATGAAGAACGATGTTCGCAAAGGATGGATACGTACACCGCCATTGTGGGGCAAAGGACTTATGAAAGTATGTACTGGTCACGATGACCGACTGTACGATGCGAGAGCAAGAAATGTCATAGAGGCAATTATGTGGCATGGATGTTCAAAAGAAGGTGGCGTTTCGCATGCACGGTGGACAACAGAGAAGTTCCGCAAACTGAACAAGGACGACCGCCATGCGATAGTCAAATTTATCGAGTCTATCTAATGAAGAAACGACTAACGAATATTTCTTTCGGGCTGCTGTCATTGACTATTATAGTCTTGGCGGCAGCCTCGTTCATGGATAAGAGGTACGGCACACAACTAACACACAAGTACATCTATGGCTCATGGGCTTTCGCTGCCCTGTGGATGATGCTTGCCATATCGTCCCTGTTTGCCATTCTAAGATACTGGCATGCGGTGATGCGTCATTCGCTTATCTTTCTGCATGTTTCATTCGCTGTGATTCTCTTAGGAGCAGGCCTGACCTTCTTAACGGGTAAGCAAGGTGACATATATCTCCACAACGGACAACCAGCAGACTCATTCATCACAAAAGACGGCAAACAGCAGCGCCTGCCTTTCAATATGAAACTTTGTAATTTCAACATTGAGTACTATGCGGGTACAGATTCGCCCATGGACTTTGTCAGTCATGTTGCCTTTAGTGATGGAGACGAGCAGCAGGTGTCCATGAACAACATTGCGAAAAAACAATACTATCGATTTTATCAAAGTGGTTATGACACGGAAAGCGGCTGGGTGCATCTATCCGTTTCATACGATCCGCTGGGCATTACAGTAACATACTGCGGATACGTCATGCTGCTACTGAGCATCATTGCATTTCTTGCAGATCCATGTGGTGGATTCCGAAGGACGATTAGACAGGTTATGAAGAAGGAGAGCGTCAAGGCAAAGGCGTTAGTGCTGGCTTTGCTATTACTTGTACCCATGAAGATGCTATCCTCCAGTAACATCCCACTTCCCAAAACATTACCAGCAGCATTGGCTGAACGCTTTGGCGACCTCTATGTTTACCACTGTGGGCGCATCTGCCCCATGCAGACAATGGCAAGAGATCTAACTATTAAACTGTATGGCAGTGACAGCTACAGAGGATACACCGCCGAACAGGTACTCGTTGGATGGCTATTATACCCCACAGACTGGGTGGAACAGCCCATGATTAAGATAAGTGGAGGAAGTGTACAAAAGGCATTGAACACAAATGGAAGGTATGTCTCATGGATGGACTACACCAGTGACACACAAGGCTTCAAACTTTCATCTCTGATAGAGCAGATGAACAAAGGCTCGCTCAACAATAGCGAAGCACGGGATGTTGCGGCAGCTTACGAAAAATATAATATCATTGCGTCACTCATGTCAGGACAAGCCGTTAGAATGTTCCCTGTGAAAGAGGCAGGTAGTCTAAGGTGGATGGCACAAGGCGACCAACTTCCAGAAGGACTTGGACAAGATGAGTGGCTCTTCATCAAACGCTCCACTGACTATGTGATGGAGCTTGCACTTGCAAAAGACAACACAGGAGTGGAAAAAGTCCTCCAAAAAATACGCGAGTATCAACGGAAAAAGGCAGGAACAGTATTGCCATCCGACAGCAGGTTCAAGGCTGAAAAGATATATAACTCACTCCAGTTCTCTTTTCCCATGGCAATATTACTTATCGTGGCAGGCATACTGTTCTACATCATGACCGCAAGAAATCTGTTACGCAATAAGCCACAACAACGCTCTCTCAAGCTATGCGGCTCTTTGTTGCTTGCCCTGTCCGCCTGTTTCCTACTTGTGGTGATTACGCTGAGGGGATATGTGGGAGGACACATGCCCTTGTCAAATGGCTTCGAGACCATGCAGTTCATGGCGCTTTGCATGCTTGTCATTGCATTGCCACTTGGCAAACGCATACCGTTCTTTCTCCCTTTCGGGCTTATGGCAGCTGGTCTTGCCCTGATGGTGTCCATGCTTGGCGAGCGTAATCCACAAATTACAACGTTGATGCCCGTGCTTGCTTCTCCACTGCTCAGCATACACGTCATTTTGGTCATGCTCTCCTATTCCCTCTTTGCATTCTTGTTCTTCAATGGTGTCACGGCACTCATCATGAACCGAATGGGAAGTAGCACTGCTATTCTCAACCGATTGACTGATATAAGTCGCATCATGTTGTATCCAGCCGTATTCTTGTTGGCTGTAGGAATATTCACTGGTGCCGTGTGGGCGAATGTTTCATGGGGGCGATACTGGGGGTGGGACCCCAAAGAAACATGGGCATTGATTACGATGCTGGTTTATTCCTTGACGTTCCACGAACAGTCATTGCCAGCGTTTCGCCGTCCAATATTCTTGCATGTCTATATCGTATTGGCTTTCTTGACGGTGCTGATGACTTATTTTGGTGTCAATTATGTGTTGGGTGGGATGCACAGCTATGCTTGATAAATTTGTTGATGTACATTCACTCTTCGTACAACTGCCTTTTAGCCAAGTCATTCAGCGTCAGCGTTGTTGTCAATTCGGCGGATGGCACGTTGGCGATGAGGCTTCACCACCAATGGCACATTTTCGATGAATACGTTACTTGTATCAAGCCCTAACGCATGTGTCATGCTTAGTTTTATGTGCGAAATGAGCGAATATAATCCCATGATAATGCGTTCTTTCTGGGAGAAGTGATTGAGAGCTGCATAAATTCGATTAATGATGACAAAGGTAAAATTGGCAGGAATGTGATGCTTCCTGAGCGATGGATAGCTGCTGTCGATTGTAAACTCTTTGCGAGCCACTAACTCCTCTATAATTTGCCGAAAATAAAGATTCACCAAGGGTTGTATGCGAAATCCTAAATTCAAATTGATGCGATAGAGCGTATCAGGGATAAGAGTGGTAAACTCATATTCAAGCGTTGAAGGCTCATCCTGATAATTGATGTGCAATAATATATAGTGGTCGGCTCGAACAGGATGCTTGTTGATGATAGAATATAGAATTTTTTGTTCTATTTCGTAGGTTCCAGAAAGCTTGCTAAGATAGACCATGTTTGTGGTAAACTTAGCAATAGAAGTATCTTTCTTTATATCAGAAATAACGTCATACCAATCTCTTACATCACGTACGTCAACCTGTTGTCCCCGAATAAGGCGCGCATTGTACCATACATACATCACAGAGAACATGACACCAGCCATGAGCATCGTTACCCATCCGCCATGAACAAACTTGAACATGTTGGCAATAAAGAAAATCCCTTCAATCCCTACAAAAAAGACGACAAAGGGCAGAATAAACAAGGGTGACACCCTACACTTATGTAAATAGGCAAAAAGCAGGAAGGTGGTCATGAGCATCGTTATAGTAATGGCTAAGCCGTAGGCAGCCTCCATATTTTCTGAGTTTTGGAAAAACAGAATAACGAGAACGCAAAGCACATAGAGTGCCATATTTACAAAAGGTACATACAGTTGACCTTTAACGTCGGTAGTGTATTTTATCTTCTGTCTGGGCCAAAACTTCAAATTCATTGCCTCACTGAAAATAGTGAACGAACCACTAATAAGAGCTTGACTGGCAATGACGGCAGCAATTGTCGCCATGACAATGCCAAAAAACAGAAAACTGTGGGGCATGATAGCGTAGAAAGGGTTGATACCAGGAACAAGACTATCAGGATGACTGATAATCCACGCACCTTGTCCTAAGTAGTTGAGGATGAGCATCAATTTAACAAACGCCCAACTCACACGTATGTTTTGTGCGCCACAATGACCAAGGTCGGAATAAAGAGCCTCAGCTCCCGTAGTACACAGGAAAACAGCGCCAAGAATGAGGAACCACTTAGGGTCGTGCACTAATAGTTCTATCGCATAATATGGATTGAATGCCTTGAGTATGGGCAGGAAGTCAGCGATGTGACCAATGCCAAGCACCCCCATCATGGCAAACCATACGAACATAAGGGGTCCAAAAAACCGACCAATGGCATTGGTTCCAAACTGTTGTATGGCAAACAACACCGTAATGATGCAAAGACAAATGGGTACAGTAGGCGTACTGGGTTCGTAAACCTTCAATCCCTCAATGGCAGACAGCACCGTAATCGATGGTGTAATAACGCCATCAGCAACCAACGTACTCGCCCCGATGATAGCCAACAGGTAAAGCCATTTTGGACTATGTCGCCTGATAAGCGCATAAAGAGCCAAGATGCCACCTTCGCCTTTGTTGTCGGCACGAAGCGCAATAAGCACGTATTTAACCGTGGTCTGTAACGTCAACGTCCAAATAATACAAGATACAGCACCTATGATATATTGGGCATTGATAACACTACCAGCCGTAACAATTGCCTTCATGACATACAGTGGCGAAGTACCAATGTCGCCAAAAACAATACCTAACGTTACGACAACACCTATGAAACTCAAACCACTATGCGTCACACGCTTGTCATCAGGAGAAAGTACCATATAGAATACGACTTAGTTCTACATCAAAATTTGGCTGCAAATATACTAAAAAAACAGAACCAACAAATTTTTGTCATTTTATTTTTCACGATTTTCACACCTATTACAAGCTTTTGCAAGTTCGGTGGCACGCTGCATCGAAGGCTCATCCATGCTGAATTTACCTTACAATGTGCCTCTCATATTTTGCGTGTAGACAACCAAACGCCCATTTGTTCGTAAAAACGCTAAAAATGAGCCGTTTTTATAATTTGTTGCTGTTGAATAGATTACGCAAAATCCTTCTCTTTTTATTCCTATTTATACCACTTCTTGTCGGCAAAAGCATTGAGATAAGCATCGAATATGCATGCTTTGATGTTGCTATAGCATGTGAATAACCACTCAAAAAGATGCTTCTAAGTGCGTTAAGTCAATGTTCCAGCTTTAAAATCCGTCTTTTTTGTTAAAATCAACCCATTTTTGTAGAGTGCTTGCCTATTGATTTTTTCTATTTCGAAGATTTTAGATGATCGTTTTATGGTAAAATTACAGAACAAAAAAACAACGGATTCCTTCATGTAGGATGCTTTCATTGAAGGGTAATTGTTGTTACAAAAAATGAAAGCCAATAAAGTAAACCAGACTAAGCACGCACCGTTCATTGAGCCACAAACAAGGTAATTGGTTTCGTTAGAATTAGATTTGTTATTGAAACAAAGCCATCGTTCAATAACGAACGTCCTGCTGTCCGCACGTAAGATACAAATATCCTCATAAGATAGGATACATGATATTCACAGAAAAATTGTAACTTTGCATGCAGACAGATGAATACTACTCACACTGCGCATGTCATTCTTTTTCGCCTTTGCCCAAGCTATGTAACCATGCCGGCAGAGGTGGAAGTTCTAATGCCAAAGTTACCGTGTGCCGGAAGGCCTGTGCGGACATGGTGCTTCTGGAAATGAAGCGAGGCGTAAGTGATAATCTTTTCTCACGATGAATCAGCAATTACTAAACAAATACAATATTCCCGTGCCGCGATACACCAGCTATCCACCGGCCAACTATTTCCACGAATTTACAGAACGCGAATATCTTGCTGCCGTCGACGCGTCCAACCATCAGACGCGCCAGCCGCTGGTGTCGTTCTATCTGCACATTCCGTTTTGCAGGCATCTGTGCCATTACTGTGGCTGCAACTCTTATCCCATGGCGGATGATGTGGTGATAGGCCACTATGTGGACGCCTTGCATCGGGAGATTGACTTGGTGGCTGCACGGATTGACACGGCTACACGGAAGATCTCGCAGATACACTATGGCGGCGGAAGTCCCACGGCACTGCCCATCCATTACCTACAGGAGCTGAACGAGCACCTGTTGTCTCTGATGCCGGCCATAGAGAATCCCGAGATAGCCATAGAGTGCCATCCCGGCTATCTCACGGCCAGCAACTGGGAGGAATTAGGCAGATGTGGCTTCACGCGCTACAGCTTAGGCGTACAGGATTTCGACCTGCGCGTGCTGAAGGCCGTTAACCGCAGGCCGCCCTTGATGCCTATAAGCGAAATCATGGAACTGTTGCGCGCCCAGGGTGCGACCATCAACATGGATTTGCTGTTCGGGCTGCCACTTCAAACACCCGAGTCGTTCGCGCAGGCCGCCCAGCAAGCGGCAGCCCTGCATCCCGATCGCGTGGTGACGTTCAGCTATGGACATGTGCCATGGGTGCATAAAAGGCAATTGGTACTCGAGAAGCTGGGCTTGCCCAAGGATGCCGACAAGCAGGAGATGTACCGGAAAGCCGCGGATGTCTTTCATGCCGCCGGCTATCGCAGCATTGGCATGGATCATTTTGTGCTGCCTACCGACGAACTGAGTATCGCATTGGACACCAGGCAGCTGCACCGCAACTTCCAAGGATATTGCACGCGCCGCACCACAGGGCAGGTCTATGCCTTCGGCGTAACGGCCATCAGTCAGCTGGAAACGGCCTATGCGCAAAACGGGCGTGACATCCAAGCCTATATAGACACTATACGACAGGGCAAGTTGTACACCCGGCGTGGCTACCAACTCACGAGGCAGGAGCAAATCGTGCGCGAGGTCATTGCGCAGATGATGTGCAACTACCATCTTTCCTGGTCTGAGATAGCTGGGCGTATCGGCATCACGCCGGCCGAGGTGAAGGCCGCCACCAACTACGACGAGGCTAAGTTGCGCGAAATGGAGGCCGACGGACTGATACTGCTTAGCGATGATGTTGTGGCCATGACCAGCATAGGCTCGCCATTCGTACGGAATGTAGTGGCCACTCTCGACCCGCTGATGCAACACACCGACAAGAAATTTTCAAAGCCAGTATAGGCTAAAATATAGAAAAGATGATGCCATTAGAAGATATTCAAGGGCAACAAGGTACCATGGCTGTGGCCGACCAACCGTCTGCCTTGTCCACGGAAACACCAGAACCCGTTGACGTTTGCGTGATTGGCGCCGGAATCACCGGCCTCACCACAGCCTTCCACCTGATAAAAAAAGGACGTAGCGTGCGTGTGGTGGAGAAGGCCAGCCGCATTGGAGGACAAATCCACACGCACCAGGTAGGCGATTTTGTGATGGAGAGCGGCCCCAACACAGGGGCAATCTCCTATCCGGAGATTGTCGAACTGTTCAACGCGCTGGACGGTGACTGCCAGTTGGAGACGGCGCGCGCATCTTCCAAGCGCCGTTTGATATGGAAGGGCGACCGCTTCCGAGAGCTGCCGTCCGGACTGATTGGCGGACTGCGCACGCCCTTGTTCACCTGGCACGACAAGTTTCGCATCCTGGGTGAGCCGTTCCGTGCCAAAGGAACCAATCCTGATGAATCGGTTGGCGAGCTGGCTGCGCGACGATTAGGGAGGTCGTATCTTGATTATGCCGTGGATCCTTTCGTGTCGGGTGTCTATGCGGGCAACCCCATGACGCTCGTTACCCGTTATGCCTTGCCTAAGCTGTACAATCTGGAGCAAACGTACGGGGGATTCATCCGTGGTGCCATGGCCAAGGCCAGGGAGCCTAAGAGTGACCGCGACCGACTGGCTACCAAGCAGGTGTTCTCGGCTAAAGGCGGTCTGGAGCATCTGGTACAGGCCTTGGGCGCGGCCATTGGGCCGGAGCATATCACTACCGGGGCCAATGGCGTACAAGTTTTTCCTGATGCTAATGGGTATGAGGTGAGATATACTACGGCAGACGGCATGGAACATCGCATTGCTTGCCGCAAGGTGGTGACCACATGTGGCGCTTATGCCTTGCCCGCCCTCCTGCCATTCGTGGATGAAAGGCTCATGAAAGATGTCAACAACCTGTTCTACGCACCCATCGTGCAGGTAGGCGTGGGCATCAGGAACACCGGCGGAAGGCAGTATCAAGCGTTTGGCGGTCTGGTTCCTTCGTGTGAACGGCAGCAAGTGTTGGGCATCCTCTTCCCATCGGCTTGCTTTGAGGAGCGCGCGCCAGAGCACGGGGCAGTGTTCTCATTCTTCTTAGGAGGAGTGAGACACCAGGAGTTTATAAGTAAGACTGATGATGAGTTGACAGACATTGTCGATGATGCCTTGCACCGGATGCTACAATTGCCAAAGCATATTCAACCCGACGCGCTTCGTATATTCCGCCACCATCGGGCCATTCCTCAATACGAGGTGACCAGTGGGGCGCGCTTCGCGGCAATTGACAAAGTGGAGCAACGCTACCCTGGCCTTGTCCTGGCAGGAAACCTCAAGGGAGGCATCGGCATGGCAGACCGCATTCGGCAGGCTGTGGCCGTTGCCAAAAACATATAATCCTAAAGTGAATATGAGAAGGGTTACACTGAAGACATATCTTAAT